>SMXW01000054.1 GCA_004356805.1 Acidobacteriota bacterium | reverse complement strand
TGCAACCTTCGAATCCCTCGGGGTCGAGAAGCTCGAATGCCTTGTTGTAGTCCTCGTCGCTGATCGCTTGCAGGTATTCCTGGACGGTTCCTTCCGGGGTGCTCGGATCCAATTGAACCGGTTCGCGGACGAGGGCCACGATGGCCAGAGCTACCACTGTCAATCCGATGCCCAAGGGCCACAGCCAGCGGGCTTTTTCCCCGTCGCTCATTATTGCCCTCGTGTGGGCGTCATGTGCTGTCCGTTCAGTCGGAGACCTGGGGCGGTGAGCGCCACTGGTCTTCACCCCTTGTTGGACAATATTTGGAGCGGCTCGGTTACACCGGCGTTTGCCAGAACCACCGGCTCACAGCCACACCTTCCTGGATCCAATACACAGTTCTAGTGGTCAAGACCTTCAGCTCGGACCGTCTGCATGCTTTTGTTCAGCCCTGCATCCCGAGGGCCTTCATTCCGCCGGTCATGTTGGCGACACTCTCGTAGCCGTTTTGTGCGAGAAAAGCGGCTACCTGCCCGCTTCGGTCACCGGATCGACATACACACAGGATCGCTTGGTCTTTGGAGAGTTCTCCCAAGCGGGCCGGGATGTCGTGCATACTCATCAGGATGGCATCGGGAAGGGTTCCCAGCGCCCACTCCTTGGGCCGACGCACATCGAGGATCAACGCGCCGTTGTCATCGATCCATTGGGCCCAGTCGGCAGCGGAGACATTCTGGTAGCTCATCGTGGGAGTGTCCCATCGTATATGGGGACGAGTCATTCGGTACGATTTCGGCAAGCTCTACACTGCGCGCCGCACTGGCATCTCGGAGGGCAAGATCGACATCGCAGTACTCGCATCTGGCTCGGGTACCAACCTCCAGGCTCTAATCGACACGACCGACGTCGCTTCCCACATTCGGATGGTTGTCTCTGATGAGGCCGAAGCAAGAGCGCTTGTCCGTGCCATCGATGCCGGTATCGAGACCGCCGTCGTCGGGTGGCGAGACCACTCGGACCGTGATGGTTTCTCATCGGCCGTTGCAGATCTGGTCGAGGAGAGCGGAGCAAAAGGAGTAGTTCTTGCTGGATTCATGAGAGTTCTCTCGTCTTCGTTCATTGACCGTTTTCCCAATCGGATCCTCAATGTTCACCCATCTCTTCTTCCTTCGTTCCCCGGCATGAACGCCGTTCAGAACGCTCTGGAGCACGGTGTCAAGGTCACCGGCGTAACGGTCCACTTTGTCGACGAGAAGGTCGATCACGGGCCAGTCATCGCCCAGCGCTCGGTCCCTGTCGAGCCCGACGACACGGTGGAGAGCCTCCACGCACGGATCCAGGTCGAGGAACACGATCTATACCCGACGGTCGTACGAGCCCTGGTTCAGGGAGACCTGACCGTCGATGGTCGCAAGGTGGCCTGGCGATGAGGGCCCTGGTGAGTGTTTACGACAAAACCGGACTGGCGCCGTTTGTCAAGCGTTTGGTGGCCGCGGGATACGAGATCGTTTCCTCAGGAGGCACCGCGACGACCCTTGAAGAAGCCGGGCTCGAAGTGACCCGTGTGAGTGAAGTCACGGGAGCGCCGGAGATACTCGGTGGGCGGGTGAAGACCCTGCACCCCGCCATCCACGCCGGGATTTTGGCCAGGGGTGAGATCGACGACGATGATCTCACCGCCAACGGGATCGAGCGCTTCGACCTGGTTGTTTGCAACCTCTATCCCTTCCGGGAGACGGTGGCCGGTCGCCATGCGACCGATTCGGACATCATCGAGAAGATCGACATCGGCGGTCCGGCGATGGTTCGGGCGGCAGCCAAGAACCACTATCACGTCGGAGTCGTTGTGTCGCCCGATCAGTACGACGACGTGGCGGGGGCCATCGAGAGTGGGGGCATGGACCCGGAGCTGAGGAAGCGACTTGCTGCTGAAGCCTTCTTCCACACTGCGAGTTACGACGCTGCGGTGGTGGGCTGGATCGGTGATGACAAAGTCATCCCACTCCGCGAGGTGTCGGGTCTTCGTTACGGCGAGAATCCCCATCAATCCGCCACGCTCTACCAAGAGGACGGAGCAGAGCCATGGTGGGCCCTGGCCACATTCCACCAGGGCAAGGAGATGTCCTTCAACAACTATGCCGACGCCGAGGCTGCATGGCGACTTGCCACAGATCTTGGTCCGGACGCCGTGGTTGTCGTGAAGCACACCAATGCCTGCGGTGCTGCGCGAGGGGGGACGGTCCTCAACACCTTCGAAAAGGCTTGGGATGGCGACTCTCTGGCAGCATTTGGAGGAGTAATAGGAATCAATGGGACTCTGGACGGAGAAACCGCGGAGGCCGTTGCACTGCGTTTCGCGGAAGTCGTTGTCGCCCGGTCCGTTGACACCGATGCGCTCGAAGTCCTGACCGCCAAACAGAATCTTCGGGTCCTCTCCGCACCGGAGCCATCACCAGGTGGCGATGACTACCGGAGGGTCGATGGAGGTCTACTCGTTCAGAGCCGGGACAGCTTTGACGGTGAGACCTGGGATACGGTCTCCGAGCGGGCTCCGACCGACGAAGAACTTCGTGCCCTGGAGTTTGCCTGGATCGTGGCGGCTCACACCAAGTCGAACGCCGTGGTCCTTGCCAGCGGTGAGCAGGCGGTGGGTGTCGGTGCCGGCGACCAGTCCCGGGTCGGGGCCGCCGAACGCGCGGTGACGAAGGCTGGCGCCAGAGCCGAGGGTGCGGTTGCCGCTTCCGACGCCTTCTTCCCGTTCCGCGACGGTCTTGACGCTCTGGCTATGGCCGGGGTGACTGCGGTCGTCGAGCCGGGAGGATCAAGGAACGATCAGGAACTGATCGACGCGGCAAATGAGCACGGCATTGCCCTGGTATTCACAGGAGAGAGGCATTTCAGACATTGACGTGAGCGCTCAGATACTGGACGGGAAACTGGTTGCATCCAGGGTGAAAGACGAGATAGCGGTTGTGATCGCCGGTCTGGACTACACACCGGGGTTGGCCACGGTGCTGGTCGGAGACGACCCGGCTTCGCACAGTTATGTTCGCGGCAAGCGTCGCGACGCCGAGCAGGTGGGTATCAGGCTGCTCCATCACGAGCTATCACACACCGTGGCGCAGAATGTTCTCGAGTCGCTGATCGACGAGCTGAACGCAGACGAAAACGTTGATGGGATCCTGGTGCAGCTCCCGCTTCCCGACGGACTCGATGCCGAGGCCATTGTTGAGCGAATCGACCCGTTGAAGGACGTTGACGGTCTCCATCCTTTCAACCTCGGGCTGCTGGCGCTAAGTAGGCCAGGGCTCCGACCGTGCACACCCTCGGGAATCATGCGCATCTTCGACGAGTACAACATTGCGGTCGCCGGGGTCAAGGTGGTTGTTGTGGGTAGGTCGTTTCTGGTTGGTCGGCCGCTGGCACTGATGCTCTCGGAGAAGGGTGTCGACGCCACCGTGACAGTGGCGCACTCGCGTACTCGAGACCTCGTTGCAGAAACGGCCGATGCCGACATTGTCGTAGCCGCGGTGGGCTCTCCTCGATTGATCACAGCCGAGCACGTGAAGCCAGGGGCGACGGTGATTGATGTGGGAATCAGCCGAACCGATGACGGGCTGGTCGGCGACGTCGACTTCGAGTCGGTTGTCGAGGTTGCCGGAGCGATCACCCCCGTTCCGGGTGGTGTTGGCCCGATGACCAGGGCAATGCTTCTCGTCAACACGGTGACGGCGGCCGGCGCCAGGCGGTCCTAGCCCAGAATCGCCACGCTGAAAATCACCTGGAAGGGCTGGCAGTAGATGACCACGCTCCCGTAACCACTGACATCGTTGCCGGACGGAATCTCGTAGTTCTGGTCTCCGATGTTGCCCTTGAGCCCACCGAGGTCGACGTAGCCGGTGATGTCGTCACGTCCTCGCGGGTCTGCGTCGGGCACAAGGAGGACATTCTGCGCTGTGACCGGAAAGAAGACCTAAATGACTGGCTGGCTAGTCTCCAGGTCTCCGATTTGTCTCTCTTAGGAGTCTTTGGCCATGGGTACTCCAATCACCATGGGACCGGACGGTCTCAACGTCCCTGACAACCCAATCATCCCCTTCATAGAGGGCGACGGCATCGGTCCCGACATATGGGCCGCCGCCGTCAGGGTCTTCGATGCTGCGGTCGAGAAGGCTTATGACGGCGGGCGCAGCATTGCCTGGAAGGAGGTCTTGGCCGGTGAGAAGGCATACAACGAGACCGGGTCGTGGCTTCCCGACGAGACTGTCGACGCATTTGGCGAGTACCTGGTTGGGATCAAGGGTCCGCTGACCACGCCCATTGGTGGTGGCATTCGATCGTTGAACGTTGCCCTTCGTCAGACACTCGATCTCTACGCATGTGTTCGCCCTGTGCGCTGGTTCGACGGGGTGCCCTCGCCGGTGAAGAACCCTGGTCTTGTTGACATGGTGATCTTCCGGGAGAACACCGAGGATGTTTATGCGGGGAAGGAGCTCGAGGAGGGTACCGACGAGGCGCAGAAGCTGCTCGAGTTCGTAAAGGACGAGTTCGGCTGGGAGATCCGTGCCGACTCGGGACTTGGTCTCAAACCGGTGTCGGTCACCGGATCGAAGCGTCTTGTCCGTGCAGCTATCAAGTTCGCTCTGGCGAATAACCGCAAGTCGGTGACCCTTGTCCACAAGGGCAACATCATGAAGTTCACCGAGGGTGCCTTTCGATCCTGGGGGTACGAGGTCGTGAAGGACGAGTTTGCCGACAGGGCCGTGTCCTGGGAGGACAGCGGCGGCGATGCCGGCGACAAACTCCTCGTCCAAGACGTCATAGCTGACGCGATGTTCCAGCAGATACTCACCCGTCCCGCCAACTACGACGTGATAGCAACCACCAACCTCAATGGTGACTACTTATCTGATGCCCTTGCCGCTCAGGTGGGCGGTATCGGGATAGCCCCGGGCGGGAACATCAACTACGACACCGGGGTGGCCATCTTCGAGGCCACCCACGGCACGGCTCCAAAATACGCCGGTCAGGACAAGGTCAACCCCGGCTCGATAATCCTGTCAGGCGAGATGATGTTTCGCTATATGGGCTGGGACGAGGCAGCGGATCTCATCATCAAGGGTCTCGAAGGGGCTATCGCGGCGAGGACGGTGACCTACGACTTCGCTCGACTCACCGACGACGCCATCGAGGTGAAGACCTCGGAGTTTGGTGACGCCATCATCAACCACATGTAGACGTTGCGTCGGATTGGCTAATCTATGGGACCTTCGCCAATAGCCAGATTGCGGCCAACCCCGATGCCAAGCACTGGTACTACAACGGGCAAGCCATGAAATGCGACTCGGTTCGGATCGCGACGGTGCCCATTGTCAGCAAAGACACCGATTGGGACATCGACGACAGCGCAGGCGACTGGCCCAACGGTCGCAAGGACATGAAGATCATCGGGTTCTACACGGTCTATATCTGGGAGCCGAGTGAGATCGCCGACCTCGGTGGGCCGATTGACGCCGACATCATCTGGTTTGGCCCCGATGCCGCCTGCGACAACGGTGAGGCTTTCCAGCCCCTGGGGAACACGGTTGCAATCGAAACTGGAATCAAACTTGTTGCTCCCTGATCAGGCTTCGAGCTGTACCCAGAAAACTCCGCTAACCACCGGTGAGCGGTGTACGCGGAGGTTCACCGTCCGTAAAGGAAAGTGGTCGTCGTGAACCGGTTGAAGAACAGATTCGGTGAGCGCGGCGCCGCCTTGATCGAGGCCGCGCTCGTTCTGCCGATCCTCCTTCTTCTGACAATGGGCATCTGGACCACGCCCGTGCTTGGAACGTCAATAACACCATGGAACATGCTGCCAGGGAGGCCGCCCGCTACGGAGCCACCATCGACCCGTGGGATGGGGAAACGTCTCCGGAAGCCGTCATAGCGGTCTCTGACGCGAGTCTTCAGGCATCAGCAATCAGCCCGAGTGATGTCACCGACTGTGTTGAGCTCGTCGCCGACACCGGGTCGCCGGGATGTGACTCTCACGTGAACAGTACGGGGACCGATCAGATCTTTGTCAAGCTCTCTCCGGACTACACGCTCCAGTTCCTCTTTTTCTCAGTCGATGTGACACTCAACGCGACCGCGATCTCTCGATTCGAGGCGTCTTGGCCCTCACCTGCCGACATCGTCTCGTCAACCTCTACAATTCAAGCTGTTCGGCCACGGAGTCACACCTGACGACGATCCAGATCACCAGAGCTACCGATGTCCTCCCCGAGGAGGAGATTGCCGCTGTCCAGCCGTTGGTGGATGAGATCAACAGGCTGAAGATCGAGCGAAATGCCATCGTTGCCGCCCACAACTACATGACACCGGACATCTTCCATCTGGTGGCCGACATCACCGGTGACTCGTTGGCACTTGCCAATCTCGCCCTTGAAGCTGATGCCGACGTGATCGTTCTGGCCGGCGTCAAGTTCATGGCGGAGACGGCCAAGATCATCAATCCTGAGAAGACGATTCTGATCCCCGATCTGGCGGCGGGTTGTTCCCTTGCAGACGGGATCACGGGGGCCGATGTGCGCCGGATGAAAGCGCAGTATCCCGGTTTGCCTGTTGTCTCATACGTCAACACGTCTGCCGAGGTGAAGGCGGAGTCAGAGATAACCTGCACCTCCGGCAACGCCCTGGCGGTGGTGGAGTCCCTCGGCGTTGACCGAGTGATCTTCACCCCGGATCAGTACCTGGGGAAGTGGGTCGCCAGTAAGACTGATGTCGAAGTCATCCTCTGGGAAGGCTCATGCATGGTTCATGAGCGATTCACCGGCGAGGAGATCTCGGATTACAAGAGGGATATGGGCGACATACCGGTTATCGCTCATCCCGAGTGCCCGCCCGACGTTCTAGCCGAAGCCGATTACGTGGGATCGACGCACGGCATGATCAAATGGGTGAGCGATAATCGCCCTCGGAAGGTGATGATGATCACCGAGTGCTCAATGGCCGACAACATTGCGTCGGCGGCACCCGATACCGAGTTCGTTCGCCCATGCAACCTGTGTCCCCACATGAAGCGGATCACGCTCGACAACATCAAACGTTCACTGGAGACGTTGACCTACCAGATCGAGATTCCCCAGGATGTCGCTGAGCGTGCCCGTCGCGCCGTCACTCGCATGCTCGAGGTCGGACGACAGGACTGATGGGCTAGACCCATGGCCAAGTTGTCACGGCTCGACGCCCCTCTGATCGTTGGGGCAGGCGTCGCCGGCCTCTCTGTTGCGCTGGGTCTCGATCGGGCGTATGTGATCTCGGCGCCCGATGCGGGCTCGACGTGGTGGGCCCAGGGAGGTATTGCGGCTGCCCTTGCCACCGACGACTCTCCCCGCGCACATGCCGAAGACACTCTCGCCGTTTCGGGCGGCCTTGCCGGAGCTGCTGCCGTCGACGCTCTGACACGTGGCGGCCCCGCCGCCATCGAGCGGTTGATTGAGATGGGTGCCGAGTTCGATCGGAACGACCAGGGAGAACTGCTGCTTGGTCGGGAAGGCGGTCACCAGAAACATCGAGTTGTCCACGCTGATGGCGATGCAACGGGCGCCGAGGTCATGAGGGCGTTGAACGCCTCACTCGGCGAAACTGTCACAGTCATCGAGGGGCGAGTGGTCGACCTTGTACGAACGGCTGACAGGGTCGCCGGCGTAATCACGGCAGCCGGTAAGCAGCGACACATCTATGTCGCACCTGCTGTGGTCATGGCCACCGGTGGCGCCGGTCGTATGTATTCGATGACAACGAACCCTCCAGGTGTCACCGGCGAAGGAATCGTGATGGCCTGTCGTGCCGGGGCTCGGCTTGCCGATCTGGAGTTCGTCCAGTTCCACCCGACGGCGCTCCTGGCTGGAAAGGACCCGATGCCTCTTCTCACAGAGGCGCTTCGTGGAGAGGGAGCGACGCTGGTCGACCCCCACGGAAGACGGTTCATGGACCAATACCACCCAATGGCGGAGCTTGCCCCTCGCGATATCGTGGCGAGAGCGATTTTCTGGCAACACGACCGCGGTTCCGGTGCATATCTGGACGCTCGGTCGATCATCAACTTTCATGAGCGGTTCCCGACGGTCACAGCTCATGCGATGTCGGTCGATCTCGACCCGGCACACGACCTTCTCCCCGTTTCCCCGGCCGCCCATTACTACATGGGTGGCATCGACGCCGATACCCACGGTCGGACGTCGGTTGATGGATTGTGGGCTGTGGGTGAGTGCGCCTCAACGGGAGTACACGGAGCCAATCGCCTGGGCTCCAACTCTCTACTCGAGGGACTGGTATTTGGTGCCCGCGTGGCACTCAATGTGAGTGACCACATGGTTGACCCGGTCGGTGATCTCAGCGTTCCCAAGGAATCTCTGCGCTTGCCGGTTCTCCCAGGGCCGGCCCTCGAGGATCTTCGCAAGATCATGTGGGACCGGGTCGGGCTGGTTCGCACCGGCGACGGTCTGTGGGAAGCCCGGAACGCGATCCTCGAGCTCGGACCCATTCTCAGGAGAACGATCGCCGGTCGCGATGCTGCCGATCTTGGCCTGATGATGGTGATGGCAGCTCTCAGGCGTAGCGAGTCCCGTGGGGGTCATTATCGAGCCGACTACCCCGACTTGGACCCGACCCAGGAGCACCGGACGCTCATCGACACTGGTGCGGTCGAAACGGTCGTGGTCGGATAGTGAAACGATCGGATTACGCCGCCATAGTGGAGCGGGCCCTAGGCGAGGACTTGTCAGACATTGGCGACGTCACCACGCAAGCAGTTGTCCCCGAGGGAACGATGGCTCGGGGCGAGTTTGTTGCACGGAGCCCGGGGGTTGTTGCGGGGTTGGATGTCGCCGGGTACGCCTTCACGGTGGTTGACCCCAGTCTGGTATTTGAGGCAAGCGCGTCCGATGGTGACCGGGTCGACTCTGGAGCCACCCTGGCAGTGGTCGAGGGAACAGCGAGGTCGATCCTCACTGCCGAGCGGACTGCGTTGAACCTGATTGGTCGAATGTCGGGGGTTGCCACCGAAACTGCTCGTCTGGTGGACGCCGTGGAGGGCACAGGGGCCTTGATCTCAGACACCCGAAAGACGATGCCCGGGCTCCGCATCCTGGACAAGTACGCCGTGAAGATGGGTGGTGGGGTCAACCACCGCACGGGTTTGTACGACGCTGTGATCATCAAGGACAACCACATCGTCGCCGCCGGTGATATTGCGAAAGCTGTGGCGAAGGCACGGGCCTCTGTCGGCCCTGATGTGATGGTAGAAGTCGAGGTAGAGAGTCTCGACCAGTTGGCTGAGGTCGTTGGCACGGATGCTGACCGTGTTCTCCTCGACAACATGGATCTCGCCACGTTGCGACAGGCCGTGAAGATGACTAATGACACGATCGTCACAGAGGCTTCAGGGGGTGTGACCCTGGAGACCGTCAGAGCGATTGCCCAAACTGGGGTTGGCATCATCTCCGTTGGTTGGATCACCCACTCACCACCACAACTAGACATCGGACTCGACTTCGCGTCGTAAT
>SMXW01000053.1 GCA_004356805.1 Acidobacteriota bacterium | reverse complement strand
GGCGGAATGTCAATACCGGTCTAGCGGTAGGCGTCCAATGGAGGGCAGGCACAGATCAGATTCCGGTCGCCACCCACACCGTCGATCCGACCAACCGGCGGCCAGTACTTATCGAACCTGAGGCTTTCGACGGGAAAGGCTGCTTCCTCCCTCGTATATGCACGATCCCAGTCGTTGGCCGCAACATCCTCCGTGGTGTGGGGAGCGAGAACCAGCGGATTGTCATCCAGTGGCCACTCCCCTGAACCGACTCGGTCCGCTTCGGAACGGATCGCGATCATCGCCTCGCAGAATCGGTCGAGCTCCTCGAGACTCTCCGATTCCGTCGGCTCGACCATCAATGTGCCCGCCACCGGAAAGGAGAGGGTGGGGGCATGGAACCCGTAGTCGATAAGGCGTTTAGCCACGTCCTCGGCGGTTATCCCGGTCTCCTTGGCGAGTGGGCGAAGGTCGAGAAGGCATTCGTGGGCAACACGGCCGCCTTGGCCTGAGTAGAGAACCGGGAAATGGGGGTCGAGTCGTCGAGCAACGTAGTTCGCTGACAGGATCGCCACCCGAGTCGCTTGTCGCAGCCCGTCGGCTCCCATGAGACGGACGTAGGCGTATGGAATGGGCAGGATCCCGGCCGACCCGAAAGGAGCCCCTGATACGGGCCCAATCCCTGTCTTTGGACCGGCTGCGGGCAGGAGAGGATGACTCGGAAGGAACGGCGCCAGATGTGCCACAGCTCCCACAGGCCCGATGCCGGGACCTCCGCCGCCATGGGGGATGGTGAATGTCTTGTGAAGATTGAGATGACCAATATCGGCACCAAACTCGGCCGGGCGGGCCAGCCCTACCAACGCATTGAGGTTGGCGCCGTCGACATAAACTTGACCCCCATGGGAGTGGACAGTCTCCGTCAGTCGTTTGATTCCTTCCTCGAAAACGCCATGTGTCGAGGGGTACGTCACCATCGCCACCGCCAGCTCATCGGCATGATCTGCGGCCTTGGCATCGAGATCGTCGAGGTCGACGTTGCCTCCGTCGTCGGTGGCAACAACAACGACACGCATACCGGCCATCACGGCTGATGCGGCATTGGTCCCATGGGCTGAGGCGGGGATGAGGCACACATCACGATGCTCATCACCCCTCGATCGGTGATAGGCGGATATGGCAAGAAGACCTGCCAGTTCCCCCTGAGATCCCGCATTGGGCTGCAATGAGACAGTGTCATACCCGGTGATGTCGGCAAGGTAAGTCTCCAGCTCCCTGATCAGCTCCATGTAACCCGCGGCTTGATCTATCGGCACATATGGGTGGATGTCAGCAAATCCCGACCAGGTCATCGGGATCATCTCGGTCGTCGCGTTGAGTTTCATGGTGCACGAACCGAGCGGAATCATGCTGCGGTCCAAGGCCAGGTCCCTGTCGGCAAGTCTTCGCAGATAGCGAAGCATCTCATGCTCCGACTGGTGGAGACTGAATACGGGATGAGTCATGAAGGCGGACTTTCTCGTCGCTTCGACCGGGACGCCACCCACGCCAGACGAGTGAGGCCTCTTCGCCCCAAATGCCACCAGAACCTTCAGAACGATCTTCTCGGTGGTCTTCTCATCGAGCGAAATCCGGACGTGGTCGTCGTCGACAAACCCCAGGTTGATGCCGGCCTTCAGCGCGCGAGCGATGATCTCCGTGGCCCTCCCCGGCGTCCGAACCGTGATGGTGTCAAACCATGTCTCACTGGTGAGTCGATAGGCCGACTCGGCCAACCCTTCCGCCAGAAAGGTCGTGAGTCGGTTCACTTCACCAGCGATGGCTTTGAGACCTTCAGGTCCGTGCCAACACCCATAGAGACCGGCGATCACCGCCAGAAGAACCTGGGCTGTGCAGACATTGGATGTCGCCTTTTCGCGACGGATGTGCTGTTCCCTCGTTTGAAGTGCCAGCCGATAGGCGAGGCGACCAGCGCTGTCTTTGGAGACGCCAACGAGACGGCCGGGCAGACCTCTCACCAGTTTCTTCCTGGTCGAGATGAACCCGGCGTGGGGCCCTCCGAAACCAAAAGGCACACCAAAACGCTGCGCCGACCCGACCGCTATGTCGGCTCCCCACTCCCCCGGTGGTGTGAGCATCGTCAAGGAAAGAAGGTCGGCGGCGACCACGACCACAGCATTGGCCTCGTGGAAGGAGTCGGCGACATCCCGGTGATCACGAATTGCGCCGCTCGAACCCGGGTATTGAAGAAGCACACCAAAGGCGAGGGACGGGTCAACGTCATCATCCATGTCACGCACATCGATTCCTGCGGCTCTTGCCCGGGTCCCCACAACAGCCTTCGTCGGCTCGTGACAGTCCGGATCGATGTAGAAGATCTTGCCGTCGCCTCGATAAAGACGACGGCTCATTGCCATTGCCTCGGCGGCGGCTGTTGGCTCATCGAGAAGAGAAGCGTTTGCGATGTCCAGACCGGTGAGATCCGAGACCATTGTCTGGAAATTCAGGAGAGCCTCGAGACGACCCTGGGAAATCTCAGGCTGATATGGGGTGTACGCGGTGTACCACGCCGGATTCTCGAGGACATTCCTCTGAATAACTGGAGGCATGATCGTGTCGTGGTAACCAAGCCCAATGAGGGATGTGAGCACCTGGTTCAAGCCGGCGAGTTCCTGGAGCCTCGCCACAACTTCCGGTTCCGTGAGGGCATCGGGCAGGTTCAACTCTGTATCGAGGATGGATCCAGGGACTGTCTGGTCGATCAGATCGTCAAGCGACGTTGCCCCGATTGTCGCCAGCATTTTCTCGACGTCCGAGACGCGTGGCCCAATGTGCCGGTCTTGGAATCTCTCCGTGGGATGGGGCATTGGTGTCTCCTAAACGACGTGCCCTTCCCCGCTGTCGTGAACTTCAGCGCTGCCTCGGCCGACGGTCCTATTGGCCTGAGAGATTCCGGGAAGGAGTTGCCCCTTCGGCGCCCCGACCTCGGGGCTCTCCCGTCGACTTCGTTGACAGCCCCATCATAAGGCGAATCCAAGGAGAGGGGCCGGGCCGCCAACTCCAGCTAAACGTTGAACCTGAACTCCACTACATCGTTGGGTTTCAAGACATATGACTTGCCCTCGGTTCGAACCAGGCCCTTGGAGCGAGCCGCTTGCCATGAGCCGGCATCAACCAGAAGGTCGTAGTCCACGACCTCGGCCGCAATGAAGCCACGTCGGAAGTCGGTATGGACCACACCTGCCGCCTCCGGAGCGGTGGCGCCGGAGCGAACCGTCCAGGCACGCGTCTCCTTCTCACGACCCGTGAGAAAGGTCTGCAAACCCAAGACGCGATATGCCATCCGAATCACAGCGTGCAGACCGGGCTCGTCCTGGCCAACGGACGCCAACAGCTCGATCCGCTCCTCGAGCGTCAGCTCGGTCAACTCGGCTTCTATTTGGGCGTCAAGAAACAGAGCGTCGGCCGGCGCCACGATTGCAGCAAGTTCGGACTTGCGGTCGGGGGACGTCAGCAAGGTCTCGTCGGCGTTGAAGACATAGATCACCGGCTTGGCCGTCAAGAGATGCAGATCGGCGAACTCGGCCTGTCGATTCATGAGCGCAGCGTTTCGGCTCACCATCTCGCCAGATGCAACGACAGCACGAAGAGTCTGAAGGAGGTCAACGTGAGGCTGAAGCGTCTTGTCGATCGTGGCCTGTTTCTCCAGGCGAGGGAGACGCTTGTCGATTGTTTCAAGGTCGGCAATCGCCAACTCCGCCTCAACGGTCTCGATATCCCTCTGCGGATCAAGATCGTGATCGACGTGGACGACGATTGAGGACCCAAATGCACGCACAACGTGGCAGATGGCATCGACGTCGCGGATGTTGCCCAGAAACTGGTTGCCCAGCCCCTCACCCTCGCTGGCACCTTCCACCAGACCGGCGATGTCGATGAAAGTGACAGTTGCCGGTGTGATTTTCTTCGACTTGAACACCTCGGCCAGAATTTCGAGACGCCCGTCAGGGATGGGGACGATCCCCGTATTCGGATCGATAGTCGCAAACGGATAGTTGGCGACAAGGACCCCGGCGCTGGTCAGTGCGTTGAAGAGCGTGGACTTGCCAACGTTCGGCAAGCCGACGATTCCGATCGAAAGACTCATCGGCAAGGCAGGTTAGAAGGGCGCCAGCACACGAGTGGCGTGTCGCTGGAATAGCTACCGTGCCGTCGATGCAACGCATCGCCGTCATTGGCGCAGGCTCGTGGGGGACCACGGTGGCCTCTCTAGCTGCGAGATCTGTCCCCACCACCCTTTGGGCACGTCGCGCCGAGCTCGCCTCGGCAATCAACGACACGAGAGAGAACAGCGACTACCTACCCGGCCACCATTTGCCCGACCTCCTCAAGGCAACCTCGGAACTGGAGACGGCGGTGCGAGGGGCCGATGCCCTGGTGGTTGCCGTCCCGTCACATGGGTTTAGAGCAGTCTTCAGAGAGGCGGCGACAGCCATCAGCAACGACACCCCGATCATCTCTCTGACCAAAGGGATCGAGCAAGGCACGCTGGCGACCATGACGGAAGTCGTGGCTGCCGAGGCTCCAGATCATGATTCATCACGGATGGGTGTTCTCACTGGGCCCAATCTCGCCTCCGAGGTCATCGACGGCCAACCAACGGCTGCCGTCATCGCAATGCGAGATGCCGACACGGCGCGCTCGATCCAGGATGTCCTCATGGGACCGACCTTCCGCATCTACACCAACGACGATGTGATCGGCTGTGAGTTGGGAGGCGCTCTCAAGAATGTGATGGCAATCGCCGCCGGGATGTCGGATGGCCTGGGGTTCGGCGACAATTCCCGCGCCACTCTGATCACACGAGCGCTCGCCGAGTTGACACGCCTCGGTGTGACCCTGGGAGGGCAACCGACAACCTTTGCCGGCCTCGCCGGTATGGGTGACCTGATCGCGACCTGTAGCTCCACTCGAAGCCGGAATCACCGCGTGGGGGTAGGTCTTGCCGAGGGGAAGAGCCTCGATGAGATCGTTGCCGAGATGAACATGGTCGCCGAGGGGGTCAAGACGACGAAAAGCGTTCTCGGTCTCGCTGCTCGGGCAGGAGTCGAGATGCCGATCGCCGAACACGTGGGACAGGTGTTGCACGAGGGGGTTCATCCCAGAGACGCAGTCCTCAGCCTCATGACCCGTGAGGCAAGGTCGGAGCACTGATGGGCGAGAAGACGCTGATAAGTAGGCTGCCCGAACGCGGAGTGACAGATCGCCAACAGATCAACGAGATCCTCGATGAAGGTTTCGTTTGTCACGCCGCATACGTAATCGAAAACCGACCGGTTGTGATTCCGACGCTATACGTGCGGAATGGTGACCAACTGCTCCTCCACGGGTCGAACTCGTCGGGTTTGGTCAAAGCGGTCAGGGATGGGTCGCCTCTGAGTGTCGGGGTGACTCACATCGACGGACTGGTCGTGGCCCGGAGCGGGTTCCACTCGTCGGCCAACTATCGCAGTGTCGTGGTCCACGGGCAGGGGCGTATTCTCACCGGTGAGGAACACGAGAAGGCGCTAGACGTGATCGTCGACATCTTGATCCCCGGCCGCCTCTCCGACATCCGTCGGCCGACCGAGGCGGAGATCAAACAAACCTCGGTCATCGGACTCCCCCTTGATGAGGTCTCCGCCAAAGTGCGCTCGGGAGGCCCTAATGACGATCCTGATGATCTGAAGTCGGACGCGTGGGCAGGTGTCATCCCGCTCAGTGTCGTCGCCGGAGACCCCGAGCCGTCAGATGATCTACGTGACGGGATCCCGACCCCGGATTATCTCCAGCCCAACCGGGGTTAACCGGCACAGATTCGACTGCAACCACTCCGATCCATCAGGGGTTCTGAATACATGACCACACCACGAATTCTGACAACCTCGCACGGGACCAACCGGGATGCCTTTGCTCCCATCGACTGGGGCCTCTTCGTGTCGCTCAGCCTGATATGGGGTGCCTCGTTCCTTTTCATGGCGATAGGACTCGACGCGTTCCACCCTGGACTGGTCACATGGCTGAGAGTTGGTTTCGGCGCGGCGGTGATCGCCATTCTTCCCAAGGCCCGCAAAACGAAGATCGAGACTAGAGACCTCTCACGCGTTGGAATCCTTGGCCTCGTCTGGATCGCTCTGCCAATGACTCTTTTCCCTATTGCGCAGCTATGGATCGATTCCGCCGTCGCCGGGATGCTCAACGGGGCGACTCCAATCTTCACCGCTCTGCTGGCCACCATCCTCCTCAGGGCCCTTCCCGGACGGCTCCAAATGGCAGGACTCGCCGTTGGTTTCGTCGGGATCGTGGCGATCGCTCTGCCTTCGGCCGGCACCGGGACGACGGCCACCATCGGTGTGGTCATGGTCTTGGTGGCCACCATTGCTTACGCCGTCGCTCTCAACATGGTTGCCCCGCTTCAGCAGCGTTACGGATCGCTCCCCGTCATCGCTCGAGCCCAGTGGGTCGCCGCGGCCGCAGTGACTCCGTTCGGAATATATGGACTGACACAATCCTCTTTCGCTTGGCCATCGCTGCTGGCGTTGCTGGCTGTCGGGGTTGTGGGAACAGGAGTGGCGTTCGTACTCATGGGCACTCTCTCGGGACGTGTCGGCCCTACGCGATCCGCTTTCATCACATACGTAATTCCGGTCGTGGCCCTGATTCTCGGGGTCGTGTTCCGCAACGAGATCGTTGCTCCGGTAGCTGTGATCGGTGTCGTCCTGGTGATCGCCGGGGCCCTGCTGGCGTCACGGCGAGAGGTCTAGGACTTCCCCCACCCCGGTGTTCAAGCCGCCGGCCGCGATGCACTCCGGAGGGCACGCATCGCCAGCTCCTTGTCGCCGAGACGATGGCGAAGCTCACGCTCCAGGCCGCCGATCGGATAGAGATTCTGGGGTGCTCGCGGGTCTTTGTGACTCGCTGAGGCAAAACGGGGAAGAGTGGCGCTGACACGAGTCGCTATGCGTGCGGCATCCGCCACCGGCCTGTCGGCATCTATCTCACAGCGAACCAGTCCACCGGCCGGCCCTTCGTGATTGGCCAGTCGGAGATACCAGGAGAAGCGGCTCCAGGATGTCGTAGTGAGAAACAGCGGCGTGCGGTATCCGGCTGGTAGCTCCATAAGAACCGAGCGCAGCTCCATTGGCAGATATTGAACCTTCTGGGTCTTGACGTAACCAACGGCGTTGTCGAGGTCCCTTGCGTGGGAAAGCGGTCCGTCGACAACCAGCAGTTCGGCGGCTCCGGCCTTGCGAGCAGCAATGGCCTCGAGGGCTCCCATCCGCTGCTGGATGCCGAGCCAGAGCTCCTCGGAAGTGGTCCCCTTTGTCGCCTTTACCTCGTAGGTCCCAACGCCGGTCTCGATGTCGGCGGCGGGAGCTGAGGTGAAAAGCCCCCTCTCCACCTCTGCGACCTCGAGTGTGGCCTTGCCGTTGCAACGCACGGCACCCGCGGCATACGTGGCTGCCAGGGCAAACCCCGGGAAGTCCGGTGGTTGCTCGATCCAAAGAGTGGCGTCCACTCTGCGAACACCATCAATAAAGAGAACGTCGTCCAGGTGGTCGATCTCTGGCAGCAAGGGACGCCAGTCTTTTATCGGAAACTCGACTGATGGGTCGACATTCGAGGATGCGTCCTCGAGTGCCTGCTCGGTGGGCGCCCCGTAGTCGGAGTCCCAAGCTTCAACGGTGAACCTCACGAGACCTTCACCACCTTCGATCCGGCTGGTTCGCGGGACACAACGAAGCGAACAGGTGCCCGTGATGCCAGCTCCTTCACGTGAGTAATCACGCCGACCACCAGTCCCCTGCCGGCCAGATCCTCGAGAACAGAGGCAACAGTGTCCAACGACTCATCATCGAGTGTGCCGAACCCCTCGTCGAGGATGATGGCGTCGAGGTCGGCACCACCCGCCGCCGCCAGCGTCTCGGCCAAAGAAAGTGCAAGAGCGAGAGAGACAAGAAATGTCTCGCCACCGGAGAGCGTGGACACGCTTCGGGTCTCGTTGGCATTGCGGTGGTCGACAATCGAGAAAGTGCCGTCATCGTCGGAACTGAGGGAGTAGCCGCCGTCCGACAACTGAGAAAGGAGGTCATTCGCCCCGGCGACCAGGTCAGCCATGGCTCCAACCATCAACCATCTTTCGAAGCCGTTTGCTCTCAGGTGATTGGCGAGACCCGCGGCCACCTCTTGCTCAGACTCCGAGGCCTGAGACACTTTGGCCAATTCCGTTGCATCTCGCCGTGCCTGTTCGATGGCGGCCGTCTTCTGACGGGCCACCTCCAACTCGGAAGCGACCTGGACGGCGAACGGCTCGACTGCCGGCACGCCAGCTTTCTCCAATTTTGAAACCAGATCCTCCCTGGCGACTCGAGCCCCGGCCCTGGCCTCTTTCACTCTGACCTCGGCACCGGTTCTCTCGGCCGCCAGCTTCTGGCTGACCTCGTCTCTCCACAGCATGAGCTCTTTCCACTGCACGATCACATCGTCGCTCTCAGGAACCGGCGGCTCCAGATCGGCTACACGCAACTGGGCGGTCGTGAGATCCCTACCCACCCGTCGCACCGAATCGGCCAGGTCTTCAAGAGTGGAACCCGCCTTGTCGACCTCATCCTTGCGGCGCACGAAGTCCTCGTGGGACGACGCGAGGTCTGAGGTCAATCTGACCACCTCCTCTTCCTGGCGCTCGAGATCATCGAGGGAAGGAGCGGCCTTCATCTCGACGGCCAACTGGTCGTGCTGGGTCTTTTGCTCAGAGAAACTGGTCTCCATCCGGGTAAGCGCCTTATTCGCCTCGTCGAGGGCAATCCGAGCCTCGTCGACATCACGGCCGGCGCTCTCCTCATCAGCCTCCAGCTCTGACACCTCAGAGGATGGAGGGCGAGAGGGAACGCTCAGCACCTCGTGATCACACACCGGGCATGGTTCTCCGACGACCAGCGTGGCGGTCAGGACATGGGCGGCGTGGGAGACCCGACTGGCTGCCAGACGGCTGCGAATCTCCTCGAGGTTCTCGCTGGCCGTTGTCAGTTCCGACTGAGCAACCGTCACCCGCGCCTGAGCGCTCTCAGGATCATGCTGAGCCAGTCGCTCCACCATCTCGCTCAGCCTGACATGGGACCTCCGGAGAGCCCTGATCTCATCGACTGAAACAAGAGAAGCAAATCGGGCCTCCAGCTCTCCGGTCTGTCCACGCGCCACCTCGATTGCGCTCTCGGCATCGGCAAGCCTCTCCCTTGCGCCGGCGGCCAATTGATCGAGCTCATGGATACGGTCAGGGGGCTCGATTTCGGTGAGTCGGAGCAGCGATCCTTTGATGCGCTCTACTTCTTTCCTTTCCTCGTCGCAATCAGAATCCAGTCGAGCCAACCGCTCCTCGTCTACCACGATCGTCTTCGCTAGCGCATCGAGGACCTCGAGACGATTTTCGGACTCCTTGACAATCTCCTCGTCCGGAAGTTCGATTGCCTCGAGTTGACGTCGGGCTACGGAGGCCCGGTCGCCGGCCACCGATTCCCGGGTCCTGGCCAAAGAGCGAACCGTCGAATAGACATCCAAGCCAAGCAGGTTCCGCAGCAACGATTGGCGCTCTGCTTTTTTCGAGGTGAGGAAACGGGCAAACTCGCCCTGAGGCAGCACCACCGTCCTCGTGAAGTCGTCAAAGCGAAGTCTGAGAAGGTCCTCCACCTCGCGTGTGACATCGTCGGCGCCGTCGGCCAGAACCTTGTCACCCCTCTGGAGCCGGGCTTCCGTGACCGTGGCTCCACCTGACTTGGTTCTCTCCGCCATCCGTACCGCTGTGTAGACAACCCCTCCGACGTCGAAGTCGACTGCGACACGGGCCCGCACGGCGCCGGCCGAGATTGCAGGCGCCACCGCGTTGCCCCCGAGGCGTGGCACACGACCGAATAGGGCAAAGATCATGGCGTCGACGAGACTTGATTTCCCCGACCCGGTAGGTCCGGACAGCGAGAAGAACTCGACACCTTCCAAATCCAATTCGACGGCAGACCGATACGCGGAGAAGCCTTCGGCCCGGATCCGGAGCGGCCTCATGCCCCCCTCCTCATTTCGCAGCCTCGTCGAGGAGCGCGGCAAACAGAGACTCCAATCTGGAGTCCTCAACGCCCTTCTCGGTGAGATACCGGTGAAACGCCTCGGTCGGCTTGAGTTTCTGACGCGGTTCGGACTCCCGTCTCACCGGATCTGTCGCCTCGAGGACTACCTCGACAACGTCGGGGATTGCGTCTCGAACCTGATCGGCCAGTCCGACCCTGGCCTTCTCGACAAGTTCGACCTTGACATACGCGTCGGTGACATCGTCGGCAAGGGCCAGGACTTCATCGAGGGTCCCCCGAATCGTCCTGAGCCGACGTCCCGCCGAGAGCGGGACTGCTGTGACTTTGGCGGGGAGTCCCGGCGATGCCTCGACTAGAAGGACGCCCTTCTGGTCTGCGACCTCGCCAAAGTCGAGTTGGAGCGGGGAACCTGAGTACCAGACGGCGCTGGAGTGCGGCATCTTCTGCTGACGATGCAGATGGCCGAGGGCGACGTAGGAAAGGTGGCCAGGGAACAAACTCGACGGAATCGCGTAACCAAAGATGTGAGCCTGACGCTCCCCGCCCCCGGCCAACGCTCCGTAGACAGTGAGATGGCTCACGAAGACGTTCACCGTCCCGGCCGTCATGTCCCGAGTCAGCTTCTCGACGATTCTTCGGAGCCGGTCCTCGAACAGGCCGGCATGTTGGTCGGGGTCGGAGCTCATGATGTGCTCGGCCTTGACGATCCCGCGCTGTGAGACGAAGGGCAGAAGGGCCAGCTTCACCCCGATCTCCCCAAATTCGACAGTGCCGCCACTCTCCGGCGAGCGAGGCGTCCCCACCACAGTCACACGACCCATCTCCAAAAGGGGCGCGACCGCGTCGAGACGCGCAGCGCCGTCGTGATTGCCGGCAACCACGACGACCGGTGAAACTTCAGCCAGGTCAAGCAACGCCCTCCAGACGATCTCCTCCGAGAGAGCCGTTGGCGACGAAGCATCGAAGAGATCCCCGGCGACGACGGTCAGATCGACTTGGTTCGAGACAGCGATCTCGATCAGCTCGGCAAGAACCGCCCGATGCTCCTCGGACCTGTCGCGGCCCCGGATACGCCGGCCCACATGCCAATCGGAGGTGTGGAGGATCTTGACTGCCACCGGACCGATCGTAGAGGAGCGCTGTGACAGATCTAGCGATCTTCTAGAGATCCTCGAATGGGTCCTCCGGCCCGCCATCGCCCAGTACCGGAACCGCCTCGGAGGCACGTGTGGCCCAGGCGGGGAACGGGAATTCGAGAACCAATGGCACCGGCAGCTGGGGCTGGGTGAGGATCATCGTCCCCGGCTTGATGATCGTGGCCCGCTGGCGATGAACCGCAGGGAGAAACCCATATTCCTCTCTCGCTGCCTCGGCCGAGTCGAGACGACCCACGACCCGTATCGAGGAGTTGGCGATGATCCGCCGCTCCACCTCCGAGGCCGTCTGCTGGGCTCCTATCAGGATCACGCCCAGTGACCGGCCTCTCTCCGCAATGTCGAGAAGGATTTCTTTGATCGGGCTGGTCCCCTCCCGCGGTGCGTACTTGTTCAACTCGTCGAGAACGACCAAGAGAAGCTCTTCGCTTTGACCGGCCTTCTCTTTCTCCTCAAAGGCCTTCCTGAGGGTGACGCCGACAACAAACCGTTTGGCCCGATCGTTCAGATTG
>SMXW01000052.1 GCA_004356805.1 Acidobacteriota bacterium | reverse complement strand
GAGGTTCGACACCCGCGCCGGCCAGCAGGCCGGGATAGACGTGGCCATCTTCACCAGCTGGCTGGATGCCATCAATGCCGAGGTACGAGCCGGGGAAGTCGAACGAGTGACCTCTGCCTCTGACTACGTGCCCACGCCCGGCACGCTGAGCGCCTTCTACTTCGATCGGATGCGTCCCGAGTTCAAGGCCGCCCTCGATGCCTGGCTCAAACTCGATCCGTTGCGAACCGAGGGTGTGAGCGCCACACCCTTTGGAATGGACGAATACGTCCTGGAAAACGCAGTCGAGGCAGCCAGACTCCAGGACGTCGCCGACCAACACGCTGACGACGCCGCTGTGGCAAATCAGACTTCCGACGACTACGTGCTGACAGTGGTTGCGTTCGCCCTGGTCCTCTTCTTTGGGGGCATCAGTTCCAAATTGGGAGAAGCGAGTAACAGGTACCTGACGGTTGGGGCGGCGGTGCTTCTATTCAGCGGTGCCACCTTGGTTCTCCTGAGTCTGCCCAAGATCCTGCCGTTCTAAACAGCAACTTACGCCTGCTCGAGCGGAGCCCAAGCCAAGAGCAGCCTCTTCTTCCCCTGGGTGTCGAACATGACCTCGGCCTCGGCCCGGTCGCCTTCGCCAACGATCTCACGGACAGTGCCGAGCCCCCACTTTTGATGACGAACCCGGTCTCCTGGCGCGATCTGATCGGCCGAGACCGTTGTCGACGGACCCGTGGCGGCAGCTCGGTCGACTGGGCTGCGTCGCTGCCGTTTGCCGGCTTTGGTCATCAGCTGTTCGGGAAGTTCCTTCAGAAATCGCGACGGTGGATTGTACGAAGAGCCACCAAACAGCGTCCGACTCCAGGCTGAGGTCAGGTACAGGCGATCTTGGGCTCTTGTGATTCCGACATAAGCCAACCGCCGCTCCTCCTCCAGCTCATCCGGGTCACCCAGTGAGCGCATGTGGGGAAAGACGCCGTCTTCCATGCCTGCGATGAAGACAGCGGGGAACTCGAGACCCTTGGCGGTATGAAGGGTCATGAGTGTGACGGCGCCCGCTCCCTCATCCCACTCGTCGATGTCGGCCACCAGTGCCGTCGACTCCAGGAAGATCTCGAGCCGGCGGAGGTTGTCCAGCGCGTCGAACTCCTCATCGGCGATGATCGCTCCCTCATTCGAGCTTTCGAACTCGGAAGCGACCCCAACCAGCTCACGCAGGTTTTCAACGCGACCCATGGCCTCGATGGTTCCCTCTGTCTCCAGGTTGGCCAGCATCCCGGTGTCGTCGAGAACCGCCTGGACTCCAGCTTCGACGCCACCCTCCTCCGTCTTCTGCCGCAACCCATCTACGAGTCCGACAAACTCGAGGATCAACTTCTGTGCCCTCGAGTTGAGTTGGGGGATGTCGACCGCCTGCTGCAACCCTTCGAAGAAGCTGATTTTCTTCGCCTGCGAGTAACGATCGATATGAGCCACTGTTGTGTTGCCTATGCCGCGGCGCGGCTCATTGATGATGCGCTTTACCGAGACCTCGTCTGAGGGATTGACCAGCGCACGAAGGTAGGCGATTGTGTCTTTGATCTCTTTGCGGTCGTAGAACTTGACGGACCCGACCACGGTGTAAGGAACACCCCGTCTGACGAAGACGTCTTCGATCACCCGGGACATCGCGTTTGTCCGGTAGAAGACTGCGAAGTCGGCGAGATTGAAGCCCTCGTCCTTCAGGCGCTCTATCTCGTCAACCAGGTACCCGGCCTCGTCATGTTCGTCCTCAGCCTCGTAACGCGTGATGGGCAAGCCCTGGCCTCGGTCTGACCACAGGTGCTTTGGCGTTCTCTTGGTGTTGTTGGAGATTATCGAGTTGGCGGCCTCGAGGATCGTCTCGGTAGACCGATAGTTCTGATCGAGGACGATCACCCGAGCATCGGGATAGTCCTTCTCGAAGTCCCGGATGTTACGGATGTCCGCACCGCGAAACTTGTAGATCGACTGGTCGGAATCACCGACCACGCACAAGTTGCCATGAGACGCCGTCAGCTGTTTGACCAGCACGTATTGAGCCCGGTTGGTGTCCTGGTACTCATCCACGAGGACATACCGGAACCTCTGCTGATAGTGCTCGAGCACATCGGGAAACGCCGCGAACACCTCCACCGTCACCATCAGCAGATCATCGAAGTCCATCGCCGACGCTTCCACCAGACGCTGCTGATACAGCCGATAGATGTCGGCTACTTGCTCGTGAAAAAAGCCATCCCCCTGATCGGCGAACGACTCGAAGTCAACCAACTCGCTCTTGGCCTTGGAGATGACTCCTTGCATCGCCTTCTCGGGAAACCGCTTGGAGTCGAGGTCGAGATCTTTGGTGACCATGCGGATGAGCCGCAAGGAGTCAGCGTCGTCATAGATCGAGAAGCCCGATCGATAACCGAGCCGGGTCGCCTCGCGTCGGAGAATTCGCACGCACGCTGAGTGGAAGGTGCTGACCCACATCGAGTTGACCACACCCCCGACCAGCGCACCAACACGAGCCTTCATCTCCTTCGCAGCCTTGTTGGTGAAGGTGATAGCGAGAATCGACTCGGGAGGGACACGGAGGTCCCGGATCAGGTGGGCGATTCGGTAGGTGAGCACCCGGGTCTTGCCCGAGCCTGCCCCGGCCACGACAAGGACGGGACCCTCGGTCGCGGCTACTGCCTCCCTCTGGGCGGGGTTCAGGTCGGCAAAGAGCGGCGACTCGGCTGGAACATCATCAACGAACCACTCGGCCTGCATTGGAGCTGATGGTACAGACCATCACCGCCTGAATCACACCAGTGTGATCAGGCTGTATGGATCGCTTCTGGTACCTCGACCACGGTTTCGATCTCACTCTCCGGAACACCGGGACGATCACCCCCGCTGACGAATACTCGACGACGGAGTGGCAGCGAATAGCAGAACCGAGCACCGGTCGGGAAGCGACGCTCGTACCAGACATCTCCACCCATCGCCCTGGCGAGACGTCTGGCGATGGGAAGACCAAGGCCAATGCCCAGGGCCTCTCGGGTATCACCCTTGGAGAGTTGCTCAAAATTCTCGAACACCCTCCGGGTCTCTTCATCGGGGACTCCGGGACCATTGTCCGAGATGATGACCAGGTATTGGTCGCCCATGACGAAGCCCTCGATCATTATCTGGTCGCCTCCGTACTTGCGTGCGTTCTCCATGAGATTTCGCATGACTTGTTGGACGCGACGCCGGTCGGCAAATACGCGAACTCCGTCCGGGAGTGAAACGAGCGATGTCTTCTTCTCACCGCTGGGGAACACCATCAGGGCGACATCTTCGATGAGATCACCAAGGTCGAACAGTTCCGGCTCGAGAGGGAGTCGGTTGACCTCTAAACGGGGAATGACGAGAACGTCCTCCACGAGGTCGCCGAGGTAGATGGACTGTCGGTTGATGATCGAGAGAAACTCGTTGACCTCTTCTTGGGGAAGGTCTTCCCAAGACCGGACGAGGATGTCCGCGAACCCGGCGATTGTCGTCAGCGGTGTCCGCAGCTCGTGGCTGACCATCGCAACAAAGTCGTTCTTCAGGGTATCTGCCTCTTCGGAGAGACGAATGACCTCCCGTTCCCGCGCACGACCCTGTGACGTGAGTCGCTGTGCCCACAGCAGGGCTACGAGCCCCACGATAAGGGGAAGGTACAGCAGGTACCCAGGCAGACGCGAAAGATCAGGCATACATTGGAGTTATCGGCCGGTTGGCCAGAAGCCTGAAGAAAGGTGCCCGTCCTAGGCGGTCTCCGCATCGTCAAGCCCCATGAGCTGTCGAAGGGTTCTGGTCAGAACGCCCTGACGCAGGTCGAACTTGTCGAGATAGGCGTCGACTCCAACCTCCCACGCAGCTTCCTTCTCCTCAGCGGTAGCGACACCTGACACCATGATGATCGGCACTTTGACATCGGAGGCACGCATCGCCCGAACAAGCTCAACACCGTTCGACCGGGGCATGGAGTAGTCAACGACCATCGCATCGAATCCGTCGGAGACCATGGCGACCACCGCCTCTCTCGCTCCGCTGGCGACTTCGACTTCGAACCCTGCTCCGTTCAGTGTTGCCGACAGAAGTCTTCGCGCGCCAGCCGAGTCGTCGACCACTAGAACCCGGGGTTTCTCCTCAACGAGACGAGGCTGCTGTCTCGCGAATGCACCGAGAAAACTGGGATCGAGGACCACGAGGACCTGACCGCCACCGAGAAGGGCAGCGCCGGTTATGTGTCCTGCGCCTTCGAGAATCGGACCCAGATTCTTGACGGCAACACGTCGGCGATCGACGATCTCACTGACTGTCACAGCCACCATCCCCGACCGTGTGCTCACGACCAGGAGTTCAGACTCATTCGCGGGCTCGGGTACGCCAACGGCCAGCGAGAGTGAAACACACGGGATGGCTGCGCTTCTGAACCGCACCGCTCGCCCGCTTGATGTCGTGCTCAACTCCGCTTTCGACAGAGGCATGGACTCTTCGACTGCCGCCTCGGGCAGACCCCAAAACTGGTCCCCAAGAGCGACAACCACGACGTTCTGAAGAACCATCGAAAGTGGGAGGGTCATGGTCACAACGGTTCCCTTCCCCCTGATCGACTCGATGTGAATCGCGCCGTTGACCCTTTCGACCGCCAGGAGCGCCTCGGATAAGCCGTCCCCCGACCCGGAGAAGTCGGTGATTTCTTCCGCTGTCGAGAAACCTGGGTGGAAAAGGAGCGGAGAAAGGTCGGGTGGGGTCATCGTCAGACCACGTTCATTTCCCAATTCGGCAACACGGTCCCAATCGATGCCGACACCGTCGTCGGACACGTAGACCTCGATACCCTCGGTGACTACTTTCGCCCCGATGACCACCGTCGCTGTTGCGATCTTGCCTGTTGCAATCCTTACATCCGGAGCCTCAATGCCGTGGTCCACCGCGTTGACCAGGAGATGTCGCAGTGGTTCCCGAATCAGATCCACAATCTGCCGGTCGAGTTGTACATCGTTTCCGGTGAGCTGAAAACGAACGTCCTTCTGCATTCGCCGGGCCAGGTACCGGACGAACTGCGGGACCGATGCCACCGCATCAAAAAAGGAGACATTCGCCAACGAAACGGCCTGATCCTGAATATCGCTGATCGAGCCGCTCAGTCTCTCGAGTTGTGCCCGCCACGAGCGACGGAGCAAATCCTGATCGGCACCCTCAATCGAAACCAGGGAAAGGTCGGCAAGGGCCTCGGCATCAAGCGATACCTCGACGATTCGATTGATGAGCCTGTAGAGATCACCGGTGTCGACCCGAGTCGCCCCACCTAGAAGTGACTCGGAGACCGACTCGAGCAGACCTCCGAGGTTGCCCTCCTCAGGCTGTCGCGTAGGAAGGATCTCCGTCGTCGTATCCGGTTGCTCAAGGGCGGAATCGAGCTTCTCGACAAGTTCAGCCAGTGCCTCGTCATCCCCGTTCTCAAAAGTCGGAACGAGCCGCCCGGCCGTGGCCTCCATAGCAACTATCACGTCGGACTCAGGCACATAGCCTTCACCCACCATTCGCCAAAGCGTTTCCAGACGCCCCCCCGCCTCCCGAATCCCCTCATGTCCGAGCAGTCCGGCGGATCCTTTGATGGTGTGGGCGTCTCGAACCAGGTCGGGGATGGAGGAGTTGCCCAGAGTCTTATCGGCCAGTCCGCGTGCTGCTATCACCAGACGACTGGAGCGCTCTTCGAGCTCGGCGCGAAATATGCGCGTGAGTTCAGGTGTATTCAGGTCCAACTGCAATTTCCCTGGCCAACGTGCCCGTGTATCGGCATGTCATTGGCCAGTCTGAATGGACCCAATGACCCGTTATCACTCCCACTCGATGGTGGCGGGTGGCTTTGATGAGATGTCGTACGCGACACGGTTGATCCCGGGAACCTCGTTGATAATCCGTGACGAGATCCTCTCAAGGACTTCGTACGGGATGCGAGCCCAATCCGCGGTCATGGCGTCCTCGGATGTCACTGCTCTCACTATCACGGGATAGGCGTAGGTGCGCCCATCACCTTGGACTCCGACCGTTTTGATAGCCGGCAAAACAGCAAATGCCTGCCAGATATCGCGGTACAGACCCGCCCGGTTTATTTCCTGGAGAAGGATGCTGTCCGCAGCCCGGAGAATCTGGAGACGCTCGAGCGTCACCTCACCGATGATCCGCACGGCCAGACCCGGACCCGGGAACGGTTGACGCCAAACGATCTCTTCAGGCAATCCAAGTTCCTCGCCAATAGCCCGGACCTCGTCTTTGAAGAGATCTCGCAAGGGTTCGACGAGATCCAAAGTCATGTCATCGGGAAGCCCACCAACGTTGTGATGAGTCTTGATGGTGGCCGCCGGGCCGGAGCCCGATTCGATCACATCGGGATAAAGCGTCCCTTGAACCAGGAACCCGACATCGCCAACCGAAGAGGCAGCTTCTTCAAAGACACGGATGAAGATCTCCCCAATGATCTTTCGTTTCTGCTCCGGGTCGGTGACACCCTCGAGTTTTTCGAGAAAGCGATCCCCGGCCTTGACATGGATGAGGTCAACGACGAAGTGGGACCGAAACGTCTCTTCGACCTGCTCCGCCTCGCCGGCGCGGAGGAGGCCATGGTCGATGAATATGGCTGTCAACTGGTCGCCAACCGCTTCATGAACCAGGGCCGCGGCCACTGCCGAATCGACGCCACCTGACAAGCCGCAGATGACCTTGCCCGAACCGACCTGATGCCTTATCGCCTCCACTTGAGACTCGATGATCGAGTGAGACGTCCACGCTGGGGTTGCCTGACAAACCTCATAGAGGAACTGCTTGAGGATCTCGCTGCCCCGTGGGGTGTGGGCAACCTCTGGGTGGAACTGGACTCCATACAGTCGTCGCTCCCGGTTCTCCATCGCAGCAACAGCCGCCCCACTCGTTGAGGCGACACAAACGAAACCCTCTGGGGCAACAGTCACCTGGTCCTTGTGGGACATCCAAACGGCTGGCGAACCTGAAAACCGACGGAGCAGGACCGAGTCACCTGTCAAGTCCATCGTGGTGTTCCCGTATTCGGCATCTCCGGTGTTTGTCACCTCGCCACCGGCGAGATCGGCAAGCAACTGATGTCCGTAGCAAATGCCCAGGATCGGAATGTCGAGATCGAGGATGGCGGCATCCATCCGATAAGCGTCCTCTGCGTAGACCGAGTCGGGTCCACCCGAGAGAATCAGTCCGATCGGCCGACGCCGGCGAATTTCTTCTGGAGTGATCTCGCGAGAAACGATCTCCGATCGAACATGCGCCTCGCGTACTCGTCTCGCGATCAGTTGTGCGTATTGGGCGCCAAAGTCGACGACCAGGACGGTGGGTTCGTTCTGCCCGACCGTCATCCCATGCCGACGTGTTGGGAACGCTGAAGGGACTTGCCCTCGGTCTGTATCGACGGCGCGACCATTACTTCTGCCTTCTGGAATTCCTTGACGTCGGAATATCCGGTCGTTGCCATCGCGGCTCGAAGCCCTCCGAAGAGGTTGAGTCGGCCATCATTCTCGTGGGCTGGACCGATCAGGATCTCGGTGAGAGTCCCCCGTTCACCCGTCTTCACTCGAGCCCCGCGGGGCAGTGTCGGGTGGAATGTCGCCATGCCCCAGTGGTAACCCTTGCCCGGGGCCTCGGTGGCAGAGGCCAGCGGCGAGCCGATCATCACAGCATCAGCACCGCAAGCGATGGCCTTGCACACATCGCCGCCAGTCCTCATGCCGCCATCGGCGATGACGTGCACATATCGGCCGGTCTCATCCAGATATCGGATCCGGGCTCCGGCCGCGTCGGCTATCGCTGTCGCCTGGGGAACACCAACCCCGAGAACACCTCTTGTTGTGCAAGCTGCCCCAGGTCCGACACCGACGAGGACACCGATTGCACCGGTACGCATGAGGTGGAGCGATGTCGAGTAGCTGGCGACACCTCCGACGATCACCGGCACTTCGCAGTCGGCGATGTACTCCTTGAGATTGAGTGGCTCCACCCGGCTGGACACGTGCTCAGCCGATACCACGGTGCCTTGAATCACGAGGATGTCGAGACCGGCCTCGAGTGCCAGTGGAGCCCAATGGTCGACACGCTGCGGCGTCAGGCTTGCAGCGGTGACAATGCCCGCCGCCTTCAACTCGGCAACCCTTTGGCCGATGAGTTCAGTGTTGACCGGCTGGAGATAGATCTCCTGCATCCGACGGGTTGCCTTTTCGTCAGGCAACTCCGCTATCTCTTCAAAGTAGGGAGTGGGGTCTTCATATCGAGTCCATAGACCCTCCAGATTGAGAACTGCCAGACCACCCATCCGGCCAATTCGAATAGCGGTATCCGGGCTGATCGCCGAGTCCATCGCCGAACCCATCATCGGAAGCTCGAATTTGAAGGCGTCGAGTTGCCAGGAGATATCTACGTCGTCAGGGTCTCTCGTGCGACGTGAGGGAACGATCGTGATGTCGTCGAATCCGTATGCCAGTCGCCCCGACTTGCCAATGCCAATGTCGATTTCCACTCAGATGCTCCAGCGCTTTGGGGAAGGGTAACAGTGCCTGGTGATGGGTCGGATGTAGGCTCCCGGCCGGTGGTTAGGTCATGGTCGATTGTCGACTTCGCGTACGTCTGGTTCGGCGGATTTCTCGGAGCCGCCGTCTTTTTCGGGATCGGCAGTCTCTTTGAAAGCAGCGATTTGGCCATCGTCGTATTCGCTCTGGCTGGTCAGTACATCGGGACTCTGAGTGTCCTCTGGATACTGAAGAAGCGGAAGGAGGATGGAGACCTCGGCTTCTCGATCGAGACAAGAGATACCTACTACATCGGTCTCGGCCTCATCCTTCAACTCGGCCTTGCCCTGCTCCTCCTCCCCCTTGCCGAGTGGCTTTTCCCTGACGGCCGTCCACCCCAGCAAGTCGCCGAGGCACTGGCCGACCGCGATGCGTCGCTGCTGCTCAGAGTCTCCCTGATCGGCGCCGCCGTAGTGCTGGCGCCGGTCACCGAAGAGCTCGTCTTCAGAGGTGTTCTGCTCAGGGCGATTCAGCATCGAGGGCGCCTGTTCGCAATTGTGGTTTCAGCGGCAGTCTTCTCGGCGATTCACGTTCCGGGTCTGGGCTTGGAGCGAATGCTCGCTTCGGCCGTCGTGGTCTTGCCGCCAATCTTCATCCTCGGAGTCCTTCTTGCATGGATCACCATCCGAACAGAACGTCTGGGACCGGCAATCTTCATCCACTCGGGCTGGAACCTGTTGGCAGCAGTGGTGCTGCTGCTCCCTCCAGAGATGCTGGAGGCTGCTTCTTAGGGCGGTCGGCCTCCGGTGGTGTAGGTGTGTCCGAGTGGGCTGGTGAACTGGTGGTCGCCGTTGGGTAGCCGCCGTGGTTTCCAGGGTGCTTGGTGTTTGGCCCGGTGGTGGTGACGGCATAGCGGGGCCAGGTCTGTCGTCGGTGGTGGGTCCACCGTCTTTGACGGCAACCGTGTGGTCGAGGTCACAGTCACCTGACGGCATGCGACATCCGGGAAAGACACAGGTTCGATGTTGTGCTTGCACCAGCCGTTTCAGGGCGGTGGTGGGTCGCCGGGTGGTGGTCCCGGTGTGGACCACCCGGCCGGTGTCGGTGACCGCCCACCGCCATTCCGCCTTCTCCTGTTCGGCGGTGACCTGTCGGGCGATGTCGGCGATAACCGGTCCGAACTCGGCCAGTTCGCCTGGATTCTCGGTGAGTCCGGTGAGTGTTTCGAGGTCGACAGTGATGTCGACGGTGGCTAGTCGTCCTGCAGTGTTGAGGTCGACTCCGGTTAGCAGGTCCAAGAAGACGTCGGCTCGTATCTGGTCGAGGGTGCGAGGGTCGTCAGAATGTTGCAGATCACGGGCGATCTGGTTGATCCTTCTGCTGACCGCCGT
>SMXW01000051.1 GCA_004356805.1 Acidobacteriota bacterium | reverse complement strand
TTAGCTGGTCGGGTCTGGACCGACCCAAGGTGCGGCGATCTTTCGATACTCTGGGGACATCTCGTCCAGGGCAGCTTCGAAGACGATCCCTGACGCTGTGAACAGCTCGATAACTGTTGTGTCGTCCCTCTCCCCATTTGCCTGAGTGATAGCGACGGCATTCGCGTACTGGTCATCGAAGTATCGGATCAGCGCCCGATGCTCCGCCTCGTACTCGTCCGGAGGATTGATTGCCTTCATGGCATCGCCTCCCGTCTTGAGATTTGATTCGATGTGAGGCTGCACTTGATCGAGGCGAAGCGATCGTTCCTCCGGAGACATGTCCCCGAAGAAATCGTACAATCCGAGGTTTGCTAAGGAGTTGAGACGGAGAACTTCGTATACCTCGGCACCATATTCGCCGCCGGGTAGGTCGTCGGGAGCTTGACACAATAAGGAATCCTGATTGAGGGCGAGACAGAATTCCCTGTGAGTGGCAACAAAGATGGCTGCCCAGTCTTGGTCGAGGGCAGTAAACACAGCGAACATCGCCTGAAGGTCCTGAGCTTCTATCGCCTCCGTGATCTCCTTCGCCTTCTCTACAGCCAGACGCCGGTGAGCCAGCCAAGCCTCATGGTCCGCTGCGTAGTTTTCTGGCGGGCTGATCGCTTCAGCCAGGGTCAACGTGGACGACGCTATCCCCTGGTATTCCACGTCGCGAATCGCAGAAAACAGCACCTCCCGGGTGTTGTATGAAACGGTCAGCGCCTCAGAGACCCGGTCGAAGCCGTCATCAACCCTGACCTGGACGCTAGACACCGAGGAGAGGTAAGCGGACACCTCATCGGACTCTCCCGACTCGGCTTGCGAGATCGGAGCACACGCAGCGACCACCAACCCTAAAACCGCAAACCAAGTTACCCTCTGCAACAAGCCCACGCCCTCACCCGCCAATAGCATCGAACACCGTGAACACCGGTCGCGGCGGAACATTCCAGGACAGTCACAAAGGCGACAGTTATCACTGCTGCTCGCCCAGGGTCCGCCCATACCCGGCAATATTCGTGGTTTGTGGTGCCTGGTGAGGCCGTCATTCTGAGTCCTCATCATCCGGTGGAGAGGGCTTCTGAAACCGTTACTGGAGGGGTATGAGGAGTATCGGTTGCCCTAGCGATGTCACCGGAATGACCGTGGCAGAAGTCAGCTATGCCACGTATACGGTCAGAAACTCGGGAGTGGTTCCTCCATAGCCTCTGAGTCGCATCAGCGAGAGCGCCCGCGACCACATCGCGACCACATCGCGACCACATGGGAACCGAAAACGACCCAAAACAAGGCGAGATGTCACGCATCAAAATCCCTTATCCCAAAAGGGATTCTTGGTGTTTTCCCTGGTCAACAACAACCCGCAGACTCGTTCGCAACGAGGGGGTCAGGGGTTCAAATTCCCTCAGCTCCACTTAGAGAATCTTTAGTAGCAACAGGGAAATTCGTGTTTACCCACGGGGTCGCCCTCGTCAATACGTCGGCATCCGTAATGGGGCCGCGGCTCGGAACATCGACCCCCGTGGGCAGTTCACGTCGCCAGTGCCACCTTCAACTTTTCGACCCCTTCCAATTTCAGTGTCGGTAAGCCCTGTCAGCCGGATGCCCAAACAGCCGCGACCAGGCGCGACGAGAAGGGCAAGGACCTCTCGTTGAATTAGAACCTAGAACGTTAAAGGAAGAGGGAGACAAGCAACGCCACTCCGGCTGTCATCAGCACACCGAGTGCGACGACTGCGGCGATTCCGCGATGGTCACTGCGGTTGAAGCGGAACAACCTGGCAAGCAGTCCGACGGTCGCCATGGGGCTTGCGCTCAGCCACAGGTCACGCCTGGCACCGGGGCCAGCCGTCCGCATCACCTCGTCGACGGATCCCATCGCCATCGCTACCGGCCCCAGCATTGCCCTGCTTTGGCTCTTTTCGGGAGCCGTCCCTGTGAGCACGCTTTGGAGCGCCTCCCGTATAAGGCGGTCGTCACGAGCCCAGTGCGCTCTGAACACGATCTCGCCTGTGGTGTCGAGAAGGAACGCAGCATTGGGCTTTCCGTCGAGATGCTGGTGAAGGTCGCCGTCGGGTGTGTCGACGGCGACCGTGAATGGCACGTGGTATCGCTCTCGGAGGGAGCGAGCGTGGCTCAGCTTCTCCTCGTCGGTGGCGGATTGTGGGAAGTGGGCTCCCGGGTGCGCCTCGCGCACGTTGAGGAGCACGAAGTCGACACGGTCTCCGAACTCGGCGTGCAGCGCATCGATCACTGGCAAGGCACTGGCAGTCATCGGACAGGTGATCGATCCCGTGACGAGGAGCAGAGGCCGCTCCCGGCGTCCCCCGATCTGAATCGACGAGCCGTCGAGCGTGGGAAGCTCGTACGCGGGCAGTGAGTCTCCCGGCGCCGGGGCGTCGCTGCCGAAACGCAGGTCGCGGAAGAGCAGCTTGGGTGTGAACACGTCGTACCGGTACGCATCTCCGGACTCGGGGAGCGGATCGGTTCTCTCGATTGTTTGCATCGTTCCTCCAGGTAAGCCTTTATTTGTCGATGGACGGGCGCGGTTCATTTCATCCTCAGGGGTGTTGCTTGCTCCGTTGAGAACGTGTGGCTCAGCGAACTGACGCCCAACTGTCACCGAGGCGACAAGGTTTCACTCTGCGGTCCCACCAGTCCGACGCTCTACTTCACATGGCTCGGACACGCCCACTCGAGGCTGGCGCTAAACGCCCTGAGGTCAGAAGCGCTGTTGTTACGAATTCCCCTGGCGTGTAGGCCGTAGGATCACGTCAATCCCCTCAGCCCTGACCTCAAAACAACGTCTGACGAGGGACGCTTCTCCTGCTGCGATGGCTGGCTTGTTCGGCGACGAGTCAAGCAACCCACCCACCCACCTATACGGCAGACAGTGACCGGCCACTCGACCCTCTGTAACAGCTCGTGGTCGGGCTCACGTCGCCTTGGCGACCCTTGCCGGATCATGCCGGCTTCCGTAGCACTTCTGATACGAACTCCTAGGTGTCCCTTTCGCTCACCCGACAGAGGTGTGTAAAAACGCTCAGACGTGTTGATCTGTTCAACTGATGGTCTAGGAAAGCGAGGGTACGAGTCGTGAGGAGTTCGCATCAGATTGGGATGCTTTTCGCGCAACTCATCAAACCGCACCTGTCGGCATCTGGCGTTCGCGGTCGAGTTTGACCTCAAAGACCTACCCTGGGGCCTAAGGACCAGCGTCCATGCGGCCCGCCGAGGTCCAGGCTCACAAGACGGGAAGCCATCGGAAACGGGTTCCCGGTTCAACTTTTCGGACACAAATGCCGATCCTTTGAGGGAGCCACGTTTCGGAGCCCTCATGATGTCGTCTCAACTAGGTCGAACGATCCTCGGCGGTACGACGTCGACCGCCGACGAGATGAGCGCCAAACCCGACCAGGACGGCCGTTACGGCCCCCTCGACGAACTCCTCGAGAAGATCGTCGTTGATGCCAGGAGCGGGTCAGAGGTGGGCGACGATCGAGGGCCAGGACCCCAATCGACGGCCGGGACAACTATCGGCTGACAGACCGAAACCGGTCAGTCGGCCTTCTGGATGATCTTCTCTATCTCCTCCACGTCGAAGCCCCGCAGCGTGGTGGTGCGCACGTTCCCGAGCGATGACACCTTGAGAGCGGCGGCGGTCGCCGTCTCGTCGTCCAAGCTTTCGGTGATCGCCACAGCGTCGTAGGCCCCCATGGTGTAGTAGAGGCCTATGAGTTTGCCCCCCATCTGCTCCACCATGTCCTTGAACGCCTGGGCGCGCTTGGGCGCGTCCTTGAAGTTGCGGATACCTTGATCCGTGAAATTGACCAGGCTGATATAGGTCGGCATCGTTCGTCTCCTTTCGTTCGGTGCGACCTCTGAACCTACACGCCGCCGCTCGCCGATGCCCCCCGAGCCATTTCCCTACGCCCCTTTCAGACCCAGTTACCGACATCGCCAAGCGGGTTGCGAGTCATCCTCCCGCGGGTCAGCCCCCGCTCACGAGGACGGGCGATAGGCGAGGAGATCGTCGACGAGGCCCCAAAGCCAACGTGTCGTGGCCGGCCGGCTTCAGTCGGCGACCCGCAGAACCGCGGCACCGTTGATCCGGCCGTGGGCAAGATCGGTCAAAGCCTGGTCGGCTGCGGTCAGAGGGTATGCCGTGGTGGTGGGTCGGATCGGTATGCGGGAGGCAAGATCCAACAGCTCCTCACCGTCGGCACGGGTGTTGGCGGTAACCGACCGGATCTGACGCTCTTGGAACAGCCAGGAGTATTCCAGGATCGGGATGTCGGTGAGGTGGATGCCGGCTATTGCCAGTGTTCCACCTCGATCCAGGGCGCGTAACGCCACCGGGACCAAATCTCCCACCGGCGCAAACAGGATCGCCGCATCCAACTTGTCGGGAGGCTCGTCGTAGGCACCGCTCGCTGAGGCGCAGCCCAATTCCAGGGCCAGCGCCTGGGCCTGGGGCGACCGGGTGAGGACATGAACCGTCGCCCCTCCGTGGAGTGCTACCTGGGCGGTCAAGTGTGCCGACCCCCCGAAACCGTAAATCCCCAGTCGACCACCGGGCGGAACCTCGGCACGCTTGAGCGCCCGGTACCCGATAATCCCCGCACAGAGCAGTGGCGCGGCCTCCTCGTCGCCGAATGCTTCGGGGATCCGATAGGCATAGCGTTCGTCCACCACAGCAAAGTCGGCATAGCCCCCATCGGTGTCCCAGCCGGTGAACCTGGGGGAAACGCAGAGGTTCTCCTCGCCCCGCCGGCACCATCGACACTCACCACAGGTGTAGCGCAGCCAGGCGATCCCAACCCGGTCGCCAATCATGAACCGACCCGCACCCGCACCCAGCTCGTCAACCACTCCGACAACCTCATGGCCGGGAACGATCCGGTCCCGGTGCGGAGCCAGCTCACCCTCGGCTATGTGAAGATCGGTTCGGCACACCCCACATACCAACACTCGCACCCTGATCTCACCAGGGCCCGGATCCGGAGCCGCCATCTCGACCAGTTCCAAAGGATTGTCATCAATCGGCCTCGGCGACACCACCTGCCATGCCCTCATCATCGCACCCACATTCATACTCAATCATGTCGCGGGCCTCTCTGATCGTTTCTCGAGAGTCTGTGCAACGTTAGGACCGGCAACCGAAGGACTGACATCCCGGTCACCAGCGAACGAACAGACGTCCGCTGTCGGCAGCTTCGATCGCAGTTCCCATGGACCCACCCTCCCGAGTCAAGGTCTTCTGGAGCCATGTCCTCTCCTCGGTCGAAGCGATGGCGAGGCGAAACTGATGGATCCGAACCGGAACCAGCTCCAACTGCTGCAAACGACCAGCGGCCGGGTCCATGGTCACCAGATAAAGGAACCTCAGATCGGGGCGGTATTTCTCGTGACCGCGGATCCCTTCGTAGTCGTTGATGAGGTCTCCGCACCCGTACAGAATGGGTCTGTCGCGGTACACCTCAATGCCCAAGGGATGATGGG
>SMXW01000050.1 GCA_004356805.1 Acidobacteriota bacterium | reverse complement strand
CTCTCCGGTATACGGTTCGGGCAGCAACTCAGTCATGATCTCCTCGACAAGTTGGTTGTATGTATAGATATCCGATATCGGACGTGACTCCGTTCCAGAAATCGCAGGAGTTCATGGTCAGACCATGGAATCTTCAACGAGATCGACGTCGGCGGGGCGGGCAATGAAGTAGATCAGCATCCCGATGATCGGCAGAAAGAGGATCAGCACCAGCCATAAGAACTTCGTCAACCCGCCCTCGTCGGGTCGATGGAAAATGTCGATTGCCGTGTAGATCCACGAAATAAACAGCGGAACGAAGACGAACAAGAGGACGAACCATTCCCACAACACCATGTCTATACCTCCTCGGCTCTGCTGGGTATCCCATCTGGATACCGCCACTCGGTCGTTTCATCTTATGGCGGCGTGTTGCGCCGGTACCTACCCGAATCGGGCGGGCAGGCTCTCTTCGGGCTCACGAATCGTCGTTGGGCTCCGACGCGTTAACGGGATTCCTTGGTGGATGTCGATTTCGGCCCCAAGGTCGCTGGCCGGAAATGAAACAGGCGGATACCTTGACAAGACGCGGCAGCCGGGAGACCTTTAGCCAATTCGGGTAAGCGACCGTTGACGGCGGCCGAAGCGCCGGGCACCACCACTGGAGGTCAACGACCGACCGGCGCCCACCGGACATCGAGCATCGCCCGGGATATCACCGTTACCCCGCTTGGTTCACTCGTCGTTCCCGGCGCCTGAGCCGATCATTGAGGAACAGCGTGATGATGGCGACGCCGCTAAAGATATAGAGCACCGTGAAGAGCTTGGAGGCGTCGGTGCTTGGGGCCAGATCGCCGAACCCGACCGTGGTTACCGCGACGGCGCTGAAGTAGAAGGCATCCACCCAGCTCCAGTCTTCCAGCAGGCGGTAGCCGACCGTGCCCATCGCCAGGACCAGCAACGCCAAGCCAGCGATCATCTGATTGCTGTAGCGGTCCCATATCCCGTCGGATGCCGCGGGTTGGCCGTCGCCATGTGACGGATCGGTCATATTCTCTTCCTCCCTTGCGATATCCGACTGCGGTCGGCATCGCGTTGCGGACACCAGGAAAAATACCGTCGGTGCCCTGCCGACACCAATGGGCTGGCCGGCTCACCGGCGTGTCGGCTCGGTCGGCGGCCATGATCGTGGCGGAACCGCGTCTTGCGGCCTCTAGGCCAGAAGGGGGTGTTGGCGTTGCACATAATTGGTTTGCCCGGTCCAGTGTGTCACTCCAAGTCGGCGGGAGCCGCAAAGGGCAGGCCACCATCCGCAAGGTCATCTGACTCGCGGGGTCGGTACCCCTAGGAGCTAGCGAGGGGCACGAGTCCGCTTTCCCGAGCGCAGTCAACGGCTGCTGAGCGTCCATCGACGCCCAGCTTTCGATAGATCGCTTTGACGTGATATTTGACGGTGTTCATCGATACGCCCATCTCGTCGCCGATCTCCGCGTAAGTTCCGTAGCTGGGCAGGAGTTGGAGGAATTCGAGCTCCCGTTCGGTCAATGGATCAACAAGGTCTATTTGCTTGATCTTTGAGACGGCGTGTCCGGCTGCAGACCCATTGGTTCCCTCTTCCCTGAGCCGGATCCCGGCTCGGGCCGCGGCGTTCTCAAGCAAAACCCCGAGCGCGTCCCGTTCGTCGAGGAACCTCTGCCGGTGACCTGACACGGCCGCTAGCCGCATCACTTTGGTGAGTTCGGTGAGGGCAAGATCGCTGTCTTGGTCTCTTACCGCGGCCAGCGATTTGAGGATGCCCAGTTGGATTCGGTGGGCAACTGTGACCTGACAACCTAGTGGCATCTCGCTCAGGAGTCGTTGTGGGTCATCTCCTGCCACAATGGCGAATCGGGCGAGCAGCAGGTGCGCTCTAATCGAATGCGCGCCGTCCTCTAGGAGTTTGCGCCAGTCTGGAACCGCTAGCTCTGCTGACAGAAGGTTATCGTCAAGCAGCGCAAGTCGCGCCTTTTCAAACGCAATCCTTTGACCAAAATGCTCGCCTACCAGAGAACCTGACGGGGTCACCAGTGCGTGATCCAAGTCAACCGCCGCACCGATCCGATCGTCCTGCGATCTTCGGAGGCGACTCGATGCGATGAGGCTATGCACCCACAGCGGGACCGAACCGCTTTCGATTGCACAATCGTGGACGTCGTCGATGGCTGCAGCGGCCCGGCTCAAGCAGCCGCGTTCCCACTCCAGTTGGGCCTGGGCGACGAGGGCATGGGTGCCGGCATACCCAATGCCACCCGTGCTGTCTTGGTTCGCCGTGATGGCGCGGTCGGCAAGTGCACTCGCCTCGGTAAGCCGGCCCTCGCCTCTCGCGATCAGAGCGAGCAATCCAACGCTTCTGATTGCGCCCGGTTCTCCTTGTGAGAATGCCATCATGTACCGGACTGTCATCGATCTCGCTTCTTCGTACCGTTCGATCCAGATCAGCCCCTCTGCCACGACGCCTTCCAGCGTCCCGGAGACGGTGGGCATCAGGTTTTCCAGTGACAGGACGGTTTCGAGATCGCCCGCCATACGGCTCGACACGCCGGATACGATCGCAATAAAGTCCTCTCGGCCGTGGAAGGGGAACGGGAATCCGGCCCAATCCCAACCTTCCCGACCACCACTCGTATCGCGTCGCCGAGCGATCTCCAATATCCTTGCCAGGAAGGCCACATACCCGGCTTCGTGCAGTGAACCGCTAGCCGTCATCGCGTAAACCATCGTGCCCAGGACGGCCAGCGACGGTTCATCGAGGGCGTTGTCGATTTGCGTGGCCAGCGCGACCAGCGTCACGCCTTCTCCTCTGCTGAGCATTTCCCGACTAGCTTCAACGAGCCATTCGCCGGCGAGCTGGGCTTCACCGGCAGTCAGAGCCTGGGAGATCGCTTCTACGGGATCGCTGTGGTCATGGAGCCAGCGTGCAGCGCGACGGCTCAGTTCGGGAATCTGGTCGGGTCGCGTTCTGCGGAGTTCGAGTTGGAGCACCTCGCGAAATAGATCGTGGTATTGATACCAGCCTTCCTGACCGGATCGGATAGTCAACATCTCATCGCGAGCCAGTCGTTCCAGGATTGCATCCGCGCCACGGCCGTTGGTGGTTGCATCGCACAGTGGACCGCTGAGATAATTAAGCAGCGAGGTTTCCAGTAGGAACCGTTGCTCGCTTGGTTTCAGTTCAGGGAGGATTTCCTCTGTTATTAAGTCTGCGACGGCGGATCGACGTCCACTGAACTGTGCGAGGGTTTGTTCGGGGTCGTTGGAGCGCTTTGCCGTATTTAATGCCATTCGGCACCCGGCTATCCAGCCACCTGTCCGCTCATGCAACGCAGAGACGGTGGATGCGGCGACTGGTGTCTCGAGGAACAGCTCAACCATGTCTGCGGTCTCATCCAAGGTGAGCTGCAGGTCATGGGCTCGTAATTCAACCAAGTCGTCGGCCATTCTCCACCTGGCCACTCGAACCATCGGGTCGTGTCGTCCTATCAGCACAAAATGAGTCGATCGCGGAGCTGAAGCAAGGAACGACTCGAGCGACCCCACGGCTATTGGATGGTCAATCAGATGGGCGTCATCAAGCACAACCAACACTTCTTCGTCACACTCGCGCAGAGCGCCACTCAACGAATCCAAGATCCGCCCTAACTCAACGCCGCCGCTGAACAAAGCGTCGTCTAGGTTTGCGTCCGGCAGTTCGTCGGCCATCGCGCTGAAGACATGGTGCCAAAGCCTCGTGGCGTCGTTGTCTCGCGAATCTAGGGAAGTCCAAACCTGGGCGATATCGGAATGAAGACCCAGCCAGTCGGCCACAAGCCAGGTTTTCCCGAATCCTGCCGGTGCAGTCACCAAAGTCAACTTGCGATCCAAGCCAGCATCGAGGTGCTCTATCAGCCTGGCGCGATCCAGCCTTTCACCAATCAGTGAGGGCGGACGCAACCTGGCCTCAACAAGACCCTCGCGCTTGCTGCGCGTTTCGGCCTCTGCAACTTCCCAGAATGTGCCCACTGAAAGCCCCCGGTTCGAGGCGAAGGAAGTTACACGATTTCGAACTAACGTGACGACTTACGCGGCGCCGTCAGGTACCAGCGCCTGATGTCTGGGTCGTAGTAGGGGTCCTTGGACGGTCTGATAGTCCTGCTCAGCTGTTGCCTCATCCGCAAAGAACCCACCAAACATCACATGAGTGCGTAGTTGTTGTCACCCATCCGCTTCTTCTCTTTCCGTTAGTGATGGTCCGGCGATACTTGATCGGGGATCAAATCGCGTCCTGAAGTTATCTATGTCCGACTATTCTCGGTTTCTGTCGAAATATTACCCGAATCGGGTGGCGCACTTAGATCGTTATTGTGGGAGATTTGTGTCGTGGAAAATCCACAGACGGTTAAGACCCGATACGAAGTGAGGGTGCGTGGTCTTGTCAGCGATCTGCTGCTCGCCGATTTGGGAGTAGAGGAGGAAACCACGATGACGACCTCGATGATCGTCGAGGTCTCGGACGAGGCTGCTCTTCATGGATTGCTCCGGCGCGTCGAAGCTCTTGGTATCGAGTTGGTTTCGATACAACAGGCCTGCTGATTCAATTCGGTCCCCCAACGAGCGGAAGTCGCAGCCGGATTCTGGGAGCCTGTCAGCGAATTAGCGAGCCGAGCTTCGATGGACCAGGGCGCTGACTGCCTTCTTCTGAGGCCGGTCGATCAGAGTCGATCTCCTTCGCCACCGGAGCATCTCGGAGTCCTTGACCACGACGGTTCCGGGTCCCAACACACCCCACTCCGAGCTGTCAGTCGGAAGTCCAATTCACGCAGGGTCTGCTCCATGGTGGGGATGATTCCCGTCGCCGATTTGAGCACGAGGATACCGCGCCACGCTTCTCGAGAAGGCCGTCATTCAGCTCTGGGTTGTTGACAGCGGAGATGTTTCTTGCCATTGCAAAAATCGACGGGGAGGACCAGAGACACCAGAACGGTGCGAGAGCGCCCTCAGAATCGATGCATGAGACGGCGCCTCAGATGAGCGCTTAACGACAGGACCAACCATGGCAGATCAGAACCATGCGTTATACGTTGCTTATCAGCGATGTCGACGTCTGCTCGGGAGGACTTCCTGTCCCTGAAGGAATGATGACACGGGCCGTGTTCCTGATCGCCTTGGTATGCGCCTTGACAACCCCGAGACCCGCCACTCACGCTGGATTGGGTAACCCGCAGAACAATCGCCGACCTGCCACGACGAGAGCGAGGCCGAGGCCGAATGCAGCACTGAGTGATGGCCAGGCCACCCATATCGGGTGGTGCGCCGGTCGCGTCCGTTGTTTATGTTCAAGGGGAGGAGTTTCATCCAGGGCAAGGCGGACACAATGAACGATGAACCGAGTGGATGGGCGATTGGATGGACGGCGTTCGCCGGGTTCATGATGGTGTTGTTGGGTTTCTGGTGGATCATTGCCGGGCTGGTCGCAGTCATCAATGACAGTTTCTTTGTGGTCACCCAGGAATGGGTCTTCGAGTTCTCGACGACGACCTGGGGCTGGATCCACCTCGTCTTGGGGGTAATCATCCTGTTTTCCGGGTTCGGCCTATTCAGCGGCAACGTGATGGCCCGCACCGTCGGGGTCCTCATCGGCGTGGTCTCCGGGTTCGCTGCGTTTGCCTGGCTGCCCTATTACCCAGTGTGGGCCATCCTCTTCATTGCCGTTTCGGTGGCGATCATCTGGTCGCTCACCGCCCACGGCCTCGACATCACCGAGGCCTAGCTCGCCGCCCCCGTGATGCCCGTGTGCATGTATTCACTCACCGACTGAGAAAAGTAGAGAGAAAGTAGAGAGATTTGCCGATGACTGTCTATTTCCTGGCTTTGATGTTCGACACAACCTACGGCGCCTCGGAAGCCCTGAACAAGGTTCGGGCTGCGGCGGAGCTCGGCTATACGTGGGTTGATGACGTTGCCATCATTGAGCGCCATCACTCGGGACGGATCGCCACTCATACACCGCACGGGTCTGTGAAGGCTGGTGCCGGTTGGGGGTTAATGCTCGGTGGCCTTGTTGGTGTGTTCTTCCCCCCTGTCGGTTTTCTCGTATTGACAGGGATCGGCGCCGGCACTGGGGCTCTGATCGAGAAGGCCGCGAAGGAAGCGTATGTCCCGGAGGATCTTTTCGATGAGGTGAAGGACAGCCTCAAGGAGGGAACCTCTGCGTTGCTCGTCCTGGGTGAGACAACGGTCATGGGCGAGGTCGAGGCGGCGTTCGCCCGGGCCTACGCCAGTGAGATCAGGCGCGAGCTCGACGAGACCACCGTCGAGCATATGAAAGAGAAGCTCGAGATAGCTGAAGACGAATAGGGGACTACAACCCCACCCGAGGACCAAAACGGAGGAAATAATGAGAATCGCACCCGTGTCACTTGCTGCCGTTGCTTACCCAGATGCTTCGATCGCGCCGCCCATACTCGAGACCGTGTTCGCGTTGCGGGATGCCGGGGTGATCCGGGTCCTGGACCTAATGGGTGTCAAGAAGACGAGCGACGGTCAGGTCATCGCGATGAAGACGTCCGACCTGACCGAAGCCGAGGACCGGGAGTACGGCGCCCTGATCGGAGCTCTCCTGGGCCTCGGTGCCGCTGGTCTCGAGGGCGGCATAGCTGGTGCAGCAATCGGGGATTTGGTGGGCGCCGAAGGCCTCGTCGGATTCTCCGACGAAGACCTGGCCACCATGGTGGCGAACGTACCTGTAGGCGGCGCCGCGCTTGTCATGGCTCTCGAACACATCTGGTTCCTCGACATCGAAGCAGCGGTCTCGCTCACCGGCGGCGCCGTAATGGCGCATGGCTTCGTTGATCCCGAAGTGCTCCTGGCCGCGGGCGTCGAGCTGGCCGCAACCGTCGAGGCAGCAGCGGCCGTCGAGGAAGCGGCAGCCGCAGTGGAGACGGCCGCCGTTGCTGAGATTGTCGCCGCGACTGCGACGACCGCTGCAGCAGTTCAAGAAGTCGAGACGGCCGCTGCGGTTGAAGAGGCCGCCGACGCCGTGGCGGAGGCTGCGCGGGCCGAGTCTGAGGATTGATCGCGGGCCTGCGCCACGATGGTCGTGCGGATGCTCCCGCGGAACGTGAATCGACGTGGTTGCACCGAAACACCTCAAGTTGACTCGAGAGCGACGGAAACCCCGTGCCGGCTTTGCATTCTCGGCCCGACATGTACAGCGACTTACAGGCAATGTCTGCGGGTAGCGACCTGGAGTAGTGGACACGGAGTAGGGTCCGTCGATTTGAACACGAGAAGGAATCCCGCGGCACGCTTCTCGAGAACGTCGCCGGTCACCTCTACCTTGTTGACAGCGGAGGCGTACCTCGCCGCACACCCCCCTCCAGCGGGGTTGAGGCTGAACCCAGGGTCTGGGACCACCCGAATCGGGTGGCAGCGCCCAACGACGCCGGGTCGGCACCCGTGTGATGCCCCTCCCACCCATACCGGGTGGTGCGCCGGTCGCTCCGTTGCCTATGTTTCAGGGCGGAGAAGAAGTTCGGAGGCAAGGAGGATAGAGCGTGGCTGAATCACTGGCTGTTTCAGAGGTTTGAGTTGATGGATACCGATGAGGGTCTGGGAATGTCTCGGCTAATCCGCCGTGCACTGATCATAGGGTTTGTCGCCGGCTCGGTCTTGGCGGCCGCCTTTTGGCGTAGGCAAATACCTGCGCTCCTGATGCGAGCGCGCCCTTACGACCGCCGGCGCTCGAATGTGACAAGTCCGGCGCTGATCATCAACCGATGGAGTGGTGATGGCAAGGCAGAGGACTACAAGCTCGAGGAAGCGGCGAAACGCGCCGGTGTGAGGACGATCATGCT
>SMXW01000049.1 GCA_004356805.1 Acidobacteriota bacterium | reverse complement strand
CGTCATGTGGCGAGTCGTATAAGGCGTTTCGCGACGCACCCTGAAGAGAATCGGATTAGTGTCGCTCGCTGAGCGCGTGAACCTGGTTTCGCGCGCATTCGATACACGGAGGAAAAATGAAAAGAACCAAGCTCTTGGCGGCGCTGGCCGCCCTGATGCTGATCCTGGCTGCCTGTACGTCCGACGATGAGGGAGCAGCAGACACGACCGAATCTGTCGACCTCGTCCAAGGCGGTGGCGAAAGGCTCGCAGCCGTGATCGATGCCGACGTGATCGTTTGCGGTGTAAACGATGGCCTTCCCGGGTTTGGTGTCGTTGATGCCGACGGAAACTACGAAGGCTTCGATGTCGACTTCTGTCGAGTTGTCGCTGCCGGAATCCTCGGTGATGCCAGCAAGGTCGAGTTCAAGCCGTTGACCGCTGATGTTCGTTTCACTGCCCTTCAGTCGGGTGACATCGACGTATTGATCCGGAACACCACCTGGACCGCCACTCGTGACGGTCAAGAGGGTGCCACTTTCCTGTTCACCGTCTTCTTTGACGGTCAGGGAATGATGGTTCCGGCTTCGACTGGATTCACCACTCTGGAAGACCTTGCGGACGCAACCATTTGCGTGCTCTCCGGTACGACTACCGAGTTGAACCTGACCGCGGTCTTTGGTGCCCGGGGCATTCCGTTCACCGCTCTTGTGTTCGAGGACAACTCGCTGCTTCAGCCCGCCTACGAAGCAGGCCAGTGTGAAGCTTGGACGTCTGACGCTTCCCAGCTCGCGGCCTTCAAGTCGTCGATCGAAGGCGCCGGTGGCGAGGACCAGTTCATCATGGCCGAGATCATCTCCAAGGAACCCCTGGGCCCGGTCGTCTCCGATGGCGACACAGAGTGGGCACAGGCCGTGGAATGGTCGGTCATGGCCACCGTCCAGGCCTGGGAGTTTGGACTCGACTCAGGCAACATCGGTAGCTACTCCGGTGACGATCCGAATATCCTGAACTTCATCGGTACGGATGACTTCAACCCCGGTCTCGGACTTCCGTCCGACTTCGCGGTTCAGGTTGTGACCCAGGTTGGCAACTACGAGGAGATCTTCGACGCCCATATACCGGCAATCGGGCTCGTGCTTGAAGGCAGCCCCAACAACATTTGGACTGATGGCGGCCTCATGTACGTACCGCCTTACCGCTAAGGCATAGACATTGATGTGAGGGTGGCTTTGGCCACCCTCACCAACTTCATTTCTCGGGAATGACGACGGAGACTCAAGAACCGCAACGTAGGGAAGTGGCCCGTCCGCCCTTCTATCGCGATGTACGTGTAATCCGCGTCGTAGGCCAGATCCTCGCGGTGCTGGCCGTCGTCGGGATTGGCTTCTGGCTGGCCAGGAACCTGATCAGCAACATGAATCGCTTGGGAATCTCGACGTCATTCGATTTCCTCTTCGGACCAACGAACACCGCGATTCCATACAACGACGAGTTCAACCCGAGATCACCGATCTGGCAGATGGTCCGGGTCGGAGTAAAAAACACATTCCTCGCCGCCTTCTTCGGGATCATTCTCGCCTCGGTGATGGGTCTTGTGGTCGGCATATCCCGACTTTCGGAGAACTGGTTGGTGGCCCGCCTCGCCACCTTTTACGTCGAGTTTTTCAGGAACATCCCGCCTCTGGTCATCATCATCTTCTTCGGCGCGGCGGTGTTCACCAATGGACCGTTCCCGATCTTCTCGGAGAGCTGGGAGATCAATTTCCCCGCCACCGACAACAACCTCTTGATCATCAACAATGATAAGTGGGGAATCCCTGGGTTCACCCAAATCGACGACCTGCTGCTCTTCTACATAATCCTCGGGATTGGGTTCGTCGTCGGTATTCTTGCCTGGCGTTGGCGTACCAGAGTTTTTGAGCAGACCGGCCAACCCCACCACCGCGTGCTGTGGTTCATCGGGATCATCGTCGGGTTCGCGATCGTCGCTTTCTTCGCGTTGGGCCAGCCGTTCCACATGTCTTGGCCGGTGATCTCGGAGAACCGGAGACGCATCGATGGCGGCTTTATCGTCAACTGGGGGTTCATGTCGGTCACGATTGCCCTCGGCCTCTACACGGCGAGCCACATTGGCGAGATCATCCGTGGGTCGATCCTTGCCGTCCCCTACGGCCAGTCCGAAGCTGCCAACGCCGTGGCGCTGTCCGCATCGCAGCGTTATCGGTATGTCGTGCTCCCGCAGGCGATGCGCATCGCACTTCCACCGACCCTCAACCAGTACCTCAACCTGGTCAAGAACACATCTCTTGGCACCGCCGTCGGCTACGCGGAGTTAACCGCTCTGACCAAGACGTCGGTCGGGAACGGTCGGCCCGCTTTCCAGTCATTCATCATCGTCATGGGCGTCTATCTGGTGTTCTCATTGACGATTTCGCTGGTTCTCAACTTCGTCAACCGCAGGATGCAGTTGGTCTCGCGATGACCACGACCGCCCCTGCCCCACCCCAGCAGACCCCAGTGGATTGGGTGAGGAAGAATCTATTCAAGAACTGGTGGTCGGGACTGATTTCGGTCATTCTCGTGCCGCTCATCGGCTACATGGCCTACAGGAGTCTGCGATTCTTCTTCGTCACCGGACAATGGGATGCCGTTCGGGTCAACCTGAAGCTTTTCATGAAAGGAACATTCCCCAACATGCAGATATGGAGACTCATCGCTCAGATGATGATCTTCGCTCTTGCCTTTGGAATTGGGGTTGGCACCAACTCGGCCGCTTCCCAGGACAGGGCGGAGGATGCCGGGCTGGGCTACGAGCGCGGCAGCATCCTGCAGACCTTGGCCCGCATGTGGTCTCTGGTTGCGTTCATTTCGTTGTTGCTCTTCTTTGCCACTACCGACGATGTCGGCAACTTCATCAACCCGTTTCTCGTCGTCGGCGGAGCGCTGGTCATGGCGGCCATCGGATACCAGGCACATCGATTCCCCAGACGCATCAGAAATGTCGGTTGGCTACTGACGGCGACCTTTCTGGTAATCGGATTCCAGGTCGTTTCGGGGTTTGACGCCGGTGGTTGGGTGCCGTTGGCGATCATCTTTGGTGGTGTTGCCTACGGGGCGGTGCCAGTCGAGCGATTCGATTCGGCCTGGCTGAGATTTGCCTTGCGGCTCATAGCGATCGCGGTTGTGGTCCTGATCGTTCAGGCCGTCTACAGGGCTGTCGACTCCCCAGGCATTGGCTGGGACAAGTGGTCCGGTCTGCATCTGACGCTGATGGTCTCCGCCATAGCCATCGTGTTGGCGTTCCCACTCGGGTTGCTTCTGGCGCTTGCCCGGCGCTCAACACTTCCTGCGCTGCGGATCATGGCGACGGTCTATATCGAGGTCATTCGGGGCGTGCCGCTGATCACATTGCTGTTCATGGGTCAGTTCATCCTTGGCTTCCTGCTTCCCGGGGGCACCGTGCTCTCCGCGATCACCAGGGCCATCGCTGTGATGACCCTTTTCTCGGCGGCATACATCGCTGAGATCGTTCGCGGTGGACTCCAGGCCTTGGACAAGGGTCAGAACGAAGCCGGGCAAGCGTTGGGCATGGCCCCGCCTCCAATCATGCGACGCATCATCCTTCCCCAGGCACTCACCGCGGTCATCCCGGCTATGGTCGGGCAGTTCATCTCTCTGTTCAAGGACTCCTCACTCTTGTCCATTATCGCCATCCTCGAGTTCCTCGGCGTGCGCAAGATCATTCACGCCCAGGCGGATTTCCGGTCAGTGGCTTTCGCGGAGACCCTTATATTCGTGGCGATTGGCTATTGGGCATTTGCTTTCGCCATGTCCCGCGAGAGTCAGAGATTGGAACGTAGATTGCGAGTGACCAGATGACGACCGAACACAACCCTCAGATCTTTTCCGACGCCACTAAGGCCAAAGGCGAGGCGATCATCGAACTAACCGACGTCGACAAGTTCTTTGGCGACTTCCAGGCCTTGGCCGATATCAACATGAATGTCGGTTTGCAGGAGGTGATTGTCGTCATCGGTCCTTCGGGGTCTGGCAAGTCGACCCTCATCCGTTGCATCAATCGTCTCGAGAAGCACGACCGCGGGAGGATCGTCGTTGACGGAATTGAGCTGTCCGACGACATAAAGAACATTCAGGAGATCCGTCGTGAGACCGGGATGGTGTTCCAGTCGTTCAACCTCTTCCCCCATCTCACCGTGATCGACAACATCACGCTTGCCCCACGCCAGGTCCGTCACGAGTCCAAGAAGGACGCCGAGGACAATGCAATGGCTCTTCTCGAGCGAGTCGGCATCCCCGAACAAGCCCGCAAGTTCCCCGGACAACTCTCTGGTGGCCAGCAGCAGCGTGTTGCCATCGCCCGCTCGCTGGCGATGAAACCAAAGGTGATGCTATTCGACGAGCCGACATCCGCTCTCGATCCTGAGATGATCAAGGAAGTGCTCGACGTGATGATCGAACTAGCCGAAGGAGGCATGACCATGATCGTTGTCACCCACGAGATGGGGTTCGCCCGCGCCGTCGCCGATCGTGTCGTCTTCATGGCTGATGGCTATATCGTGGAAGTGGGAACACCGGAGCACTTCTTCACCAATCCCCAAGAGGAGCGTACGAAGCTTTTCCTGAGCCAGATTCTCTAGTTCTAGGGCCGGTCGCCGACGCAGGCTGAGCCAGATTCTCTAGTTGTAGGGCCGGTCGCCGATTTAGCCTGTCCCTCCCGTGTCCAGTTTCGCGTTCAGATTCCTCGTTGTGTTCGTCGGCGGCGTCGTTCTCGGCGTCCTGTCGTTCCTCTGGTGGAATACGGCGGAGGTGCCGGCAAGCGCCAATCCGCCCGTGGCGGCGTTTGATCCGACGACGACCACGGTCCCACCGACCACCACGACGACGACTGTCCCACCAACGTCGACATCCACCGTTCCGCCCAGCACAACCACAACGGAGCCTCCACGCGGAACACTCGTTATCCACGGCACAGGTGACGTCGCCGTGGATCCTGACTACATCCCGGCGTTCAGATCGAGGGGTTGGGACCACGCATGGTCAGGACTCGAGGGTCTGTTCGTTCGAGATGACCTCACGGTCATCAACCTGGAGTGTGTGCCGTCCGACATAGGGGAGCCTGTGAACAAGGAGTTCACCTTCCGATGCCCGACCGAGGCCCTGCCATCGATCCGCTCCAACGGAATCGACGTGGCCAACATGGGAAACAACCACTCTGGCGACTTCGGCAAGGACGCCCTTGTCGATGGTCGCTTCCAACTCATAGCCAACGACATCGCAGCCGTAGGTGCCGGCAAGGACCTCGCCGAAGCAGGCGAGGCTGCTTTGTTCGAGATCAATGGCTGGAAGATTGCCGTTGTCGGGTTTGGAGGGGTGGCCCCCAGTCCGAGTTGGTATGCAACCGAGGACAGTCCGGGGATGCGCAGCGGCGATGACACGGATCAGATGGTGGAAGCCGTCGCCGCCGCGAGCGAGGTCGCCGACATCGTCATCGTGACGATCCATTGGGGCATCGAACTCGATACCACGCCGCGCGCTGACGACATCGAACGCGCCAACGCGATGATCGAGGCAGGGGCGGACATCATCTTCGGCCACCACCCACATCGCATCCAGCCACTCAGCATGGTCGACGGAGCAGCGGTTTTCTGGTCACTCGGCAACTTCGTTTGGCCCCACAACTCGATTCCCAGCGCCACAACCGCGGTGGCACGTGTTGTCGTACATCCAGACGGGACCATCGAGGCGTGCCTGATCCCCGCATTCATCGAGACCCACGGCCATCCGGTCCTCACGGCTGAGCCGGAGTGCGGTCCGGGCCTCTAGTGGCGCCAATCTGATGAAGGAGCACGCCGGCCCTCTCATCCTGGTTGTTGCCTTCGGCATGCTTCTTGGCCTCATCGGCTTTGTCGTGCTTGGCGATGACGACGGGTCGGTCACTGCTGGCTCATCTGCTTCGACCACCGTTACGTCGCCTGATGACGAAGCAGGCACCACCACAACTCCGGACCCCCCTACTACGACGGTTCCGCCCACAGTGACCACCTCCGAGATCCTCGTCAGAGAACCCAACACGGTTCCAGGCTGGAGTGTTGGCAAGCCTTGGGGGACAAGGCCCGGACTCACCATGTTCAGGGGGAACCCGACTCGCACCTACTACGGCGCCGGTCCTCTTGCAGCCAGCCCATCGCAGCAATGGAAGTATCCAAGCTCTCCGATGTGTAGTTCGTCCTCGGCCGGCGGAGAGTCGAAGGTTTGGTGTGGGATGGGCTGGACGGGTCAGCCTGTTGTCTACCAACGCCCCGACAGCGTCACCGAGCTCATTTTTGGGGCGTACGACCGGGCGGTTCACTTCGTCGACGCCGATACCGGGCAGGACACCCGCGCCAAGTTTGTGACCGGCGACATCATCAAGGGGAGTGTGACTCTCGACCCCGACGGCTATCCGCTCCTCTACTTCGGCTCCCGCGACAACAAACTCCGGATAGTTGCCCTCGATCGTGGCGACCCGGAGCAGATGTGGTCACTCGACGCCAATGCGGTCAACGGGATCTGGAACAACGATTGGGATGGCAACCCCGTGATCATCGATGACATCCTCTACGAGGGTGGCGAGAACGGCTGGTTCTTTGCCTTTGAGCTCCATCGTGAGTACCTGAGCGATGGGCTGGTCACCGTGGACCCGAACATGCTCCTCGCCATACCCGGATACAACGACGATCTGCTGAGGAAGTCGGGCCGCAACGTGTCAATCGAGACCTCTGTGGTCGCTTACGAGCAACGTGTCTACTTCGGCAATTCGGGGGGACGGGTCCTGGGCCTCGATGTCTCCAACATCCGTGACGAAATTGCTCCGGTGGTGTTCGACTACTACGCCGGTGGCGACATCGACGCCACGATTGTCGTTGATGAGGACGGGTTTCTCTACGTCTCCATCGAGCACGAGCCTTCTCAGATGAAATCTGTCGAGCGCGACCGCAACAAGGAGGTCGGGCAGTTGATCAAACTCGATCCCTACACCAGCGGCGACCCGCGAATCTGGGGGATCGACTTGACGTCAGGGAGCCTTGATAGCGGAATCTGGGCGACGCCGGCTCTCCATGAGGGTTTGCTCTACGTGAACACACATTCCGGTGATCTGATCGCAGTCGAGACCGAGACGGGGGAGATTGTCTGGAGCGACGAAGTTGGCTGGCACTCCTGGTCATCACCTTCGGTCGTCGATGACACCCTGGTGGTGGCGACGTGTACGGGGGAGTTGCGGGGCTATTCGTTGGCCGACCCGAGGGCCCCGGTTCGGGTCTGGACGATCGAGGTCAGCGAGTCTTGTCTGGAGGCGACCCCCGCCATCTGGAACGGCTCCATTTATCTCGGATCGCGCGATGGCTTCATGCGTGCCTTCCGCTGACCCCGCTTTTTGGCAACCTCAGGTTGTACGACCCGGATACGGGTCGTACAACATCACGTTCGTCGCGATAGCGGGGAGCTCGCCCGTATCATCGCCGCTCAATGCGGTGGCTGTCAGTTTTCCTGTTGTTGGTCGTTGCCGCGTGTACGGCGACCTCGGTCCAGACGACCCCCACCACTACGTTTGGTTTTACGGCCACGACGACAACGACCCAGCCCACCACAACTACGACGCGGGCAGGTGCGATTGATGAATGTCCGCCCGCTCCTTACGAGATCGGGTTTCTCCCCGTGGGTGTTGGTGAGGGTGGTTTCAAAATGGGAGAAATCGAACCTGATGTGTGGACTTCCGTCGGCGGTACCCAGACAACCTTCTTGGGCCTCGGGGACGGGACGGTGGCCATTGCGATGATTCGAGGCACCCTCCCTGCCGTAGACTGGCCCGCGGAGAAGGGTGAGATCGACATCGATGGGACCCGCGCTGCGGTGGGGCCGCATCCAGACGGCACATGGGTCGTGGGCTGGTTCGAGGCACCCGGAGAGCGCTGCGATCTCTACACGATGGTCTTCTATCCACCCTGGAATCCACGGGATGTCGAAGACGTCCTTCTCAGCATGAACCGGGTCGGGGGTTAATCCGGGGAACCGTTTGCTCGCCAGATCACGTCCAAGAGGCACGCGTTCAGGAGGAGAACGATGAGAAAAATTGGATTGCTTTCTGCGATTGTCGCGATCATGTTGTTGGTTGGTGCGCCTGTGGCGGTGGCGTGCGGATTCCTTGTCTCACCAAACGGTGCTGTGCGGCTTGGCCGCACAACAACCTTCGTGACTTGGGAGGACGGCGTAGAGCGATACATCACCAACTTCACATTCGAAGGCGACGTCGATTCGTTCGGATCTTTGATCCCGCTGCCGTCCGAGCCGACTGACGTGCGACGTGCAGGCGACTGGACCTTGCAGCGGCTTCAGATCGAGGTGAACAGGGAGGCCCCCTTGCTGACCTTTGGGGCTCTCAAAGCGGTGGCGGAGGATGGTGCCCAAGTGATTCTTCGCACCCAGATCGACTCGCTCGATATTGTTGTGCTGAAGGGCGGGGCAGACGATGTTCTGACTTGGGTCAATGATAACGGCTTCGAGCTCCCCGAAGGCCCGGGCACGGTTCACATGCTCGATTTCTACGCCAGCCGGTCCCCGTACTTCCTGGCGGCTCGATTCGATGCCGACCGCGCCCAGCAAGATGGTTTCGGATCCGGTGACGGCATCCCTATACAGATCACATTGCCCACGCCACGCCCGTGGGTCCCACTTCATATTCTCCATGGCGCGCAGCCCGATTCATCGATCATCAATGCCGACATATTCCTGCTCACTCCTGACAGACCCGATCTGCTTCATGGCGAAGGGTTGAAGGTGAATGTCTCCGAGTTGGCGAACGATCTGTTGCTCGATGATCTGCGGTCGGACGAGAACATGGAGTGGATCCCGGAGGAGGGGTGGTTCACGCATCTCATCCTGGAGACGGATGCTGAGAACCTGACCTATGACCTTTCGGTGGGCGTAGGAGACACCCCGCCCTCGTTCGTCGACGCCGGATTTACCAGGATCGAGCCGACCGATGGCTCACTTCGGGCGATGGGGCTCAAGCCGATTCACTGGACGAATGGCGCCGGAGTTGTTGCCATGGCGGCGATTCTTGGCGGCCTCATCGGCGGTCTGATGGTGAAGGAGCGTCGTCGCCCCGGTGAGCCCGTAGATGAGGTGGTTTGACCCGGATACGGGCTTTACAACCTGAGGTTCCCGGTCTGGAGAAGAGAGGCCCCCGTTTGGGGCCCCTCTCTGTTCTCAGGTTTTGGGTCGAGGTTGGTGTTTAAGCGTCGGCCTCGTCTTTAGATGCTTCCTTGAACAGTTCGCCGATTGCGGCGACCGAGCCGAGGACACCCGATGTGTCCAGCGGCAGGAAGATCTTGGTGGCCCTCCCGTCGGCCATTTCCTCGAGAGTCTCCATGTATTTGATCGCAAGAAGGTCCGGTGTTGGGTCTCCAGTGTGAATGGCCCCGAATACCCGCTCGATGGCCTGGGCTTCACCTTCGGCCACAGTGAGCTTTTGGAACTTCTCGGCTTCGGCCACCCGCTTGATGGCCTCGGCCTGCCCCTCGGCCTCGAGAACCCGAGCCTCCTTGACTCCTTCGGCAGTGAGGATCGCTGATCGCTTCTCACCTTCCGCCTCGGTAACGGCGGCTCGACGGTCGCGCTCTGCCTTCATCTGACGGTGCATGGCTTCGGTCACATCTATGGGCGGCTCAATCCGCTGGATCTCGACACGGACCACCCTTACGCCCCATTTGTCTGTGGCGTCGTCGAGGATCTCACGTAGCTTTGTGTTGATGATGTCGCGTGAGGTGAGAGCCGAGTCGAGGTCGAGATCACCGATTACGTTCCTCAGGTTGGTCTGGGCCAACTTGGATATCGCAATGATGAAGTTCCCGACGTTGTATGAGAGCTTCACCGGGTCGGTCGCCTCGTAGTAGATGACGGCGTCGACGGTGACCACCACATTGTCTTTGGTGATGACCTCCTGTGGTGCAACGTCGATCACCTGCTCACGCATGTCCACTTTCGTCAGTCGCTTGATAAACGGCATGATCCAGCGCAATCCCGAACCGACCGTTTTGTCGTACCGACCGAGGACCTCGATCAGACCCAACTGAAAAGGTCGGACTATTTTGAACCCGGCGGCGGCGATGAGAATCAGCGCCAGTGCGAGTATCCCAAAGAGTGCAATTACTGCTGCCATGTCTTCTTCCTTTCTAAAACCTGACTCGTTGTCAGTTCTCTAGCAGCTCGACGACCAGTCGAGCCCCTTTGACTTCTGTCACCACGACACTTTTCCCGACTTCGATTGGCGAGAGGGCCGTGGCCCGCCACTCTTCGTGGAGAATGGTGACCATTCCGGCCCCCGTGTGGGGGTCGATGTCCTCAAGGACCAGGCCCTCGGAGCCGACCCAACGGTTCGCTCCGACCCTGGGTTGCTCGCCCTCGTCCTGGCGATCTATATAGCGACGCAGGTATGCGAGGGAGAAAATCGATACACCAAAGAAGACAAACCACTGGGCCAGGATCAGTACGTCGAGCCAGGCCAGAATAGCCGCGGCCGCAGCCCCGATGGCAAAGGGGAGCAGGAAGAAACCAGCGGTGAAAATCTCACCGATGCCCATCACCATGGCGAAAATCGTCCAGGCCCAGCGCCAGAGTTCGTTGTCCACGTTGTTACCTCCTTGTCCGGCAACAGCGGCGGCGGCTATGACCGCTGCGGTTCCGATCCCGAACAGAATCTTGTCCCGTCGGGACTCTTTTTGTTTCTTCGTCTTTCCGCTTTGAACATCATTCCAGGTGGCCACCGGCTTGCTCCGGTATGCCGCTGCCCAACTCTCAGCGAAGTGCACCCGATCGCCGACAACCTCTTCGACACTACGTCCGTCTGCTTCGGCATCGGACAGGTGCTGGCGGAGCTCGGCGCTCATGTCCGAGACAGCGTCACCGGGGACACCGGCTTCGAGCCAGTAGCGCTCGATCTCGATGACCACATGGCTGGGCTCAGGCATCGCCGCCTCCGTCCAGCACCGCATCGACCGAATTGCGAAACCCGCCCCAGTCGTCCCGCCACTGCCCCAGCGCTTCCCTTCCCTGGTCAGACATCCGGTAATACTTGCGGGCTGGCCCTTCCGAGCTTTGGACCAGAAAACCCTCGATCATGCCCTGCTTCTGAAGCCGCGAGAGAAGCGGGTAGATCGACCCTTCGGTGGTCAGATCGAGACCACGGTTGCGTAGTTTTCGCACCATCTCATAACCGTAGGAGGCTTCTTCATCGATGATCGACATGAGACACATGTCGAGGACACCGTGGAGCAGCTGTGTTGTTCGGTCCTGCCCGGTACTCTTAGGTACCATGCAAAGCATATTACCAAGTAGGGTTGAGATGTCAATTACGCAAAGGTGCGGGTTTGGGGGATGGGCATTTTTCCCCAAAGGGCCCAGACAGGGCTGGCATCCCTGCATCAGATCTGATACCATAGCACTCAAGTTTTCTATACGATCAAAGGCGTGAGAATGAACCCGGAGAAATTCACCAACAAGAGCAGGGAAGCCCTGCTCGCCGCCACCCAGCTTGCCCAAGACCAAAACCATGCCTCGATTCTTCCCGAGCATCTCGCATTGGGGCTTCTCGGCCAGCAGGAGGGGATCGTCTATCCGCTTCTCGACGGCTTGGGTGT
>SMXW01000003.1 GCA_004356805.1 Acidobacteriota bacterium | reverse complement strand
CTCGGCGATGAGGGCCTCTGTTGTCAGAAGCAGCGCGGCGATGGACGCAGCATTCTGCAACGTGGACCGAGTGACCTTGGCGGGATCAATGATTCCCGCAGCTACGAGATCCTCGTACACGCCGGTGGCAGCGTTGAAGCCTGAGGCGCCGTCAGCGGCACGCACACGCTCTACAACTACGCCGCCTTCAAAGCCGGCGTTGACTGCTATCTGACGAATGGGCTCCTCCATCGACTTCTTGACGATGAGACGGCCAGTCTTCTCGTCGTCGGTGCCACCACGCACCTTGGCGACCGCCTCCTGGGCACGAAGCAGAGCCACACCACCACCGGGGACAACACCCTCCTCAACCGCAGCACGTGCGGCCTGGACGGCATCCTCGATACGATGCTTCTTCTCCTTCAACTCGACCTCAGTCGGAGCACCAGCCTTGATCACGACGACACCACCCGACAGCTTGGCGAGACGCTCCTGGAGCTTCTCACGATCCCAGTCGGAGTCGGTGTTTTCGATCTCACGCTCGATTTGCTTGATACGAGCCTTGACGTCGCTTTCGGCTCCTCCACCGTCGATGACGGTGGTGGAGTCCTTGTCAACGACGACCCTGCGGGCACGACCGAGCAGTTCGAGGGTCACGTTCTCGAGTTTGAGACCGACTTCCTCGGCGATCACGGTGCCCCCGGTAAGGACTGCGAGATCCTGCATCATGGCCTTGCGACGCTCACCAAAGCCCGGGGCCTTGACGGCGGCCGAGTGGAAAGTGCCACGGATCTTGTTGACGACCAGAGTTGCCAGGGCCTCGCCCTCGACATCCTCGGCGATGACAAGCACAGCCTTGCCCGACTGCATGACCTTTTCGAGGACAGGGACCAGGTCGTTGACCGACGAGATCTTCTGGTTGGCGATGAGGATGTAGGGATCCTCGAGCACAGCCTCCTGGCGATCGGCGTCGGTGATGAAGTACGGCGATATGTAGCCTTTGTCGAACTGCATTCCCTCGGTGAATTCGAGTTCGAGACCAAAGGTCTGACCCTCTTCCACCGTGATCACTCCGTCCTTGCCAACACGGTCCATCGCTTCGGCGATGACCTCACCGATCGAGTCGTCGTTGTTGGCCGAGAGCGCGGCCACATGGGCGATCTCTTCGGTGGTCTCGATGTCATGAGACTGATCCTCGATCGACTTGACCGCAGCGTCCACCGCAGTCTCGATCCCACGCTTGAGGTCCATCGGGTTGGCACCGGCGGCTACCTGACGCAGACCCTCGCGCACCATCGCCTGAGCGAGAACGGTGGCAGTGGTCGTGCCGTCACCGGCAACATTGTCTGTTTTGTTGGCTACTTCATAGGCGAGCTTGGCGCCCATGTTCTCCATGGGATCCTCTAGCTCGATCTCCTTGGCGATGGTGACACCGTCGTTGGTGATCGTGGGAGCGCCCCACTTCTTCTCGAGGACAACGTTGCGGCCCTTGGGGCCGAGAGTCACCTTTACGACGTCGGCGAGCTTGTCCACTCCCGCCTGGAGTGCCTTGCGGGCCTCCTCATTGAAGCGAAGTTCCTTCGCTGCCATTTCCTTATCTCCTCACTTGACGATGGCAAGGATGTCGCGCTCGCTGAGGACGAGAAAATCGTCCATGTCGAGCTTGATCTCCGTACCAGAGAATTTCGAATAGAGAACATTGTCGCCAACAGATACATCCATGGGGATGCGCTCGCCGTCATCGTCACGGGCACCTGGGCCCACTGCGACGACTTCGCCAATCTGTGGCTTCTCCTTGGCAGTGTCGGGGATGACCAGACCGGACGGGGTGCGGGACTCCGCATCGTCAGTCGAAGTGACCACCACTCGATCACCGAGGGGTTGAAGCTGCATTCCTAGCTCCTCCTTGAAGCTCTTACGGGTACTTACCACGGGCACGGCCCAAATAAACCGAGATAAAACCAGGGTTTATCAGACAGTGAATCCCGTCTGTTAGCACTCTCGTTACTCGAGTGCTACCGCAACATTAGCACTCCCCGGAGTCGAGTGCTAAACGGGATCTGAGTCGGGTCGACTCAAGGTTGAGAGACATGCATTTCTTGATGGCATTCGGCCCCCAACCGGTCGTCAAATCAAATTGGAACAGGTTAGAGCACCATCGAGGGGTCCACCGACTCGGTCCAGTCGGTGAGACGTCCCTCGGAGAGCCAGTGGGCGCCGACGACACCGATCATGGCAGCGTTGTCGGTGCAGAGGACCGGGTCGGGCAAGGCCAGGGTCACACCACGTTTGTCGGCCTCGTCGGCAAAACGCTCCCGAAGACGGCGGTTGGCCAGAACTCCCCCACCACCACCCACGACGGAAGCGCCGGTCTCGTCGACGGCCTTGAAGGTCTTGTTGACGAGGACATCGACAATGGCCTCCTGGACCGACGCCGCAACGTCGGCCAGAGACGGTAGGTCTCCAGATTCCTGAGCCTTTTCCAGATAGGTGACCACCGACGTCTTCAGACCCGAGAACGAGAAGTGGAATGGCCGATCGGGCAACGCCCTTGGGAAGCGGACTGCGGTCGGGTCGCCGCCCTCCGACGCCTCATCCATCGCGGGTCCGCCCGGAAACTCGAGACCCATCACTCGGGCAAGCTTGTCGAACGCCTCACCAGCCGCATCGTCGATGGTGTGTCCGAGCGTCTCGTAGTCACCCCAATCGCGGACGTGAACAATCTGGGAGTGCCCTCCCGAGGCGAGGAGCACAACGGCAGGCGGAACAAACTCTTCAAACTGGATCCGGGGTGCCATCAGGTGGCCTTCCATGTGGTCGATGCCCACGAACGGGAGCTGACGTGCCCAGGCTGTCGCTTTGGCAAAGGAATGTCCCACGAGGAGCGCGCCCACCAGGCCGGGGCCTGCAGTGGCCGCAACACCGTCGAGGTCATCGGGGTGAACGCCCGCATCCGAAAGGGCTTTGTGAGTCAAGGAGCGGATCGATTCGACGTGGGCCCGGGCGGCCACCTCCGGGACGACTCCACCGAAACGGGCATGAAGGTCGACCTGAGAGGAGAGGACATTGGAGAGCGGTTCGGTGCCACGAACCACCGCAACCGCCGTCTCGTCGCAACTGGTCTCAAACGCGAGGATCGTCGGATTCACGTAAGCCGCTCCGCGTACTCGGCCGAGTCGATGTCGTGGGCCCACATGATCAGCGCGTCGCCATCGTCGTAGTAACCGGGGCGAACTCCGACGGGCGCCAATCCCAATCGCGAGTAAAGGGAACGGGCAGCCTCATTCTCGGATCGCACCTCAAGGATCAGATGGCGGGCACCCTCGGCGATCGCCGACTCAATCAACCCGATCATCAGACGTCGCCCGATACCCTGACCACGATGGTCCGGGGCCACGAGAAGGTTGGTGATATGCGCCTCATCGCCCATCAGCATCACGCCGCCGTAGCCGCAGACCGCACCGTCGTCGGCGACCAGGTAAGTGCGGTTCTCCGCCGAGAGCTCGTCATTGAAGATCCTCTCTGTCCATGGCTGGGGCTGGGCGACCTCCTCCATAGCCAACGCGGCTTCAACGTCTCCCGGCTCGAATTCACGGATCGTGATCACGCCGACCCCCATGGACCCTCCTTGCGCAACTTGGACCAGTTGATGGTGACGTCAGGTTCCCGCAGATAGAGAGGCCGGATGTCGTCGGGCGGGGGGAAATCACGAGCCTCGAGCCGACCATGCCCTATCTCGGCAAGAGCCACCGCGTAGGGGTAGCGCGGTCTGCCCGTCTTCACTTCACTCATCCCCCGGAAGAACCCGTCGGGCAAAGCTCCGACATCGCCGACAACAAGACTCTGATCTGGACTCGACTGCAGCATCGCCCGCAACACCTCAGGTTTGAGAAGCTCAGTCGATCCCTCCTTGACCACGCCCCCGGGGACCGGCCGGTAGGTCGCCACGGCGAACTCGCCCCTGCGGACATCGACGAGAGCCCAGATCATCCGGTGCCCGGTTCGGGCTTCGAGGGCGAGCGCGTCAACCGACAAGGCGGGTATGAGAGGAATACCGAAGGCAGCGGCGAGCCCCTGGGCTGTAGCAAGCCCGACTCGAGTGCCCGTGTAGAGACCGGGACCCACGTCGATCACAACGCCATCGAGATCCCGAGGAGACCAACCAACCTGGTGGAAGCAGAAGTCGATCGCAGGAACCAAGAAACTGGCATGACCCACTCGATCGATTCGGGACGCAGCAGCGAGGGTGGTGCGATTCTGCACTAGAGCGACGGAGGAACCGGGGGTAGACGTCCCGATGGCAAGCAGCTTCATGCCACCCCTGCCAGGTCTCGGCCCACCCAGTCGCCAGACGGAATCAGACGCAACACGCGAGCCTCGTCTTCCTCGACACTGAACTCGACACGAAGGTGATTTGTCGGCAAGGCCGATTCGACAGCGTCGCCCCATTCGATGACCAGAACGCCGCCCTCGGACATTTCGAAAACATCGAGGTCGTCGAACTCGTTGAGCGACCCAAGTCGGTAGACGTCGACGTGAACGAACGGCAAGAAACCAGAGTCATAGCGTCGAACAAGAACAAATGAAGGCGATACCACGGTCTCCTCGACACCCAGCCCAGTCGCCAGGCCGCCGGTGAACAGCGTTTTGCCGACACCGAGACCACCAGCGAGGACGAGGGTGTCCCCGGGTCGAAGCACAGATGCAAGCCGGGAAGCAAAGGCACGCGTGTCGTCTTCCGTCTGGCACCGAACCTCTATCACGGGAACAACTCCATCTGTGACCCCGACACCTCTCGATCGGATTTGGGGTCGGACGAGCTTTGCCCTTCAGCGGTGGGCGTCGAGTCCAGCACCGCGCGAACGAGCGCAAAGTCCTCACGCATCTGATCTTTGACTATCTCGCCTCCACGCAGAGCAGCAGCAGGATGAAACGTTGGGATCAGCGTTGCGCCAAGCCACCAGTCGTATCGCTGCCCTCTGAGGCGAGTGATCCCGGTATCGGTTCGAAGAAGGAGCTTGGTGGCGAAGTTTCCCAGTGTCATCACCACTTCAGGTCGGATCATCCGGATCTGCTCCTGAAGGTACGGCTTGCAGGTCTCGATCTCGTCGGGTTTCGGATCCCGATTGGCCGGCGGGCGGCATTTGAGAACGTTGGCGATGTAAACCTCGGGTCGGGCAATGTCTATACCGGCCAGCAGCTCGTCGAGTAGAAGACCCGCGGGGCCAACAAAGGGCTCACCCTGGAGATCTTCGTTTTTTCCCGGCGCCTCGCCAACGATCATCAGCCTCGCCGACCGGTGACCGACCCCGAAGACCACATTTGTGCGCGTCTCGGCGAGACCGCATTGGGTGCAGATGAGGGCGCGATCTCGTAGCGCATCAAATTCAGAGGTGGTGCTTGTCACCGAACCACCATTGTGCCAAACGAAGTCTCAGCTCGCGGCCGAACGAACCGCGTTTTCGAGAGCCGCCGCGGTGGCACCAAACGCTGCCTCGGCAAGAACCTCCACTTCGGCTTCCACCGATCCGCAAGACACCGCGAAGGCGATGTCACCGTCCAGACGGGTGTGGGCAGGACGCATGCAGACAGCGAGGGCATCGTGGGCCCGAACCACCAATCGACTCAGCTCACTCCGGGTCAGCCGGGCGTCAGTGGCGATCAACATCAACGTTGTGTTTGTGAAAGACTCCGGCAGCAGAGCCGGAGGCCCCGGTTCGGCGTCGCCGCCGGTCAACGACTCACCGTCGACGGTGAAGGCATCCCCAACCCCGTTGGCTGCGATGAGGGCGGCAACCCTGGCGTCGCCTGCCTGACGCAGGCCAGAGCCAAGGCCACCAGGTTTCATATGCTCGAAGCCGCGCCACTTCGCCACCGTGGCACCGGTCCCGGCACCGACAAGACCGGATTCAACCGGGTCGGCAGAGGCGTCCCGATAGGCGGCTTCACCTTCGTCGGGGCCCGGCCTCACCGAGGGGTCACCGGGAAAGAGATCGAAGAGAACCGCTGAGGGAACTATCGGAATGTTGCCTGCCGGCGTCTCGTGACCCCGACCGTCGGATTCGAGCCCACGCATGACACCGTCGGCAGCAGCCAGTCCGAAAGCGCTGCCACCGGTGAGCAGGATTGCCTGGCACTGCTCAATACGCATCCCAGGCTGCAGCAACCCGTACTCCCTCGTGCCCGGAGCCGCCCCTCTCGCCTCGGCGGTCACCACATTGGGCTCCGGCAAGACGACCACGGTGCAACCGGTGATAGCAACGGGATCCGACCAGTGTCCGACCTCGATACCCGGGATCGCTGTGATCGTCTCGTTCATTTCACATACCGCCTTGGGATTCGGGGACTTATCGAGCACACGATCTCGTAGGAGATTGTGTTCAACTCCTCGGCCCACTCATACGCCGTCACTTCTTCGTAACCCTGTGTGCCAAGCAATACCACCTCGTCACCGATGCCGATGTCCGCATCCCCGACGTCGATGACTATCTGGTCCATGGTGACGGTTCCTGCGAAGGGGAAACGGTGCCCGCCGATGAGAGCACATCCGTACTCGGAGAGTCCTCTCGCCAGACCATCGGCATAGCCAACCGGGGCTGTCACCACCGTTGAATCGGTCTGGAGCTCCTTGATCTGGCCGTAGCTGGGACGGGCTCCAGCCTCGAGATGCTGAACGTGGGACACCTGAGTGACGAGCCGCATCGCCGGACTCAGCGATACCTTGCTGCGAGTCTCCGGGCAGGGATGGAGACCGTATAGACCGAGGCCGATGCGACACATGTCCCGGCGAGCCTCCGGAAAGAGGACCGCGCCGGCGGTGTTCGCCATGTGGATCATCGGAAGATCCAAACCAGCGACGATCTGGTCAAACACCTCGATCTGCCGGGCGGTGAATTCGGGATCCTCATCGGCGACCGGGAAGTGTGTCCACAGAGCCGCGACAGCGAGGTTTGCCGAGCGATTGACAGCACTCACCAGATCATGAACGGCCGGCGGGGCAGCACCGACCCGGTGCATCCCGGTGTCGGCCTTGACGTGGACCTGAAGAGGGGTGTCTGCCCCGGCTAGGGCTTCAATGAAGTCAACCGAGTATGCAGTAGGGGTCAGCTGCCATTTGGCAATGTCAGACACGGAATCGGCGCCTGTCTCGGAGAGAAGCAGGATCGGGGCGTCGATACCTGCCTCGCGGAGTCGGATCCCTTCCTCGATCAGCGATACCGCGAGCCAGGTCGCTCCGGATTCGAGGGCAACCGCAGCCACGGGAGCATCACCGTGCCCGTATGCGTCCGCCTTGACGACGGCGCACAACTCCGACGGATCGATCAATTCCTTGAGATGCGTCACGTTTCGGGCAACCGCTCCCAGATCAATCTCGGCATAAGTGGGTCTCACCATGCGTAGGCCGATATGTAATCAGAGAGAACGTCGGCGGTGACTGTCCGATCTCTGGAAAGGTTGCCTGCGGAGACACCGTGCCAATAGGCGCCGGAGAAGGCCGCCGTGGTCCCGTCGAGCCCGCGAGCCCACAGCGCCCCGATCATCCCTGCCAGGACATCACCAGTTCCGATGCTTGCCAGCTCGGGACCGCCGGATCGGACCAGGAT
>SMXW01000048.1 GCA_004356805.1 Acidobacteriota bacterium | reverse complement strand
GTACCCAGCGCAGGTGAAACTCGGTTGGCGCGATAAGGACGAGGGTATCCCCGGCATGGTCGGCTTCTAGACGTGAAAGCCAGGTTTCCCAGTTGCCTTTGGACACTCCAGCCCGAAGGGTCTCCCGAAATTCTGTCCAGCTATCACTTGTTCTTTGGGCTTGCGTCAAGAGGCCTTTCCCTCCAGTAGCCGAGTTGTCCACAGACGTTTCCACAGGTGTGCACCGATCTGTGGACAACTTCCAGAGGAGTCTTCAATTTCTCTCACCGGGGAGCGTTAGGTTCATCCAACGATGACAGGTGAAGTAACTACGCTCCGGGGTCTGAGTGCGGCGAGTATCGGTGTTGGAGAGAGGGCAGTCAAGAGCGCGAGAATCTCCAGTGTGGAAGACTTCACCTACATCTTTCCACAAGTAACGTCGCAGGTAGACCATGGTTTTTCCATAACCTGATGGGCTAGTCCAGCGTGACAACCCCGACCAAGTGAGTCTTTGCTTCTTTTCGCGACTTATCCGAATTCTTCGCGATCAGAGGGGAAACGGGTCATGTTGGTGACCACCGGGCTTTGACATAGGTTTCCTACACTCCGTAACCTGGTGGCGACCCTTTCCCCTCTACCCACTGTCGTGTCATGAAAAGGACCTATCAACCCAAAGTGCGACGACGCAGACGTCGTCACGGCTTTCGGCATCGTATGCAGACTCGAGCCGGCCGCGCCACTGTCAGTGCGCGTCGTCAAAAGGGTCGGAAGCGGCTCGCTGTCTGATCTGGAAACACTCCGAAACGCCCGGGACTTTCGTAGAGTCCTGAGCAAAGGCAAACGGAGCCGCAAAGGCGGAATTGTCATGGTCGGGTCGCCAGGCCAACCAGGGCCTCCTCGTCTCGGGCTCGTTGTTTCCAAGGGCAGCGGAAATGCCGTGACCCGCAACCGTATCAAGAGACGATTGCGTCACGCGGCCCGTGAATTGCCACTACAACCAGGAATGGAATACATCATCATCGCCAGCGGCCAGGTAGCAGAGGTCGAATACACCCAAGTGCAGACTTGGCTTGACCGCGCTCTGGAAGGTGTGAGAGATGCTTGAGTGGCTGCGTCCCCGCAACCTGGTACTTGGGTTGATTCGTATTTACCAGAAATTGGTAAGTCCTCGCATGAGCACCAACTGCCGCTATCAGCCGACATGCTCGTGGTATTCGGCTGAGGCGATCGAGAGATTTGGCGTGCTCCGAGGGGGATGGCTGGGTCTCAAGCGCATCGGAAGATGCCACCCGTTGCGTCCCGGGGGTTATGACCCTGTACCCGACAACGGGAGAAGTCAGTAATGGGTCAAGTGTTCGATGCGTTGATCAGGGGGCTGGGCTCGGTCCTGAACTTCTACTTTGATCTCTTGACCCCACTGGTCAGTGACGGATTGGCCTATGGCCTCTCGATCATCCTCCTCACCATCACGATCAACGTGGTCGTGTTTCCACTCACCCTCAAGCAAACCAGGGCCACAAGAGCATTCACCGAGATCCAGCCAAAGATCAAGAAGATCCAGGCGGAGTACAAGGATGATCCTCAGGAGATGCAGCGTCGTCTCATGGAGACCCAAAAAGCGGCAGGGGCCACGCCGGGCGGATGTCTTCTTCCTCTTCTCGTCCAGATGCCGATCTGGTTTGCGTTGTTCCGGCTGCTCAGAGCGCCGGAGGAGTACATCGACGCCGATGCGGCGCTTTCGGTGTCTTTGGCCGATGGTGGGGGCACCTTCTTGGGCATGATGCTCGGGGAGTCACCGAGTATGGCAATGGCCAACGGTGTGTTGAATGCCCTTCCCTATCTGCTGATGATCGCCTTCATGGTGGCCACCCAATATGTGCAGCAGTGGCACTCCACATATGGCCAGGACCGACCTGATCAAAAGGGTGCCGGGGCCCAGCAGGCCATCACCAAGATAATGCCTTTGTTCATTGGCTTTATCTCATGGAACTTCCCTGCCGGTCTGGTGCTCTACTGGACCACTTCAAATCTGTTTCGTCTCGGACAGCAAGTTCTAATTTTCAAGATCGATGGGCGCCCCGCCCCGCCAAGCAAGGCTGAAGCAGAGCCAAGCCCAAGTCAGGATGACGGCTCTGATGACAGCAACCCAGGCAAACCACAGCAGGGCGCCGCTGACAAGCGCCGTCGGCGCAGGAGGAAATGACGTGAGCAACGTCGATATGGTCGAGGTCAAAGCCAGGACCGTGGAAATCGCCATAGAAGCGGCAATGCAGGAGCTTGGCATCAAAGACAGGGAAGGTCTCGATGTCGAGATTGTCACCGAGCCAGTCAAGGGTTTTCTTGGCATCGGTGGTGAGGACGCGGTAGTCCGTGTCACCAAGAGAAAGGGTCGTCGTCGCCGTGGGGGACGGGGAAACGCCGCCTCGAGAGGACAGCGTGACCGGTCCGCCAAGACGAAATCCGACGATCAGCAACGCAGTTATGCGAAATCAGGTAAGAATGGGTCCCGACAGCAGGAAAACAAGTCGCCAAAGAACATCGGTGCGGCCCGCAAACCCGAGAGAAAAGAGAAGACCGTGAGTGACGATCGTCCGGTTCTATCCACCGAAGAACAGGCCAAGATCGCCCAGGAGTTTCTGGAGGGGCTAGTCGGAGCTTATGGTCTCGAGGGTGAGGTCACCACGACAGTGGAGGACGATGTCATCATTGCCGACGTCAGTGGCGAACAGACCGAGGCGCTTGTCGGTGTTCGGGGAACGGTGCGTGGCGCGATTCATGAACTGACACGGACTGTTTTGCAACGGCATGGCCAGCAAACCGCCCGTCTTCGTCTAGATATCGCTGGATACGCCGAACGTCGTCGACAGGCTCTATCCATCTACGCCGAGCAGTTGATCGATCAACTCATCGAGGAAGGCGGAGAGATCATGCTCGAGCCGATGAGTCCCGCCGATCGCAAGGTGATTCACGATGTCGCCTCCACCAGACCGGGTATCGAGTCGTATTCAGAGGGTGAGCCACCAAGACGCTTTGTTGTCTTATCCAAGGTGAGCTCTTCCGAAGAGGAGTAGAAGACAACAACGTTGAGAGAAAGCTAGCCCGGAGATGAGTCTCCGGGCTAGCTTCGTTTCACGTGGAACACGCGAAGTGGACCGATGTCGGTGATTACACCGGTAACGTCATCGATTCCACCCAATTAGCCCTGTTAGCCATCTATCGAGATTGGTTGGTTTCCGAGGCCCTACCCGCCGGTGGCCTTGGCCCGGCCGAGGCAGTAAGGATCGACCAACGACATATCGCAGATTCGCTTCTCTTTGCGGCGCCGATGCTTGAGCCAGAGATGATATGGGATCTGGGGTCGGGTGTCGGTCTTCCCGGAATACCCCTTGCCATCATTTTTCCCAAAACTTCGGTTGTCTTGATTGATCGCTCTTCAAGACGGGGCGATCTGATGAAACGGGCTGTCCGAGTTCTCGATCTGGCCAATGTTCGGGTGGAACATGGTGAGATCGAGCATCTGAAGGGGTACTCGCCGACGATTGTTTCGAGAGCGTCTTTGTCTCCCGAGGAGATCTTGAAGGTGTCAAGGAGACATCTCGATCCCGGGGGCTTGGCCATTGTCGGGGGATCCTGGGTTCAGAAACCAACTGTGACCGGGTGGGAGACATTGGAGATTCCACCCGATGTGCTTGACCACACCGTCTGGCTACTTATCATGCGTCGTCAATGACCAAACCAATAGTGGTCGCCCTGGCCAACCAGAAGGGTGGGGTGGGCAAGTCCACCACCGCAATAAACCTTGCTGCTGCACTGGCATTTCAGGATCAAAGGGTACTTCTGGTAGATCTCGACCCACAGGGCAACGCCACTAGTGGGCTTGGTATCGAGCGATCCAGTATCGAGGTTTCGGTTTATGACGTTTTGCTCAAGGAATCAGATATTGGGGACGCCATTGAGCCGACCTCGGTGCGAAATCTCTTTTTGGTACCGGCCACAATCGACCTGGCGGGTGCCGAGATCGAGCTGGTATCGATGTTTTCACGTGAAACCAGACTGAGGGCGGCCCTTTCGGAGATTGATCAGGAATTCGACGTGCTGCTTATTGACTGCCCGCCCTCATTGGGGCTACTCACAGTCAATGCGCTGGCCGCCGCCGACGAGGTGATTATCCCGATCCAATGTGAGTATTACGCACTGGAAGGTCTCAGCCAGTTGCTCAAAAACGTCGAATTGGTTACATTAAGCCTCAACTCGACATTGAAGGTTGGTGGGGTGATTCTCACCATGTATGACGCTCGCACCAAACTGTCCAAGGATGTTGCCGACCAGATTCGCCAGTACTTTGGCAAGGTTGCCTACCGAACTGTCGTCCCTAGGTCGGTTCGACTTTCCGAGGCGCCATCCTACGGTGAACCCATCGAGGCGTTTGACCCGATGAGCAGGGGGGCAATCGCCTATCGGCATCTCGGCAAGGAATTCATCGAGCGTCATGCCGTCGAAGAGGAGGATTAGAAGTTGAGTCCACGCAAGGCGGGTCTCGGCCGCGGTTTGGAGGCCCTCATTCCGACCGAGGCGGATGAAATCTCAGAATCGGTGTTGCTTCAGCTACCAGTTGATGAAATTGAGCCCAACCCAAACCAACCGAGAAGCCGGTTCGATGACGTTTCCCTCGACGAGCTCTCCGCCTCGATAAAGGAAGTCGGCATTGTCCAGCCAATCGTGGTGACTCAGACCGACACGGGGTACACCCTCATTGCAGGAGAGCGAAGGTGGCGAGCCGCCAAACGGGCCGGACTTGATACCATTCCTGCCGTTGCACGCGGAGCTTCGGGTGAATCGACCCTGGTCGAATCGCTTGTCGAGAACCTTCAGCGTCAGGATCTCACCCCACTCGAGGAAGCCCACGCATATCGTCAGCTCCTGGAAGAGTTTGGCATGACTCAACAACAGGTCGCCAATCGCATTGGAAAGTCGCGTCCGGCCGTCTCCAATACGCTTCGTCTTCTACAACTACCAGGACCGGTTCAGACGATGGTGGACGCCGGACATCTCAGCGCCGGGGCAGCAAGGGCCCTTTTGGGTTTGGATGATGAGAGGTACGCCGTCTATTTGGCCAAGAAGGCGCACACAGAAGGATGGAGCGTGCGTCAGGTCGAAGATGCCGTGCGCACCCGGCGGGAGATGGAATCTCCAACCGGGAAGGGAACCGTCCGTCTGGTTCGACCGGTGGAGATCATCGAGTTGGAGAAGCGACTCATTGGACGGCTCGGGACCAAGGTAACGATCAGCTATCGCAACGAAAGAGGCAAGGTCGAGATCCAATTTTCCTCACTCGAGGAGCTCGAGCGCATCTATCGCGTCATTTCGTAGAGGAGGCCGCCGCGAGGAATTCAGCCAGGCCTTCTACCACAGCGATTCCCAGCTTTTCGTCGAGACGGCGATGGGAGACGACGGCGGCTGGAGCTCTGGTTTCCTTGAGCATTGCGCTTGCTCGGCCTTCGACACGTCCACCCACAACAGAGGAAACCGACTTCGCCAGTTGCTCACCTGCCGCGGAGGTGCTGTGCTCGGTGGCGAAGTAGAAGACACGGTCTTCGTCCGCCGGGTTGATCCTGAAGGCGATGATGAGATCCGAGCCCATTCGGTTGGCTCGTCTCGCTCTGAGGCGTTCCGGTAGTTGGGTGTCCTGACTTCTGGACATCATGGGAAGCCCACCGGCATCCTGGATCGCAAGGGCGGCCCCGCTGGCAGTTTCCCAGGCCTGCCTCGTCTCATGGGGGTCACGACATCCCGCGTCGAGGTAAACCCGGGTTCCAGCGACGGTAGGAGGAAGTCTCCTCAGCCACTCTCTTTCCCGAAGAGCGTGACGTCCCTCTTTCATTTCCCCTCTGCTCACCAGATGGATCTCGGTGACAACCTCGGGTCCTACTTTTCCATCTTCTGCCAGATTGCGATTGTGTTGGAAGTCGATCACCGCCGTCTCGGTGTCGGGTCCGAAGATCCCGTCTGCTTTACCCGAGTCGAATCCGAGAGAGTTGAGACGTGATTGCAGTTCGGCGACGTCCTCGCCACGAACCATCGGCCGGCGCATGTAGACGAGACGATCACCGAGCCGATAACCGGCCTCATAGAGGGAGCGCCAGGTGTCGGGTCCGACGATTCCATCACCGTCCAGACCCTTTGCCTTTTGAAATGCGATGACGGCATCCAAGGTGAAGTCGCCGAAGACCCCACGTGTGTCCCCGGCTGATTCGAAACCAAGCGCGGCGAGTCGATCCTGGATGTCCCCAATGGGAGTGCCCTCGTCACCGAGGCGAAAGAGACGCATTGGTCGCCAATCTTAGGAAGACCCTGCCCTAGTGATGCGTCGGCAATCAAAGTCGTCAGATGTATTCGGCGAGTTCCTGCATCAGACGATGCTTGGGGGCTGCGCCGACGAGGCGCATCTTCTCAACGCCATCCTTGAAGAGGATGAGTGTTGGGATGCTCATGACGTCATGGGCAGCGGCGGATTGCGGGTTGTGATCGACGTCGAGTTTGCCGATGTTGAAGCCATCTTGCTCCTCAGCGATCTCCTCTAGTACCGGTGCAATTACTCGGCAAGGGCCACACCATTCGGCCCAGAAGTCAACGAGAATCGGTGTTTCGGCGCTGATCTCGTCGTCGAAAGTCCCGTCGTTGAGGATGCGGATTTCGGCCATGTCGCTTTTCTTCTCCTTGATCTACCTCAGTGAACCTGACTCACTGATAAGTCATTCCTGGTGTGCCAGCCATCGTTCCGCATCGATGGCAGCCATGCAGCCTGTTCCTGCCGCGGTCACCGCCTGTCGGTATACGTGGTCGACAACGTCCCCAGCGGCGAATACACCTTCGACCGAGGTGCGGGTCCCACCGTTGTCGGCGATGACGAGATAGCCGTTTTCGTCGAGATCCAACTCGTCAATGAAGAGGTCGGTCGTCGGCTTGTGCCCGATCGCAACGAAGACGCCGCCGATCGGCATTTCTGAGGATTTCCCGGTAACGGTGTCCTCGAGTGTTACTCCTGAGACGAGCTCGTCGCCGTGAATCTCGGTCACGACGGAGTTCCACCTCATGTCGATCTTGGGGTTCTGCTCAACACGGGCGGCCATGATCTTTGAGGCTCGCAACTCATCGCGCCGATGCACGATTGTCACTTTGGTAGCGAACTTGGTCAGGAACAAAGCTTCTTCCATGGCGGTGTCGCCGCCACCGACGACGATCAGTTCCTGGCCCCGGAAGAAGAATCCGTCACAGGTTGCACATGCGGAGACGCCCTTGCCGGTGAGTTTCTTCTCACCCGGAATACCGAGCCAGGTTGCGTTGGCGCCCGAGGCGATGATGACCGCGTCCGCGGTGTACTCGTCGGCGCCCACGTTGATCTTGAAGGGTCTTACCGAGAAGTCGACTTCCGTCACGTCGACCTGACGAAGCCGTGTTCCGAATTTCTCGGTTTGCTTGCGAAACTTATCCATTAGCTCTGGGCCCAGGATCCCATCCGGGAACCCCGGATAGTTCTCGACGTCGGTCGTGATCATGAGCTGGCCACCGGCGTGGACACCTTCAAAGACCATCGGATTGAGATCGGCGCGAGCGGCGTACAGCGCTGCAGTGAGTCCTGCCGGGCCCGCCCCGATAATCACTAATTTTTCGTGCATTATTCTTCCTCGAGCCTCTTGAACCAAAAGTAGCCACCCACTCCGAGAAGCAGGGCTCCCAATACAGCGAAAGCTCCTGCAGTGGTGAGCGAAATCTCCAGTGCTCCGAAAATCGCCCACATCAGGAATGTCAAAGCTGTGAACGCCATTGTGAGCGTCAGGATTCCCAGTCCGGTGAGCTTGACGCCGTAAGCGACCCTGTCGACGGTCATTGACCGGACCTTCTGCGCAACCTGTTCTAGGAGCTCGGCGAACTTGATGGCGTATTCGTGCATCTGACAGCCAGGTTAGTTGCGTTTCAACGTGTTCCAGCGAGCCGGGGTCACTCTTCGATGTGCACTAGGGCACAGGTGAGGAGTTCGACGAACGCCACCGGAGTGCTCTCATCGAGCGAAACGTCCGTCGGTACGGCGACGAGATAAAGACTGTCGGGATTCAGACCGTAGGATCCTGCTTCATCAAATGTGATCTCCCCCAGCGCTTCGTAGTCGTCGAGATCGGCGCGGCTGAGACACGCCGAGTTCTGGCTGGCGATCGACCCTCGATCATTCCCCGTGGCGGAAAAAGCGGAGCTGAACTGCCCGGAACGAACCTGTGAAGCATGCTCTCTGAAGAAGTCGAGGAGCGGATCAGCGGCGGCCGCTTCGCTGTCGGCGGCGCTTTCCACCGCGATTGATGGTGCTTCGACACCCTCATCGGCCCCTGCGGATGCCAACGTCGTCCCGGCAGGAGAGTCCTGGGACGACCCCAAGCTTTCGACAGCACCATCGTCACCCGAGAAAGCATCGGTGCTGAGGACCGCAACGAGGCCAACCACGACGAACAGACCAGCGGCCACGTACGACCACCGGCTATGCCAGGGCGTGGCCTTCTGAGTGACGGCAGGCCTTGCGCTCAATGCGGTCCAGATATCTCGGTGCAGTGCTGCCTTCTCGATGTCCGTCAGTTCTGCTGGAGGTACCGATGCGAGTGCATCGAGAGCGGTCTTTTGAGCCACATACTCGGAGCGGGCCTTTTCGGACGACTCAATGAGGGCGCGTGCCTCAGTCTCGTCCTCGAGACTCCCCTCGGCGAGAGCGATGATCAGCTCGATCTCGTGTTTACGCATGCACTTCCTTTGATGCTCTCATATCGCGTTTTGGTTCCCCAGATGTTGAGCCAGAAGACGTCTCCCACGAAACACCCGGGACTTCATTGTCCCGACCGGTACCCCCAGTGTCTGTGCGGCGTCCGGGAGGGACATTCCCTCGATGTCGGAGAGGACGATGGCGCTTCGGAATTCTGGCGGGAGTGAAGCAAGAGCCGCCTGAAGCTCTGGTCGGATGGCAGCGGCTTCGACTGCCTCGTGTGCGCTGTGATCGGCGGGGTCGAGGTGTTCAGGCATTGGTTCCGACGGGTGTCTTTTCTGCTTTCTCAGCTGGTCGTAGCAAGTGTTGACGGCGATGCGATACACCCAGGTGCCGAAGGTGGACTTGCCTTCGAACTGGTGAGCCTTGCGGAATGCGGTGAGGAAAGTCTCTTGGGTGGCGTCTAGCGCCTTTTCCCTGTCTCCCATGATTCGGAGACACACGGAGAAAACCCGATCCTCATGGACCTTCATGACCTCTGTGAAGGCCTCGTGGTCTCCCTCGGCCACACGCGCCAGAAGAACAGCGTCCTTGGCTGCTGTGGTCACGGCAGGAATCGTACTTCTGATATCGAGGCAAAAAAGGACCCATCGGCGTGACGGGGCAAGTCGGTGAGCCACACCAGCCAGAACCCACCCTCACGTGGTGGAAGGTCGACAAATGTCGCTCCGGGAGGAGCCTGAGCGCCTGCGATTCGAGCCCACTCATCGAGTTGCGAGTAGAAGGTATCGGACCAGTGGATCTCGAATCGAGTTCCGACGCTCAGTTCGATCAACTGTATCTGGGTGGGTGTTCCTCTCATCGTGAAGGTCAGCCCAACTCCGGGTTTGATCACTGGAAGAGGGTCCTGATAGTGCTCGGTCTGCCAGGAGGTCGCAGTCTCGCCGTCGACAAGATTGGTCACCGTGTCATCGTTCTCGCCCCCGCCCCCATAAGGATCAAAGGTGGCGACGTTCTCAATGCCTACCTCACCGGCAGGTGCTGTGGCCGATGGCGGCTCGGCGGTCGTTGCCGACGGGGTTGTAGTTGTGACCGGGGCTGGGAGGATCGGCTCACCCCCGCCGGCAACGACCCGTCCGAGAGCCACCAGGCCGATGGCCACGGCTACCAGGACGATCGCCGAGATGATGAGACGTCGCGAGGCAATCCGCGGCTCGGCAACCGGCGAGTGGGGAGTGGGTGCGGCGATCAAGGCCTTTTCGAACTCCGAGGCGGTGAGGTCGCCCGATTGACCCGAGCGAAGTATGCGATCGATGCTCGTAGAGAGACCGTCGATTCGCTCAGATGGCGGTGGACCGCCCGGGGGTGACCCTGTGAGGGCCGACTCGAGAGCAGCGGCGAGTCCTCTCACATCGCCGCCGCTATCGGTGCGAGGCTCTCTGCCAAAAGCGCCGAGCTTGGCCGCGTGAGCTGCCGAATAGGAAATGGCGGAGAGATCGACAGCCCCATGCCTCGCGTCGATCTCATGAAGTGCAGCCAGTGCGCCGGCAAGACCGGCGGCGTTGGGCAAGAAGTCAGGTAGCTCGATTGGATGCGACGCGTCGACCCGGTCGGCCACCGTAGAGCCCCCGGTCCATTCGGAGACTGAGTAGGCGCCACCATCCACCTCGGCTGCGGCAAAAACTCTGGCGAGATGGGGATGGGCGACCTTGGCGGCGTCACCAACCTGGTCAACGAACTCTTTTCGTCTCTCCGACGTCGTTTCGGGCCCGAGGCTTCGAACCAGTACAGGTCGATCCAGGGACGTGTCTGTCGCCAGCCACTCCTCGATGTCGCCATCGCGGCCTAGACGCATTTCGAGCTTGAACCTGTCGGGTATCGCAGCCGGCATTGCTATTAGTTCAGCAGGCTAAGAGGTCATATCTCGTATCGGAGGATTCGAAGAGCGGTGCCGGTGGATGCGAACCCTTCTTTCGAGTACAGGCGCCGGGCTCGCACATTCTCTTCGCGGACATTGAGAACCATTGTCTGTGCCGCTGTCCTTCGAGCCCACGCCAGCGCTGCTCTCACGAGATCAGAACCGATGTTTTTGCCACTGTGCTCGGGGTGAACGGCGATTCGCTGCAAGTAGGAGACGTTCCATTGAGCACCCACGATCGCGTAGCCGGCGGTCTCGGTGTCGCCAACGGTCAGGACCACCGACCGGGTGGTCGAAGACATGGCCTCTGTCAATCCGGCAAGGCTCATTCGCCAGAAACCCTGGAAAGCGTGGCGATCGATCTCCATGATGACGTCCCAGTTCGGCTTACTGGACTCGACGACCACGGTGGTCGGACCCGACCTGTTCGATGTCACGGAGCGCTCCATCACATTGAGGTGAAAAGCTTCTTCATACCCGCACCTCTGCCAGATTCGAGTCGATGACGTATACAAAGCGGGCGAGTACACCGAGGCTCGGCTCATGTCCGCCACATCCTCGGAGGCAGCCGCCAGAAAATCGTGGCTTCCCCGGTCGAGTCTGAGAAAGGCGTCGGCTGTCTCGTCGTTCCAAGGCCTGGCACTGGCTCGGGCCCACCCCCGGGAAAGTGTGACGGGTGCGGGCCAACCACCTTCAATACGGAGCCGGGGTGACACGTGTGGGAGAGTACGACCATGCAGGTTGTTGTTGCGAGCCACCCCTCATCGCTGGAGCACGACACGGGCCGCAATCATCCGGAGAGCCCCGATCGGGTTCTGGCGGTTCGTCGGGGGATGGACGAATGCGGCCTCGACATCGTCAACATCGAGTCCCCGGAAATTCAGCGAAGCCAACTCGCCGTCGTTCACGACGCCTCCTACATCGAGATGATCGAGATGTACTGCTCGCTGGGTGGAGGAGCCTTCGACATGGACACTGTCGTGTCCGAGCAATCATGGCTGGCTGCCCTGACCGCGGCTGGGGGTGTGTGGGCACTCGTCGAGGAGTTGAGGGCCCGGTCCGACGCAACCGGTTTCGCGATCTCGAGACCCCCAGGCCACCACGCTCTTCGCCAGCGGGCCATGGGGTTCTGTCTGTTCAACAACATCGCCATATCGGCGGCCTTGCTCCGTTCCCAGGGGGAGAAGGTGGCGATTCTCGACTGGGACGCCCATCACGGAAACGGAACCCAATCGATGCTCGGTGACGACCCTGGTGTGTTGTACGTATCGATCCACCAGGATCCGTTCTATCCGTTTGACGGCCATATCCAGGACATCGATGCAGGTGAAGCAAAGGGCACCACCATCAACATCCCGGTGCCGGCGGGTACCGCGGGCGATGTTTACCGCCGGGCGTGGGGGGAACTTGTGATTCCTGTGGTGAAGCAGTTCGAACCCGACTGGGTGCTCATCAGCGCCGGGTTTGATGCCCACGTCAATGACTCGCTCGCGGAGCTTCAGCTCCGGTCGGACGACTTCGGCTGGCTGGCGGCGACTGTGGCCGAAATCCATCCGGTGAACCGGGTGGTGGCGACTCTGGAGGGCGGCTACGACCTGGAGGCACTCCAACAGTCCACCGTAACCACTCTCATGGGTCTGGCAGGCGTTGCTCCGATGTCAGATGAGACAGGGGTTTCTCCGGCAGCCGCCGGACACGCCGTGGATAAAGCGGCACGAGAGATCGCACGTCACTGGAAGGTGTGACCCGAGTCTCAGATTCCCGGTTGCCCATGCCGTTACCGACGGCACAGAGGTCTGCTTTCCCTCTCAACCATCGGGGTTGATTCGCCGATAATCACCTGGGACCGACACGGTAAGGACTATGGAAAGCAAAATCGATGATCTCCTAGAACGCGCCGTCGGTGTAGGAGCATCTGACATTCATCTCAAGGTCGGGTCGGCACCCATCGTGCGAATCGACGGCGAACTGCGGAGGCTGGACGGGATCGAGCCACTACGTCCCTCCGATACACAGGCCTACGCCGAGGCCATATTCACTCCGAAAGCCGCCGACGACTTCAAGGCTGTCGGTACTGCTGACTTTGCATATGGAAAACATGAGTTAGGACGGTTCAGGGTGTCGGCATTCAGGCAGCGCGGCTCGGTCTCGATGGTCCTGCGGAGGGTTGTGCCCGGGTCCAAGAGCATCGCCGAACTGGGGTTACCCCGAATCGTCGAGAAAATCGCCGCAGCCGAATCGGGGCTCGTTCTCGTGACCGGTCGATCCGGATCCGGCAAGACCACAACCATTTCTTCGATTCTCGACTGGATCAACTCGAATCGGGGAGCCGCCATTCTCACGGTCGAGGATCCAATTGAAGTCCTGCACCCCGACAAGCGCTCGGTTGTCGTCCAGCGCGAAGTCGGGGTTGACACACCCAACATGGCAGAGGCCATCCGGGGGGCCATGCGTCACGACACGGATGTGATCATGATATCCGAGCTATCTGATCCGGAGACGACCCGAGTAGCCATCGACGCCGCCGAGACAGGGCATCTGGTCATTTCTTCGATGCGCACCACCGACCCGGCCGAGACCGTCAGCCGGGTGGTATCGATGTTTCCCGAGTCGCAAAAAGCCGTGATTCGGAGCCAACTTGCCGCTCAGTTACAGGCGATCATCAGCCAGGTTCTGATCGAGACATCGGACTCGGGCGTGACGCTTGCCTGTGAGATCCTCACCAACAACGAGAGATCACAGGAGTGGATCATGGGTGGCGAGGAGGCGTCCTTCCTTGTCGAAGTGATCAAGGAAAGCGGTTTTCATGGCATGCAGACGTTCGATCAGGCGCTGCTCAAGCATATTGTCGACCGCACGGTTGAGATCGATTCCGCGCTATCTCACGCACGCAACTCCCACGAGATGAAGGCAAAGGCCCAGGCCGCCGGCATTTCGGTCTGACCCAGCACCGGTCGTTCTCAGGTAGGGCCGACATATGGCGGCGAACCCTCGTCCCCAGCACCGATAACCTGCCAAACCGTGATCCCAAAGCGGCTCGAATTCCTCGCTTCAGCGGACCTCCCGCCCGCACAGCTCACTGAGATCTTCAACAACGCCGGTGAGGAGCTTTACCTGGTGGGCGGATCGGTCAGGGACGCGTTTCTTCAACGTCCACTAAAAGACTTCGATTTCGCCACCAGTGCCCGCCCCGACCTGGTAGCCCAACTACTGGAGGGATGGGCTGACGCCGTTTACAAACTGGGGGAGGCGTTCGGGACAATTGCAGCCGAAAAGGATGGCCACACGGTTGAGATCACGACCTTCAGGAGCGAGGTATACCGCGACGACTCACGCAAACCCGTCGTCACCTACTCCGACAACATCGAGACAGATCTGAGCCGCAGAGACTTCACAGTGAATGCAATCGCCCTTTCGATGACCGAACTCGAACCGGTCGACCCGTACGGAGGTCTTGGCGATCTGGCGGCCATGTTGCTGAAGACACCTCTCGATCCCGCGGTCTCGTTCGGGGACGATCCGCTGAGGATGCTCCGTCTTTTTCGGTTTCAGGCCATGCTCGGCTTCGAGCCCGAAGAGTCGGCCGTAGCTGCCGTGCGGACGATGGCGGAGCGCCTGGAGATCATTTCGGCAGAGAGAATCAGGGACGAGCTGTCGAAGCTGTTGCTGGCTCCAACGCCAGGCAAGGCGCTACACCTGGTGGTGACCACAGGTCTTGCCGATCACTTTCTTCCTGAGTTGCCCCTCCTCGCCATGGAGCAGGATCCGATGCATAAACACAAGGACGTGCTTGCCCACACCTTGGCTGTCGTGGACAAGGCATCACCTGATCTCGTGCTCCGGTTGGCCGCTCTCCTGCACGATGTCGGCAAGCCGGATACCCGCGAGTACGGCCCTGGCGGCGTGACCTTCCATCATCATGAGGTGGTCGGTGCCCGATTGGCCCGACGTCGTCTCAGGGCGCTCCGCTATCCGAAGGGCGTCGTCGACGATGTCAGCCGGCTCGTCTTTCTTCACCTGAGACCGCATACGCTCAAACTGGGCTGGACCGATTCTGCCGTTCGTCGTTATGTGAGGGACGCCGGCGACCTTCTCGACACACTCAACGAGCTGGTGCGATGTGATGTCACCACGGCCAATCAGCGTCGGGAAAAGGCGATTCGGTCACTCATCGACGAGTTGGAGGAGAGGATCGTCGACCTGTCTGCACGCGAGGAGCTGGCGAGCCTACGACCGCCCCTCGACGGCAATCAGATAATGAGCTACCTGAGTATCGACCCCGGCCCTCAGGTTGGGTTGATCATGGACATCCTCCTCGAGAAGCGCATCGATGAGGGCCCGTACTCGGCAGAGGAGGCATATCGGATCGTCAGAGAGTGGGCCATCGACAACGGTGTTCCCGACCCCGGTGTTGCCACTTCCCCAGAAACGGGCTCCTAGCCTTGCCCGGTGATTCTGGTCGCAATCCCGGCAGTTGCATTGGCCGCGGTGTCACTCGCCGCATTCGCCGGGCGATGGGTCTGGTGGCTGGACATCCTTGCCAACTTCCGAGCGCAATACGTGGTGAGCCTGATGATCCTGGGCCTGGTCGTGCTGACCTCCAAGTGGCGACGGATTGGGTATGGAATTCTGGCTGTCGCCGCGATCAACCTGGTGTTCGTGCTTCCCCTTTACGCCGGGTCACCCGGTCAAGCCGACCCCGACCTGCCCTCATTGCGCGTGATGTCCTTCAACCTTCTTTCGACAAACGAGAGCTACTCGGATGTGATCGAGTACATCAGGGCGGTCGACCCTGATCTGGTGTTGCTCCACGAGGCGAGCCGGCCCTGGGAGGTAGCGATCGAATCGGCGAACCTCGACTACGAAGTGATTCGCCCTCGTTCGGACGAACTCATCTTCGGAACCCTGGTGATGGTTCGAGGTGAGGAAGTGGAAGCGATCTCCTATGGGTTTGCCGAAGGTCAACCCCGTGCCGTTTCGATCATGTACCGGCCGACCGGCTGGCCCGAGGAGATCAATGTCCTTTCGACTCACGCTCTGGCACCCACGGAGGAGAATCGTGCGCAACTACGGGACGCCCAACTCGGTTTCGCGGCCACTTGGGCAGCCGACCAAGAAGGGGGTTTCATGGTGGTAGGTGACTTCAACGCAACCCCATGGTCATGGCCCTTTCGCAACCTCATGGCGACTGCTCCGCTGCGAAACTCTCAACTCGGTTTCGGGTTGCAGCCGAGCTTTCCCACCTCGTCGATCTTTCTCATGAGGGTTCCGATAGACCATCTCCTTCACAGCGACACCCTGACGGTTGTGGATCGTCATCTCGGCCCCGCGATGGGATCGGACCACTTCCCGCTCGTCGTTGACCTCCAACTGGTCCCTCGAGATGCGAATGCAAGCCGGTCTTGATCGACGCAGATTCGAGGCGTGGGTAACTTCTCGTTCATGGCCGACCGATATGCAGAGCATCGCCGCCGTTTGATCGAGGAGATCGGGCCCGAAGGCCTTGCCGTCATTCCGGCTGCGACCGAGGTCATTCGCAACCACGACGTCCCTTACCAGTTCCGTCAGGACTCCGCCTTCTGGTACTTGACAGGCTTTCACGAGCCGGACGCCGTGGCGGTGATTGCACCGGGCCACGAAGACGGCGACTTCTCCCTTTTCGTAAGACCAAAGGATCCGGCTCAGGAGGTCTGGACAGGAATCAGGGCCGGAAAAGAGGGTGCCCGCGAGCGGTTCGGTGCTGACGCTTCATATGAGATTGACGAACTGGACTCGGTCCTCGGCCGTCTGATGGTCGGCCGTGAGGTTCTCTGGTACGCGGCCGGCAATGACAAGTTCGACGAGCGCATCACCTCCGTCATCAGTCAAGCGAGATCGCATCGGGAACGCTTTGGTGGCGTTGTTCCTTCGTCGGTGTCCGATGTCTCCGTTCCTTTGGGCGAGATGATGCTGTTCAAACGTGGTGACGAGGCGGAGAGTCTCAGGCAGGCCTGTCACCTCACCGCCGATGGCCATATCGAGGCGATGCGGTTTACCCAGCCGGGTATGTGGGAATACCAGGTCCAGGCCGCCCTCGAGTACTACTGGCGTCTTGGTGGGTCACGGCGAAATGGTTACGGATCGATCGTGGCGTCCGGGGCGAACGCATGCATCCTCCACTACGAGGAGAACGCCGATCAGATCGGCGAAGACGATCTCGTCCTGATCGATGCAGCAGCCGAGGTAGATGGGTACTCGTCGGATGTCACTCGGACGTTGCCTGCCAACGGCAGCTTCACGGGACCGCAGAGAACGGTCTATGAGGTGGTCCTCGCGGCCGAGAGGAAAGGTGTCGAGATGTCGGCACCCGGGTCGACGATGCGTGACATTCATGACGAGGCCACCAGGATCCTCACCGAGGGAATGGTCGACCTCGGGCTTCTCCCTCTATCGGTCGAGGAGTCACTCGCCATGCATCATTACAACGAGTTCTACATGCACAGCACCGGTCACTGGCTCGGTCTCGATGTGCATGACCGGGGGAGCTATCGGGTCGATGGCCAACCCAGGCCGCTCGAGCCAGGCATGTCATACACGGTGGAGCCTGGGCTGTACGTGGCCCCGGACAAGGCAGAGATCGAACTGACCCTTCTCGAGTATGACCTCGACGAGTGGAGCCAACGCCGGATTCGTCTTGGATCGACGGCCGCTGCTGCGAGAGAGGCCGAAGAGAAAGAGAACGCCGAGACGATCACGCACCAGATCCCGAAGGAGTTCCTCGGGATAGGTGTTCGCATCGAGGATGACATCTACATCACGGCTGGCGGCCATGAAAACATGACGTCTTCGGTTCCGACGGAGATCGACGACGTTGAAGCCATGTGCGCCGAGGAGTCATTGCTTCCACGCAAGTAGTGATTGCGGGCGGGCCTGTTGCTCAGGTCGCCGCCGGGATGGCGTAAATCCAAACTGCCATGAAATGGAGGACACTCGCCGTGACCACGAGGACGTGGAACAGCTCGTGGTAAGAGAAGCTCCTGGGTAGGAGTTTCGGCCACTTGGTCAGGAAGATCACCGCTCCGACCGTGTAGCAGAGGCCTCCGAGGAGGATCAGCACCAAAGCGCCCAACCCGAGCTCATCGACGATCCGTGGCACCCAGGCGATCGCTATCCATCCCATGGAAAGCTGGAGTGACACTGAGAGCCAGGTCTTGACATTGGGAAGCAGGGACTTCAGAACAATCCCGGTCGCCGCGATGCCCCAAAGCACGCTCAGACTGACGGCCAGGGACACACTGTCAAGGGTGGCTATGGCGATGGGAGTGAAGGTGCCGGCCACGACCAGATAGATCATCGAGTGATCGACTCTCTGCAGACGAGTCTTCCAGGTCTTGTCCCAAGGGATGGAGTGGTAGAGCGACGAAACGGTGAACATCACCAGCAAGGCCAGACCGAAAATCAGGGCGCCTGCCAGTGCTGCTGCACTTCCCCAGGCGCGGATGATCAGGAACACAAGGCCTACAACAGTCGCCACAGCGGCGCTTCCGTGGAGAAACCCTCTAATCGGGTTCTGCATTTTCCCGAGGGTGAGACGGTCCATTGAGAACAGGCTATTCGCCTTCTCGCCAGTACGATGAAACACCGTCATGGCTTTCGGTCTTCTCTATCGAATCTACGAGCGGCGTCTCAGCGCCGAACTCGATCGTGATCGTCTGCCACAACATATCGGGGTGGTGCTCGACGGGCATCGGCGATATGCCCGGGAGGAAGGTCTTTCCTCATACACGGACTCATATCGGGTGGGTATGGCCCGTTTCGCGGAGTTTCTAGGTTGGGCCAACCAGTTCGACATCCCAGTTGTAACCGCGTGGGTCCTCTCCAAGGAGAATCTCTCCCGCCCTCCCAATGAGCTCGATCCCTACTTCGAGGTCCTCATTGAGCTCTTTGACCGGCTCCCCGGACTTTGTGAGGACTACGACACGGCGATCAAGTTCATCGGCAGTCTCGACCTGCTGCCCGATGATCTGGTTTCTGCAGCGAAGAGCGCAGAGGAAGCACACCCGGGGGGCTCGCGACGACTCAACATTGCGATGGGCTATGGGGGACGCCAGGAAATCGTTGACGCGGCGAAAGATCTCGTCGCTGAGCTCGTGGAGAAAGGTTTCTCCGGGGATGAGTTGGTGAGCCAGATCAACTCAGACGCCCTCGCCGCCCACATGTACTCGGCGGAAGTGCCCGATCCTGACCTGTTGATCCGCACCTCGGGTGAGTCGCGTCTATCTGGGTTTTTGCTGTGGCAGTCGGCGTACGCCGAGTTCGTCTTTGTCGACGTCAACTGGCCGGCGTTTCGCCATGTCGACTTCCTTCGCGCTCTCCGCGACTTCGCCGGGAGAAGTCGCCGCTTCGGTCAATAACTCGATATCTCTTCGTCTCGCTCCGACGGTGGGGTTACCGTCGGAGTGTGCAAACGGACACCGCGACCCTCGTCGATCAAATGAGACGCCACTACGACGACGGCTGTTTTGCATGCGGTCGCGAGAACCCGTTAGGTCTTCATCTCGACGGCTTTTCCCTGGACGATGGGGTGGTGAGCGCTCGCTTTGATCCTCGAGAAGAATACCGGGGTGCGGGCATCTCGCTTCATGGAGGGGTGGCGGCGACTGCACTTGACGAGATGCTGGTGTGGGCGGGCATCCTCGACCTGAAGGTGATGTCGGTCACGGGAAAGATAGACCTCAAGTACCGACGGCCTGTTCATGTGACCGACCCGATCCTGGTGCGCGCCAGAGTCGATGAGCGCCGGGGGAGACGACTCCTCACGTCAGGAGAGCTTCTGGTCGACGACCGGGTTTGCGTCGAGGCTTCGGGTCTTTACCTGGTTACAGCCAATCTCGAGGAGATGGGCATTCTCTGAACGGTTCCGGCCTTTCTCCGCCGGCAAATGATCAAATGCGACGCGCCATGCTTTAGAGATACGGTTTAGACGGTGACCATCCCCGGGTGGAGGTGGGCGACGTTGCCAAGCTGTCTCAGGGAGAACGCCCATCCGGTGCTGATCCGGATCATGGTCAATCGCGACACCCCAGTGTGTGGTTGACGGAACCGCTCCCACTCCCATGGAACAGGATCGAGGCCAAGTAGGTGGCCGAGAATTACGGCGTTGGTTCCGGCGTGGGCGATGATTATCACACGCCGGTCAGGGTCGTCGACGGTCCACAGATGCCGGTGGTCAGGATCCATCGGGTGAATCCCGTGTGAATCTAGGGTCTCAGCGAGTCCGCTGACAACCCGCTCATGAAACGCTCTGAAGGACTCACCACCAGGAAGTCCATCCCACATCTCCTCCATCGAACGTGTGTTGGCTTCCTTGAAGTGCCGGTCGATCTCTTCGGCGGGTGCGCCCTCCCACTCAGGTGGGTTGTTGATCTCTTGAAGCCATTCGTACACCTCGTGTCCGTGGTCGAGGTCGAGGTCGGCAATAATTGCATCGGCTGTCTGCATCGCGCGGTTCATTGAAGAAACCCAAAGCTCATCAACCCGATCCAGTGATGCCAGGCGGTGTGCAACTCGGGTGGCTTGTGCCTGGCCCAACTCTGTGAGCTCGGGGTCGTTACGGACAAGTCTGTCGGGGGCCCAGTCGGGCTCACCATGTCTAACCAGGAGGAGATCCATGCAGAGAAACATAGGCGATGGCGGTTGGACGCCCGGCGCCAATACGATGATGTGGTGACAAGAGACGCCTTGCTCGAGCATTTGAAGGCTCATGCCCTGAGAACAGACGGCCCGTTCACACTCCGGTCCGGTGCTGTTTCGTCTTGGTATCTCGATGCCCGTCAAACCACATTTGATGGCCAGGGCGCCTGGGTCGTCGGCCGGGCGGTCTACGAGGTTCTTGCAACTGAGGTTGAGGCAGTCGGCGGGATGACCATGGGTGCAGACCCGATTGCAATAGCGACAGCGATGGTCGCCGCCGATCACGGTCGTCCTCTCAAGGCGTTTTCGATCAGGAAGACGGCAAAGGATCATGGCACCGGAGGACGACTGGTCGGGCCGATCGGCCCAGGTGCCAAAGTCGCCATCCTCGAAGACACGACAACCACCGGGGGAGCGGCGGTCGAGGCTGCCGAGCACGCCATCGAGGAAGGTCTCCATATTGTGCAGGCGATTGCCCTTGTTGACCGCTCAGACGGATTGGCGGCCAGCAATTTCGCAGCGTTGGGTATCCCACATGTGGCGTTGGCGACTCCGTCCGATCTCGGAGTAGATGCGTGACCCATGTCGTAAAGAGGTCGGCTCTCAAGATGTGGCTTATGGCCATGGCAGGTATTCCGCTCCTGGTGATCTCACTGGACGTCCTGACCAACCGACGCATCGCCAACTGGCTCCGCGAGATTGTGTTCAGACCGGAAGACACCCAGATCTATGAACCTCGCGACGTCATCTGGGCGTGGGTGATGGCACTGTTCGCCGGGTTCATCGTTGTGTGGGGCCTGAAAGAGCTATTCGCCCCCACCAAGGTCATCGAGTGTCGAGACGAGGGTCTGGCGTTGAAGATCAGTGGTCCGTTGCGTCATCCATCCCTCATTCTCTGGGACGACATCGATGACGTAACCGGCGGTCAGATCAACGATGAGGGCGATGTGGTTCCGCTGCTTCTCATCAGGGTGCTCAACCGGGAGGGCCTGCCCGCCAACCCGTGGGGCGCGAGATGGGTCAAGGACGACCAGTTGGGAGTGTTGGCGGAGGATTGGTCCGAGGACCCGAAAATCGTCGCCAGCGAGATCATCGACTGCGCGGTGGCTGCGGCGCGTAAAGAGAAAAGGGACCGAGCCGACCGGATGTCGGCGAGTATGGAGGAGGAATGACTCTCGTTGGCGCCCACATCCCTTCAGGGGAGCCGCTCGCTGAGGCCGAGGCGAGAGATGCCGACCTGGTTCAGATCTTCCTCTCCAATCCGCAGTCGTGGAAGAAGGCGCCACCCAGAGATGACGCCGAGGAACTCCGAAGCTCCCCGATCCCCGTCTACGTCCATGCTCCGTATCTGATCAATGTCTGCGCCGGCGACAACCGGGTTCGAATACCGAGCAGAAAGATCCTCCAGGACACATGCGACGCCGCCACCGAGATCAATGCGACCGCCGTCATAGTGCACGGAGGTCACGTGACGGGAGACGGTGCCCAGGTGGAAGGGCTTATCCGGTGGCGAAAGGCCTTGGACGCCCTGGACACGGACATGACGGTCCTGATCGAGAACACCGCCGGAGGGGACAAGGCGTTGGCACGTCGTGTCGAGTGGATAGCGCGCCTCTGGGACGAGATCGGTGATTTCGGCGTGGGACTGGTTCTGGACACGTGTCATTCGTGGGCCGGTGGCGAACCGTTCGACGGACTCGTCGAGCGAGTGCTAGAGGCCACCGGTCGCATCGATCTGGTGCACGCCAACGACTCCAAAGACCCGTTCGACTCCCGCAGGGATCGACATCAGAATCTCGGAGCAGGTGAGATCCCCGCCGAAGACCTAGCCCGGACGATCGCCGCTGCCGGGGCACCGGTTGTAGTCGAGACACCGGGTGGGGTCGACGAACAGGCCGCCGACATCGAGTGGGTGCGTCAAGCGTGTGCAGGCAAGTGACCTGGCGTGTCACTCACACGCTCATAGGGCTCTTGGAGAGTGTTTCACCACACGTAGGTTTTGAGGGGTGATCACATACGGAGCCATGACCCGCCCGGTGGCTTTGATGCTCCTGGTCTCCGGGTGTTCTGGAGCGATACCAGCCTCCACTTTCCCTGAGGCCGAAATTGGTGTTGGCGACGAGCTGATCACCGTTTGGGTCGCCGACGAACCCACTGAACGCCGGCAGGGCCTGATGGAAGTCGACCAACTTCCTCGCGACATAGACGGGATGCTTTTCGTCTTCGAGGCTGAGACGTCGGTGACCTTTGCCATGTTCAACACCCCGATGCCTCTTGACATCTGGTGGTTCGACCCGGCAGGCGTCCTCGTCGGTTGGGCCGAGATGGAGCCATGCCAATCCAGGCCGTGCACGTCATACCGGTCACCGGGACCGATCCGCTGGGTCCTGGAGACTCCTCGGGACAAGTACGACTTCGCGCTGGGAGCCGTGATTTCGGGTGTTGCCGACGCGACTACCAACAGCAACTGACGTCGTCTACCATTTGATTCCGCACCGGCGTCTCGCGCCGTTCGGTGCGACGAAACCCCTGCTCCATCAGGTTGATGGGGCCTTCCAACCGGATGTCCACAGGAGGTCACATGCGCGATTATGAAATCATGACGATTCATCGGCCCGATCTGACCGAAGACGAGATCGAGGCCAAGATCACAGAACTCGAGTCGTATCTCTCCGATAGCGGCGTCAGTGTCACCAAGCGCGAACTCTGGGGAAAACGTCGCTTTGCATATGAGATCGATCACATGTCAGAGGGGTATTACTCGGTCCTGTCCATTCACGCCGAGCCCGGCGCAGTTGACTCAATCGACCGAAGGCTCTCACTTGCCGACGAGGTCGTGAGGCACAAGATCGTTCGTCCTGGCGAGTAGCACTGGAATCCGTCCCACCGCCACGGCATAGTCGCCGGTGAGACAGGAATAGAGGAGAAAATGTCGAACAACGTCACTCTCATAGGCAACCTTGTCGATGACCCGGAACTCCGGTTCACTCCGTCGGGCGTCGCAATGGCAAAGATCCGGTTGGCGGTCAACCGCCGTTGGCGCGGTCAGGACGGTGAATGGCAGGAAAACACCAGCTTTTTCACCGGGACCATCTGGCGTGAGCAAGCCGAGCAAGTGGCCGAGTCGCTCCAGAAGGGGGCACGGGTGATCGTATCTGGCCGCCTCGAGCAGCGAACCTGGGAAACCCAGGAGGGCGACAAACGGTCCGTCGTGGAGATTCAGATCGACGAGATCGGCCCGTCACTGCGCTGGGCCACCGCCACGGTCAACAAGACCCAGCGCCAAGGAGGCGACTGGTCGGACAATAAGAAAGCCGACAGCACGCCGGCCCCGGCACCAGTGGCCCGTGATGACTTTGGGCCCGACGAAGCGCCCTTTTAGGAGATAATTCAATGCCACGCAAGAACAAGAGAACCCCGCGGGCAGTCCGTGGGGGCCGACGCGAAAACTACCGCCGGGGCAAACCGAAGCCTTGCGCCGTCTGTGCTCAGGGGGGTGCCCTTGACTGGAAGGACGCCTCATTCCTGCGCAAGTTCGTTTCGGATCGTGGGAAAATTCGCAGCCGGCGGGTATCGGGTCTCTGCCCGCGTGATCAGCGCCGGGTGGCGACGGCCGTCAAGAACGCCCGCGAGATGGCACTGCTCCCCTATGTGAGTATTCGATGAAGCTGATACTCACCTCTGACGTGGTGGATCTGGGTAGGCGCGGTGACGTGGTCGACGTTGCCGACGGTTTTGCCCGCAACTATCTGTTGCCACAGAAGTACGCCATCAAGGCGAACGATGGCGCCCTCGAAGCAGCCGAGAGCATCCGGGAGACTCGGCTTGCGGCAGAGCGCAAGGCGAAGAATCTTGCGGAGGCCATAGCCACCCAGCTCGTGGGAAGTCGGGTGGTTCTCGCCGCCCAGGCGGGGGATGAGGGCCAGCTCTACGGTTCGGTTTCGGTCGCTGATGTCGTTGAGGGCATCAGGCGCTTCACCGGAATCGAGTTGGACAAGAGTCAGGTTGAGATGGACGAGTCGATCAAGGCGATCGGTCTCCACGAGATCCAGATCAAGGTCCACACCGAGGTGGAGTTCCCCCTCACTCTCGACATCATCCCCGCCTGACAAACCTTTTCCGCGTTATTGATGCATGGAGCGTCGCATTTGATGATTTGGCCGCGGAGAATGAGTCGACAGGCTCTGTTTTCGCGACTTAGTCACAGGTTTCGCGATTAACTGTCAATCTCTTCCACCGCGAAAAACAATCAGCCGTTTGAGTCGGGTGACCCTTGCCGGTGGTCTATGTTCGGGTGACTTCCCCCGCTGATGGCGGTTCCCACTTCCTCGTCCGGCGGGGTCTTGCGCGTCGAGACCCCAAATCTGTCGGTGGCGTACGGCATATTGTTGGAGAGGACGTAAATGACTGGAATGATCGAACAAAGGGAGATGCGGCCTGGTTACCGCAATCCTCCGCACTCACGCGAGGCGGAGGAGTCGGTCATTGGAGCCGTCCTCCTCTCCGTGGATGCGGTCAACGAGGTCATGGATCAGATTCATCCAGAGGACTTCTACGTACCGGCCCATCAGGCCATCTTCGAGGGCATGCGTGAACTCTTCGACTCCAACCAGGCTATTGATGCAGTCACCGTCTCTGAGGTCCTGCGACGACGTGGTGAACTGGAGAAGGTTGGTGGTGTCCAATACCTGGCGCGTCTTGTCGACATTGTTCCCTCCACCTCCAATATCTCCTACTACGCAGGAATAGTCGAGGAGCACGCCAAACGACGTGAGTTGATCCGTGCCGGCGCGGCAGTCACCGATGTGGCCTTCGATATCGACGAAGAGATCGCCATTGTCCTCGACAGAGCCGAGCAGGCTGTCCTCGGTGTCGCCGAGAAGCGCTCCTCGCAGACTCTTGCCGAAGTGGGCCCGATGCTCAGCGATGTCCTCGAGCAAATCGAGCTGATGGAGCAAAGAGGCAGTGAGCTCACCGGGCTGGCCACCGGTTACGTGGATCTCGATCGAAAACTGGCCGGTCTCCAACCCGCCAATCTCGTTGTCGTGGCATCGAGACCGGGTATGGGAAAAAGCTCGCTGGCCCTGGGCATCGCGATCAATGTGGCCTCCATGGACGAGCCGGTGGCAATCTTTTCTCTCGAGATGTCGAAGGAGGAGTTGGTCCAGAGGATCCTGTCGTCTGTGGGCAAGGTCGACTCGATGAAACTGCGGGCTGGCCAACTGGGCCCCCTCTGGCAAAGGGTGGTTGATGCCGCCGGACGGATGTACAAAGCACCGATCTACATCGATGACTCCCCGATGGTCACGGTGACAGACATCCGGGCTAAGTGTCGTCGACTGAAACGAAAGACGGGACTCTCCCTTATCGTGGTCGACTACTTGCAGTTGATGGAGTCGCCCAACCGGGAAAACCGCCAGCAGGAGATTTCGGAAATCACGAGGAACCTCAAGAACCTGGCCAGAGAGCTCAGGGTTCCGATAATTGCGTTGTCACAGTTGAACCGGTCGCTGGAGCAGAGAGAAGACAAACGCCCACGTCTTTCCGACCTACGGGAGTCCGGTGCCATTGAGCAGGACGCCGACGTGGTGATGTTCATCTACCGTCACGAGTACTACCACCCTGAGGATCAGGAGAAGAGGGGTATCGCCGAAGTGATCATCGCCAAGCACCGCGCCGGTTCGACCGGTCCGGTGGAGATGACGTTCCAACCCGAGTTCACCCGGTTCGCCAACCTGGGACGTGACGTCAGCTAGAACTTCCTTGACATGACTAAGCTCCTTAGTTAGAGTAACTAATGCCATTAGTCATACATCAATGAGGAGGATCAAAATGGCTTCTTCTGATCATCGATCAGATTCACTTATTCGGGCGTCGCTTTTTGCCAACGCTGTTTTCAGCATGGTCACAGGCGCAATCGCAATTGCCTTTGCTTCCCAACTTGCAGAGTTCATGGGTCTCGCTCCGGTCGTTCTCACCGTTGTCGGTGTCGGGGTGGTCGGTTTCGGCCTGGCCATTCTCTGGACTGCACGACGTGAGACAGTCGACCTTCGTCTGGCTCGTCTAACGGTCATTCTCGACATCGGGTGGGTCGTCACTGGTGCGATCGTGATCGTCGGCTTCCCGGGACTGATGTCCACCGGCGGTAGGTGGTTGCTCGCAGCCGTCTCCACGGTGATTGGCGTCTTCGCCGTGCTCCAGGGGCTTGGTATCCGGAGTGCAGGAGGTGTCCCACCAAGACGGCTCGTTACCGAAATAGAAATTGGCGCCAGTCCGGACAGCGTGTGGGAGGTACTAACCGACCTTTCCGAATATCAAAGCTGGAACCCCTTTATGGTGGCCGGATCGGGTGAGGTCGCTGTCGGCGAGCAACTCGAGGTCCGCATGAGGCAACCGGGAGGTAACGAAGCGACGTTCAAGCCGATTGTGACCGAGGCCACTTCTCCGAGGACCTTCGAGTGGCTGGGACGCCTCGGTATACCCGGGTTGTTTGCCGGTCGTCATCGGTTTGATCTCGTGTCCAGCGAGACCGGGACACGACTTGTCCACTCCGAGGAGTTCACCGGGGTCCTGGTCCCTGTGTTGGCGAAGTTCCTCGACCAGAAGACAAGGGCCGGGTTCGAAGCTATGAATGTGGCCATGAAGGAGCGGGTTGAAGAAAGAACCTCTCGGATGGCCTGATGGGTCGCAAGGCGGGGATCACCCTCGAAAGCGTTGTGGAGGCGGCAACGGCTATTGCTGATCGTGATGGCCTTGATGCCGCCACCCTCACCGCAGTCGCCGATGAGCTCGGCATAAAGACGCCCTCTCTCTACAACCACCTCGAGGGTCTGTCAGGGTTGCGACGACTCCTGGCGATTCACGGCTCGCAATTGTTGCTGAAGACGTTCGAGGAGGCGATCGGTGATCTAGAAGGCACCGAGGCTCTCCGCTCCATAGCCCAAGCCGATCGGCAGTTCGCCCGCGAGCACCGAGGTCTCTACGACTCCTTCCTACCGGCTCCCAAACCCGACGAAGACACTGAACTGTATGAGGCAATGGCCGAGCCGGTGTTTCTGGTCGCACATGTGCTGTTGGACATGGGGATTCCCCAGAGTGAGGCGATTCATCTGATCCGGGCGCTCCGGGCGCTATTGCACGGATTCCTCGACCTCGAAGCGAGGGAAGGTTTCGGAATGCCGGTTGGGATCGATGCAAGCTTCGATGTCGCTGTTGAACTGATCATCGGAGGCATCGAAGCAGCCGCGGCAAGCTCGAGATAGACGAGCGGCAACCAAGTGGTTGCCGCTGGAGGGGTTCGTCGCTTGCCCGTGGAGCGATTAGCTCCCGAGGGGGACTCGTTATCGGCAGAGACTCACTCAGGCCCAGTTTGCTCGACTAGACCGGTTGATGCGATCGAAATGGCACACATTGAGAATCCGCGTATACGCACTAGTTACTTCTCTGTGGACTTGAAGTCTCGATGTGAGCGGCTTGCGGTCGGACCCGATTGGCCTTGATATTTCGATCCGAGCTCTGGGGATCCATAGGGGAACTCTGCAGCCGTGGTCATCTGATAGAAGCTGATTTGCCCGATCTTCATGTCGGGATAGATGGAGATGGGCAGTGTGGCGACGTTGGACAGCTCCAGGGTGATGTGTCCCTCGAACCCAGGGTCGATGAATCCAGCCGTGGAGTGGATGAGTAGCCCGAGCCGTCCCAGGGAGGACTTGCCTTCGAGCCTTGCCACGACGTCGTTGCCCAGCTTGACCCGTTCGAGAGTCGATCCGAGTACGAACTCGCCCGGATGCAACATGAACGGCTCGTCCTTACCCATTTCGACGAGCTGGGTCAGGTCATCTTGAGGTGATCGGGGATCGATCTCGGAGTAGCGGTGGTTTACGAATATGCGGAATCGGTCTCCAACCCTGAGGTCCACTGAGGATGGTTGTACGAACGCAGGCTCGTAGGGATCGATGACTATCGAACCGTTTTCGATGGCGTCGCGAATGGATCGGTCGGAGAAGATCATCGAGCGGGCATGGTAGATGTCGCCCATCCCCACGGGAATCGGACCCGCGTCCCGAGCCGTCGGGCAGGGTCTCGTGTTCCCGGGAGGACGACTCTGGGAGCGGGTGACGGGAATCGGACCCGAGGTTCCGAGCCGTCGGGCAGGGTCTCGTGTTCCCGGGAGGACGACTCTGGGAGCGGGTGACGGGAATCG
>SMXW01000047.1 GCA_004356805.1 Acidobacteriota bacterium | reverse complement strand
GTAGTGCTGAGCGTTTGCGGTTGGTGCTTGACCATTACCAGCCATGCCGACCCGATCAGCGCTGCCGCAGCCGCCAAAGACGGCACCAGGAAGCTGTCTCCCAGGTCGAAGGTGACGCCAGCGAAAGTCGGTCCGACCATTTGGCCAAAGGCGAAAGATGCCGTCATCAGGGCAAGTATCCTCCTCGAATCACCTACCGACAGGCTGCGGGCATACAGCAGACCCAAGGCAGCGATGCCCACGAACGTGCCACCAAGGAGAACCCCGCCGACCACGATCGCTAGTGCGGACGAAGAGGTCACAGTGAGGGCCACACCGCCAGCTTCGATTACACATGCCACAGCGAAGGCAGCCGCGAAGCTCCATCGCCGCCCGAGGTATGTCCACAATGCCACCGAAGGGATCGCTGAGACGCCAACCACAAGCCACACGACAGTCTCGAGGGACCTGCCCTCTGAGGAAGCGCGGGCGATCGTTGCAATGAAGGTGGCGGTGATGATGTAGCCAAAGCCATACAGCCCGTAGGCAACGATCAACCTCTTCAGCCGTCCATCGGCGGTCGTTTCGGGCTGCAGGGGTTCTTGCTCAACCTCATTGGCTTGGCGAGGAACAAGCCACACCACGAACAGGGCCGCTACCAGCGAGATGACACCGCTGGCGATCCACTGAACCCGCCAGTCATAACCTTGCGAACCCAAGACTGAAATTAAGAGGCCGGACACCGCGATCCCGACGCCCACGCCCGCGAAGAACAGCGCTGACAAGCGGGGTCGACCCAGGGCAGCGAGACAGTCGAGAATCAAGGCCGACGCGAACACGAGAACGAAAGCGCTGGCCACCCCTCCCAGCAGCCGAATCAGCATCTGAGCGCCCAAAGCCTCGGTGAGCCCCATGGCAGCCGTGGTGATCGCACTGGCGAACAGACCTGCCAGGAACCACGAACGGTGGGGGCCACGGAGCCATGCCGCAGAAGCCGCCAGCGCGCCAACCAGATATCCCAAGAAGTTCGCTGTAGCGATCAGACCCGCCTCGGTAGGCGTCAGGCCAATCGCTTCGATCATGTCGGGCAGGATGGGCGTGTAGACAAAACGCCCTATCCCCATTGCTACCGCCAGAGATATCAATCCCCCAGTAGCCAACGACATCGACGGGCGGAACGCACTCACTTCACGACCGTATCAACAGAGCAGTCGGGACAATCAATTCACCTAGCAGCGTCACTCGGGTGCCGGGTCGAGCGTTGCCGTGGGCAGGTGATGTCCGCCCCTTACCCTGCGCTCGGTGCAAGGGCCAACACGCATATACCTTTCGCTTCGCCACCACGCCGACGCCGGCTTGGTCGCAGCGATTGCGGCTTCGACGCTGCTGTTTGCCGCCACACCCTTTCTGCTTCCGGAGATAGCCAGCGAATACGGGGTCCAGTTGGGCATAGCCGGGCTTGTCTCCACAGCGCAGGTCGGAACGTTTGCTGTTGTGGTCTTTGTTGCAGGGCGCACGCTTCGCACCCGTCGGCGCTACCTGATCGTCGCCACAACCATCATGTTTGCGGCCAATCTCGCCAGCGCGTTTGCTCCCACCTTCCCCATCCTGGTGGCGTTGAGAGTGCTGGCGGGAGGCGCCGCCGGGATCATGGTGTGGTTGGGATGGGCCAAGGCAATGCGTGTCGGTGCCTCGCTGCGAAACGTTGCCGCCACAGGTCCGGCCGCCGTGTTCCTGGGAGCACCGATAATCGGCTGGTTTGCGTCGTCATACGGAATCGACGCCGTCTTCATTTTCCTCGCGGTGATTGCGTTGCCGGCAGCCGTCCTACCGGTCGAGTTCGCCGGTTTTAAACCCAAGAGATCTCACGCAGGTGTCTCACGCTCCAACGTGGTCCTCGTAGTAGCCCTTGGGTTGCTCACCCTGGCCGGCTCGGCGATGTTCGTATACACCGCCAGTCTCGGCCAGGACATCGGGATGGGTGCCACCGCGATCTCACTGACATTCTCAGCCAATGCCCTCGCCGGATTCATCGGCGCACAGCTCAAAGGCAAAGGCTCAGCAGCTCCGTGGATCGCAGTGATCGCTGTAGGTGCAGCCACCTTGGGATTTGTGCCCGAGGCGGCCGTGTTCGTGGTTGGCATGACACTGTGGGGGTTCGCCTTCTGGATAGCGACGCCACGGGTCATGTCGTCCATTGCCGATTGGTCACCAGCGCCCGAAGACCGTGTCGGCGATGCTCAGTCGGCAATGGCAGTCGGACGTGCGATCGGTCCTGCCATTGGCGGCCTGGTTCTCGTTTCCGGGAGCTTTTCCGACCTTGCCATCTGGAGTGTCAGCGGTTTACTGCTCTCAGCGGTCGTGGTGCTTTTGGTTGATTTGTACCGCAGGGGAAAGACCTCACCAACAGCGGATTGACCGACTAGTTAACGCAAGTATGGAGACTTGAGCCGGTCGTGCAGCTATTCCGGGCGTCGGCTCGCTCCGGCTGGCGCTGGATCTACGTAAGTTTGACGCTCGTTTGGCGCCGCCACCCTTGCCAGCTCGAATCCTCAATTCCTACTGACGTCTCGACACCAACACCGCCTAATGTCGTTCACTCCATCGCATCTCGGGGAAGCAAACACCAGGTTCGAGGAGCAGGTTTGAGGTTCTCGTCAACTCCGATGTCTGGGTCGACCTGAAACGTATCTTCGAAACCTCCTGGATGACCGGAAAGCCCGTCGGGCCAACGATTTCGTGAATGCCTTCTACGAGGAGAAGGTGTTCCTCAAAGATCTGTATCCAGCGTGGTGCCTGACTTACGGACCTGATATTGGCGGTAAGACTCAATCCGTTCAGTTCTTTCGCGGAGATGCCGAATCAAGAGAGTCTCGTTTTCGCCTTCAGAATGGCGATGTCGGAGTCGCGGGTTTCGTACGACCGGAGGGATCGCCGAGGCATCGGTTGGCGATGCCAGACCAAAGATCTTGACCTACTGGCGACACGATGACTATGAGCTCACACCGATCCACTGAAACGAGCACGCACGTACGATCAACGTCGCTGTCCACTTGTTCTTGCCTTGGCTGATCGACTGGCCGAACTCAGGGAAACCGTGGAGTTTCTTGCTTCCGACGAGTGCGAGGGGCGAGCTTCGGGCACACCGGGTGGTCTGCTTGCACGACGCTACGTCACTGACAAGCTCGATGGCTTGGGAGTCCGGCCTGCCGGAGTTGACGGGTTCCATCAGCTGATACCCACCATTGGCGGAGCGAACATCGTCGGGCTGATCCCTGCTCAACGAACAGACGCTTCCTACATCGTTCTGGGAGCCCATTACGACCACCTCGGCGTCTACTTCGACACGATTCACCGTGGCGCCGATGACAACGCCAGCGGTGTCGCAGTGCTCCTTGACGTATCAAAAGCCTGCTCGAACTCCAGTCAGAGCTGGACTGCAACGTCCTAGTCATCTCTTTCGACTCCGAAGAGCCACCTCACTTCTACGAGAAAACGATGGGCTCGATCTTCTTCGTCGACCACCCAACGATCCCGCTTGATGTGGTGCACCTCATGATCAACCTGGACCTGATAGGCCATGCGATAGGGAACCCTGATGCTCCTCCGAACCTCCGGAACACCGTGCTTGTGAGTGGGGCTGAGCGAGGAGGACTGCATGCAATGGTCGATCAGTACCGAAGCGACGACCTGTCCCTTCGGCGACTGGGAGCCAATGTGATGCTCCCGAGTAGCGATCACCACGCCTTCCAGAACGCAGGTATCTCCTCGATCTTCTTCAATACGGGTCGGGATCGTCACTATCACACCCCTCAAGACACTGCAGAAAAGCTCGACTACCGAAAGATGCTGACTCTCTCCGATGCTCTGACTGAACTGATCGTCTCAGCTTCCAAGTGCCCACCAATCCGATACGACCCAAATGCAACCGACGATGCGACGACCATGGAGACCATCAGGTTTCTCGCAGACCACCAGCCCGAGCCAACCCCGCATACCACTCGGGCCCTTGAAGTTCTCGGTCGCCTCTCGGAGAAGCACTCGAACGGATCTGCGTTGGCGCCTTCCGACCATGTGATGCTGACCCGACTATTGGAGCTCTTCGAGAAGGGGCTGGCCTGATGCCCGCTGTGACATCTCCAGGTCCGGATGAGCTTGGTCGATCGGTGGTCGTGGCCCCTGGCGGCGAAGTACCGCCGGCTTGGGCAGATTGCGATCGAGTTCCCGTCGGATATTCCCTTCTCGCGGACCCCGACCGCCTCCTGGGCGTTGTCAATGATCTGCAACGACGCTATGTGCAACGAATTCCCACCGTGCTCGAGCTGGGCGTCGCCGATATCGAACTGAACGCACCGGAGTCGACCAGCTTGCCTCCTTTCGAGCTTGGAGCGACCTTCACGTTTCTGCGTGAGAGATTGGCCAAAGCTGTCTGGCACAACTCCTACGACGCAAGAAGCGACCAGCTGATCTGGTGGTGGTCCAGAAAGGCCGAAGGGCTCTTGAAAGTCTCGGTTGGTGGATCGGCCGACATACGGCTCCCGAACGGTACGGCGGCCTGGATTGACGGTGGGCCACGCCAGCAACTGGACCTTGCTGAGAGAGTCATCCACCACGAGTCAATCGGATTCGGGTTGGAGAACACTCCTACGTTTCCGTCGGAGCCGATCAAGGATCTAGCCCAGGATCAGAAGGACGCCGTGTTCCATGGTGTCGGCCCTGCCCGCATCATCGCTCCCGCAGGATCAGGGAAGACCAGGGTGCTCACCGCTCGGATGCGGCACCTAGTCGCGGACCGAGGGATCGAGCCCGAGATCATCACCGCTGTGGCGTACAACCGCTTGGCAGCTATTGAGATGAAGGATCGAATTCCAGGGGCAAGTCGTCTCAACATCCGGACGATTCACTCGCTCGGGTGGGAGGTCCTCCGAATGTCAAAACCCGATTTGCGACTCATAGACGAACGGGAGCAGCGGCAAAGGCTTCAGGCAATAGTTTCGGCTCCTCCCCGGGCCAATACCGATGTGATCGGTCCCTATATCGAGGCTCTGAGCGAAGTTCGAGTTGGTCTCAGGCCTCCTGAAGATGTCGAAGAGGGCCGGGATGACATCCCCGCTTTCGCAGATGCTTTCGGCCGGTATCGGAAGGCTCTTGACTCTCGAGGTGAGGCCGATCACGACGAGCAGATCTACGGCGCCATTGAAGCCCTGTGCAGTCTCCCCGAACTCCGTGCTCATTGGCAGGCTCAATGCCAGCATCTACTGGTCGATGAGTTCCAAGACCTCACTCCCGGGTATCTGCTGCTGCTCAGGCTTCTTGCCAGCCCTGGAATGAATGTGTTCGGGGTCGGGGATGATGATCAGGTCATCTACGGATATTCGGGGGCGGACCCTGGGTTTCTGATCGGGTTCCAGGACTTGTTCCCGGGCGCAGGAACACATGCGCTCGAGGTCAATTATCGCTCTCCGGCGGATGTTGTCGAGGCCGTGGCGAATCTCTTGAGCTACAACTCGAGACGGGTCGACAAGACAATTCGAGGAGCGAGCGAAGCTAAAGGACTGGAGGTCATTCGCGCGCCAGGGGAAGACCTCGGGGTAGTTGCAGCTGACCATATCGCGGGTCTGCTGCAACAAGACGTATCCCCACATTCGATAGCCGTTCTTTCGCGGGTGAATTCCACCCTTTTGCCTGTTCAGGTCGCACTGGCAGTGAGAGAGATCCCTTTTCAGTCGACATTGACGGCGAGTGTCCTCAACAGGACTGTCCTGCGAGCTGCTCTCGCGTGGGTGCGTCTTGCCATCGACTCGAACTCGATGAGCCGAAGCGACCTCTTTGAAGCTGTTCGGCGACCTGGCCGGGGCATCAACCGCTTGTTCGGTGACCTGATCGGGAGAAGGAGGGGACCGTTCTCGGTTGAGAATCTTCTTGAGATCGGTCAAGACCTCGAAGGTCGGCGGCTTGAACGGTGGACCGGGTTTTGTGATGACGTTCTGCTGGCGACGACGGCAGCCAGTTCGACACCCCGATTACTCGAAGTACTCGCAACTCAGATCGGACTCGATCGAGCAGCTTCTGCCCTCGATGCTGGGCGGTCGCGGGCCGACCGCGCTTCCCAGAGTGACGATCTTGCAGCAATGCGACGATTGGCAGCCTTGGGCCCGGAGCCCGAGTCATTTGAGTCCTGGCTCAGGAACCAATTGTCAGTGCCATCGTCTGCGGAAGGCGTGACGCTTTCGTCGGTTCACAGAGCGAAGGGACTGGAATGGGACCACGTCTTGGTGTTTGGCGCCGATAGCGGGTCAATGCCCCATGTGCTGTCCGACGACATCGAAGAGGAACGTCGTGTGTTCCATGTAGCGGTTACACGGGGGAGAGAATCAGTTGTAGTTCTCTCCGATAAGGATAGACCGTCACGGTTCCTCGCCGAGTTGGAAGGGTCGGCACCAGTTGTCGATGACATTCTGGAGTCGAAACCTCCTCCTCCTGTTCATCGTGAGGACGTCGGCCTGTCCGTCTCTCTGGGTGACTCGATTTCCGTTCCCGGAGGGTACGAGGGAGTCGTTAGCAAGTTCGATTCGACCGGAGTGTTGATCCGACTCGGAGAAGGTGGAGCCGAGATGCTGATCCCTTGGGGAGAGCGAATCGGCAGAAATCGGCGTTCCGGCGAACTGGTGCCCGGGCTCGACTCCGATGAACGTGAGTTGTTCGCACGACTCAAGGCTTGGAGGCTCGAGAGGGCACGGTCGCAGGGAGTCCCGGCCTTTGTCGTTTTTAGCGACCGAACTCTGGAGGCCATCGTTTCGGCACGCCCGTCCAGCCCCGAGGGTCTG
>SMXW01000046.1 GCA_004356805.1 Acidobacteriota bacterium | reverse complement strand
TGCCATCTACTACCTCCGATACGCCAGCCAGTCTCACACCCGGCCACCATTCCCGCAACAAAACCATCTCCCACGCCATTGAGACGCCGCACATAACGGCACTTATGCGTGCCTGCCGAGGGCTACATAATGCCGGTTATGTGCGCCTGACTCAGGCGTTTCGGACGGGTTTCGGTTCAGTGCTGTGGTCTGGTGGTTTTGAGGGTCCAGACGGTCATCGGTCCTTTCCCTTTGATCTCGACGGTTCCTTTTGGTTCGCAGATGAATTCGTTTTCGACGAGGCGTTTTGTGTCGTCGGTGATTTGGATTTCACCGGCTGTGCCGGATGACTCCATGCGGCTGGCCGTGTTGACAGAGTCCCCCCAAAGGTCGTAGCTGAACTTTGTGGCGCCGATTACTCCGGCCACTACGGGACCGGAGTTGATCCCGATACGGAATGTGACTCGCCGACTTTGGAATTCTCGTGTAGCGACGAGGTCTCGCACAACTAATGCCAAATCGCACAGGATCTGGGCGTGGTCCTCGCGTGGCCTGGGCACTCCGGCAGCGACCATGTACGCATCGCCGATTGTTTTGATCTTTTCCAGGCCACGCTCCTCAACAAGAACATCAAATGCGGAGAAAACGTCGTCGAGGAGAGCGACAAGTTCCGAAGGGGTCATATCAGCGGACATTGGAGTGAAATCGACAATGTCGGCGAAGAGGATCGAAGCCGCTTCGTAGTCGTCGGCGATTGTGTCCTCTGATGTTTTGAGCCGATCCGCGATTTCGTCGGGGAGAATGTTTCTCAGTAGCCCGTCGGATTGGGTTAACAGAAAGGCTCTTTGACGGACGTAGAAGAGCATCATGTAGTAGACGAATACGACGACGACCAACAAATTGAAAATGGCGACGTATTCGACGTTGGTCACCTCGTAGATGGGTTCGATCTGGCTTGCCCATGCCGCAGCCACGATTTGGCTGGCGATGAAGACCCACAGCCAGAAGGTGGCTCGTCGATCAGCGAAAACTGCCAATGCAGCGAGCACTGCAACAAAACCCCAAACAGCGTTGACCGCAGAATCCAGCAAGCCACCGGCCATCACAACCAATGCAGCAGAAATCATGATCGAATTGGCGACCGGGAGATGAGCAATGTTGGGATAAGTAGACGGCCAACGCCACACCGCAAACAACGACACCGCTGCCGTCACAAACACCGAAGCCACTGTCAAACCAGCAACCGGTGCATCGAACGCAAAAGCCAACTGCGTCGCCGAGAGAACAGTTATCGGCAATGACACCCACAACACACCCACCATCAGGCGTTTAGTGCGGGTCGTCTCCTGATCATCATCCGAAACAACACCAATCGACAATGCCAAATCCACCCAGTCCGGCATCGTCTTCCGCTTCCGCCGATACATCTCCCGGCCACCGCTCAAAGCCACCTCCAAGGAACTAGCACCCTAAGCGCATCCACCGAAACGGGATTACCAAAAAAGCCGGACATAACGGCACTTATGCGTGGCTCTGCCCACGGCGAAGCGACTAGCGGAAGAGGGCAGCTACCAATTCGGCGACAGCTTTGTCCATGCCGGGGGAGACGTGGCTGTATAGGTCAAGGGTGACGCTGATGGTGCTGTGTCCAAGCCGTTCGCTCACGATTTTCGGATGTACGCCTGCACCTAGGGCAAGAGTGGCCCATGTGTGTCTCAGATCGTGGAGGCGAATCTTGGGAAGCCCTGCCGATTTAGCCCGAGCGTTAAAGGTTCGGGTGAGCCATTCGGGTTTGATAAGAGTCCCATCCTCCCGACAGAAGACAAGGCCAGTGTCTTGCCAGACGCTGCCAGCTTTCAGACGATCCTCAATCTGTCGCCTTCGATGCTCACGCAACACGCTGACGGTGCCTGTATCGAGTTCTACTGAACGCCGACCAGAGGCTGTCTTGGCTTCTGCTCGAAGGGTTGGTCTGCCGTTGACCCGGTTATGGTTTAGCTGGATTCGGCGATTCGCTACCGGCGAATTGACTGACGAGTTCTCCAGTTCGAGCCTCTTCGACGCTCGCTTCCAGCATCGACACGATCATGGGGACCTCTTTCTTGGGCTACCCAAGTGAAGCTACGCCACGACTTCCCGCGATTGCACATCACGCGCACATAACGGCACTTATGCTCTGTCCCAATTCAGGGTATGGAGGACTGCATCGGACGCGGCGAGAGTTCAACTGACGTCAGATACCCATCAATTCTCGGGCCCGCCACTCTCCGCGAGGCTAAGGTCGAGGTTGAAGATTCGTAGGATTCTCGCGTATTGCTTGGGCAGAACGGGTCAAAGGGAGTCAGAAAATGAAGAAACTACTAGTCATTCTTCTAGCGATGTCGACACTCTGGGTCGGTGGGGCGGACGGCAGCCAGGCCAGAGCTGGCGGGCATGTGGAGGTGGTGAGATCCTTTGACAGAACGAACGGTGAGCTGCCTGAAGGCATAATCATTGACAAGGTGGGAAATATCTTTGTCACCATGGGTATTCCCTTCTTTGTCGGAGGCGGTTTTGGGGCAGTTTGGCAGATCAGCCCGGATGGAACAGAAACAGCGGTCCTCGTTGAGTATCCTGATGGACCAGCACCAGCGGGGATAGCCGTTGATGCCCCCGGAAACGTGTACTTTGCCCTTGTTAACCCATTTACACCCCCGGAGGCACTTGGCGGGATTTACCGCTTTGCTGACGACGGAAGCACAGAGCGGCTGCCTGGAACGGAGGCTATGTTCCTGCCCAATGGTCTGGCGCTTGACAAGCATGGCAATCTTTTTGTGGGAGAATCATTAAATGGGGCTATCTGGCGTGTCCCAACAGACGGATCCGCCGACGCAGAAATTTGGCTCCAAGATGAATTTACAGAGGGCTGCCCGAACGATTTTGGGGCAAACGGTGTTGCCATTTGGAAATCAAACCTATACGTGGCGAATACCAGCAAGGGAGTCCTTGCAAGAATCCCTATCCTAAAGGATGGTTCTCCTGGTACCCCGGAGCTCGTTGCTGGAACTCTCGAATGTGGAGTGGACGAATTGTTCGGGATGGATGGAATTGCCCTGGATGTGCATGGAAACATTTATGCATTACTGGTGCTCCAGAACAAACTGGTGCGGATCGACCCAACGGACGGGACTGTTACCACACTGCTCACTGAAGATGACGGTCTTTGGAATCCAGCCAGTCTCGCTTTCGGCACTGGCAAGGGCGATAGACAGAGCATCTTTATCGCCAACTTTGCCGTCCTACCTCCTGAACCAGCAAACAGCTTGGGGGCAGCTGTGTTGAAATTTGATGTGGGTGTGCCTGGTCTGCCTTTACCATAATATCGAGGCAGCAGACTGCTCAAACGAATTCCCATCCCGCTCTTTACAGTTGAATAATACCGGTGGCATCCGTGCACAGTGATGTCAAGGCATTCGAGCTGACCGTCCTCCAATAGCTGGCTGGGTACTTGATCTAGATCCACGATCAGCGGTCGGTTCCCGGCAGGCACGCTCGGCTGCCAACCCCAAAACAAACAGACGAGAGGGACTCCGAAAGGGGTCCCTTTCCTTTGTGACGGGGTCCGCAAGTCGGAGCTTTACAAACGTGGGGTAACCTCTACCCCACGGTCGACATCGAACGCACCCCTGAAGTCATCTCCGCCGCCGACGTGGCCGAACTGTTGAGCTTGCCCGCCGGATGATTACTCGGCTGAGCTGGTGGTTCTCGTGCGGGCAGCACCGGTCCAAGAGAACATGACCGAACTTCCACCATCGCCGCGAGCAACAGCCCAAGCCCTCCCAAACACGCACCGCCTACCCTGAGCAATGAATCGAAACTATCCACAAAGCTGCTGATCGCCTGTGTCGGTCTTGCGATCCAAGTGCAGGTCGTAGCGCAGGTTCAATGCAGGGTCGGAATTCATGGGCGCGGGAGTAAATGCAAGGGTCGCAAAAGATGTGCGACCGCGGTCGGGCGTCCATAACCCAACCGAGGCCGGATATGGGGACGACGAAGACCGCCTCTGATTTCGGCTCTTGGGATAGGGGACGCCTTCTGTAGCCTCGTTCTAGTGGAGCGACCCGATGAGACGCCACAGGGCGACCTATTCGACGCAATCTGCTTAGAGACGCCGCCGAAGGTCTGCGTTCCCTAGGGAGCAACATGGCCGATGGTTTTGGTGGTGGTTATGGCAAGCTTCGGGGCGAATGAAATCAACCGCACATAACGGCACTTATGTACGGCCTAACAGCGGCTTCCGGAAGGGGTCCAGGGTGATCCCCGTGGCCTACGGGAGCTACAGGCCAGTATCTCCGACCGTTGAGAAAATCGGCTGAGGATCCGAGGTGCGCGACAGGTTTGCCGACGCCAGGAGCAGGTCGTCCCTTGAATTGGATCCGCGATTAACCCCACAACGTCCATGACCACCCGCGGACCGTTTCGCGTTTGCCACCTCGATGACACCTCGAATATCCCAGTCGGAACTGTTGGGATGGGTGAGTGGTCTCGAGAATCCGTCGCGACGGGCTACCCGACCAGGCCGAGAGCGGCGATGGTGTCCTGCCCACGAGGCCGAACACCTAGCGCGTTGTAGGCGCACATTAGGTGCCGCTATGTGCGGCGTCTCCCCTGCACCGTCCACCCGGACGATCCTGAACCGATTCGGTGGTTGTCGAGATCTGAATTGATGCGGATGATGGCGCCGTTGCACCCGACGTAGCGTGGTCTCCCGTAGCTTTTGTACTGAAAGGTGTATTCCCCTGACCAAAACGAAAGACTGTCGACGACCCGAATCGAAACCCGGCCCCCATAACCAGCATTTGGAGCTTGGTGAGATGGTCAGCCGACGGATCTGAGTCTGATGGTGAATGTATATGTATTTCGAGCCAAAAAAAGAGGGCCGCGCTATGTCTCTTCGGCCTCGGCTCCGAGTTCGAAAAGCTCGCTTTGTACGGTGACTTCGTCAATGTCGACAATCGCCTTATCGGTCGGTAACCCAAACCAGCCCAGTCCGGCGTGGAGGGTATAGGCGGTCAACACGGCAACGGCTGCCGGAGCAGTCTCCACTGCACCAACGCCTACGGTCAGGGCTGCAAGGAACACCATTGAGAACGGTGCTCCGATGGAAACGCCTGGAACGGCTACAAGCATGCACGAGAACGCAAGGGCGATCGGGATGCCGGGGAACATTGCATGTACGGCGAGTCCAGCTGCTCCCCCTATGAACAGGGTGGGCATTACCGGGCCTCCGATGAAGCCTGTGGTGAGGCTGATTGCCACGGCCACGATCTTTGCTCCTACGACGGCAAGGAGGAGGACCACTCCGATTTGCTCGACATTGTCGATCGCTATTCCAAGCTCGCCTTTCCCCGAAGCCAGCGTGAGAGGTAGGAGAATCGCGATTCCGCCTAGCGCCAGTCCGCCGACTGTCGAGCGGACCACCTGGTTCGATAGAAGAGGAACAATCCAGCTGCGGAGGACAGATACTGTCAATCCGAGAAGCCAGGAGAGAGAGGCAGCCAAGAAACCGAGAATGATCGCCAATCCGAAATGCCAGAAGCGAACCTCATAGCTGGGCATGGCGAATACTCCCAGAAACGTGTCGCCGATAATGGCGAAACTCACCGCGAACCCGAATATGGAGGCTGCCATAGCAGGAAGGAGCGCTCGATAAAGGTTGCGCCGCTCGGGCCAGCGCAGTTCGGTCACGAACAGAGTCGCAATAATCGGCGCCGTCAGGAGCCCGCCAAGGGCGCCATTTATCCCACTCACGGCGTCGACCTGCCTCTCTTTGTCCGGCAGTTTGCGGAAGGTCGCGTACCGGTCGCCGACAAATGCCCCGGATCGGACACCTGCGTCAAACGGTCCCAGGCTTGCACCGCCGACGAGAGAAACAATGGAGATTCCGATGGCCTGAAGCGCCGTACTCCTGTCAACAGCCCCATCTTGGATAATTGTCAGCGAACCGTTTATGTCATCGGGGATGTGCGTTACCACCCTAAGAATGCCGACGACAAGTCCCGTACTTCCTAGGATTGCCAGCCACCACCACTCGCCGCCCAACCATCCATAATCGATGTCCTCGGGCCAGAACAAATCGGTACCGATCTTCACGATTAGAACGAACGCCAACGCCATTGCACCGGCGAGACCACCGATGATCACCGCGCGGCCCAATCTGCGCCAGAAGAGACGGTCCTGGGCGAAGTAGTCGCTCAATGATTGCCTTGAGACCAGAGACATGGTGCGGAAGCTATCTGCTCAAAAAGGGCCAGTCTCACTCTCATTCCCGCCATGCTGGACACGACTAGTCGGCTCGTATCAATCGTTGGCCCTGAGTATGCGACGAAAGCCGAGATGACTCATTCCGGTGTCGATCATCTGGGGTTGACGTGCTGCTGGACGGTACCGATAGCAATACTGAGGTGTGCACAGGTGAGATCCGCCTTTCACAACTTTACGTGGGATGGGCACATCGGGCTGGTGCTGATCGAAGCTGTCCTCCCGACGCGCGCCATGAGGTTCGCCAGGAGCGCAAGAGGAGGCTTCCAACAGACGCTCCGGCCGATCGGTGTACCAATCGTTGGTCCACTCCCAGACATTGCCGGTGGTGTCGTATAGCCCGTATCCGTTTGGAGGGAATGAACCCACCGGCGACGTTGTCGTATAACCGTCGATTTCGATGTTCTCATATGGGAACCGACCCTGCCAGGTGTTCGCGACCGGCTCCGTTTTCTGCTGGTCGTCGTCGCCCCACGAGAATCGTTTTGCATCCAACCCTCCCCGCGACGCAAACTCCCATTCGGCCTCGGACGGCAAACTGCCGCCGGCCCAATCGCAGTATGCGACTGCGTCCCTATGGGAGACTTGAACCACCGGATGGGTACCCAAGCTATCCAGAGACGACTCCGGGCCTGTCGGGTTTTGCCACCGTGCACCAGGGGTCCAGGACCACCAATTGTGATAGTCACGCAGATCGACGGGTCCTTGAGTCATCGTGAAGACCAGAGCGCCGGGGACCAGGTGCTCCTTCGTTGCGCCCGGGTATAACTCGGGAGGAGGCGGCTGCTCCGCGACTGTCTGGTACCCGGTAGCGGCAACGAACTCTTTGAATTGATCGTTGGTGACTGGGTGAGGGTCGATCCAGATGCCCTCCACCGACACCCGCCGGACCGGTACCTCGCTCGGATAAAAGTCTTCCGATCCCATCGCGAACTCCCCCGGCGGGATCCAAATCATTGTCTCTTCAGCAGTGTGCATCCTTTTCCAAACTACCAAAAGCATGCGCTCGTGTTCAAAGCGACGAACCGCAGAACGAGGCGTCTTGATATGAGTCGCCCTTGCGGCCAGGGAACGAGCAGGCGATTTAGCTCCCACGGCCTTACAAGCTCACAAGCTGGTGTGGCTGGCACCCTACGAAGCTCTTGCTTATGATGCCGCCGGTTATCGGAGCGTCGAGGGAATCATGCCAAGCACAAGCGAGACTCGACTGCTGTGAGGACGACCGGCGTGACTAATGACGGGCCAGAGAGTAGCGAATAGCCGACGTCGGAATCGATGACCACCGCCTCGGAGAATTCACGAACCACCAGGGCCAGGTGGGCGGAGATCCTCGCTGCTGTGATCCTTTCGATCACGGCGGTGGCGACGGCATTTTCCGCTTTCCAAGCGGGAAAATGGGGTGGCGCGATGACAGTGTCGTTCAACGAAGCATCCATCGACCGCACCATCGCTGCCGCGGATATCGCCCAGGCGAGCCGTGACATCAGCGGCGACAGGGCGAATTTCGGTGACTATGTCTTGGCCGTATCTGCCGGAGATGAAAGGACCGCGGAGATCCTGTTTGTCGAATTTCGGGACGAAGTGCAGCCACTTATCACCGATTGGCTTAGTCGGGATCCGTTCAGCGGTCCTTACATTGGCTCGCCGTTCGATACACCGGACTATCCGATTACGACAATTCTGGAGGAGGCAGTCGAATCTCTTACTGCATCTGAAGCACACACCTTGGAGGCCCTTGATGCCCGTGACAATGTGGGCGACTACACCCTGATGACGGTGCTATTTGCTGTGGTGTTGTTCCTGGCCGGGCTTAGCCGGCAGTTCCGAACGAGAATCTCTCTCGTTTTGGTTGCGATCGCTGCGACCGGGCTTGTTGCCGGTCTGGCCGTTCTGGTGGTTCTGCCCACTCTGCTCTGAGAAGGAACTAGGGAGAGGTCTCGAGGCAGTTCGCCGGCAGGTCGTTCCCGCTCACCTTGAAGTCCTGGCATGTGAGGAATGAGTCGTTGTTGGCGCCTAACACAGCTCCGAGTACGAAGAAGATTGCGACTGCAGTCAACACGATGCCCTTGTTGCGTTTCGGAAGCTCAGCAAAATCGGCATTGATAGCGGTCACGAGGCTCCAAGCAACAAAAGGGAGCGCCACGAGGGTCACGATGACCGTGAGCGTGAACACGAATCTCTCCCCGGAGTTCATGTCGATGGTGTTGTCGATTGCGGCGGCGACGACCCAGAGTGAGGGCAGAAGGAGAATGAGTCGGCGCGGCCAGGTGTTTGGAGGGAGTTTGGTGACAAGAGACCCGATGAACACGACCGTTGCCAGCACCCATACAGTCAGCAACTGATCGAAGAAAATGACTTTGAACGCGCCGTAGTTGAAACCGATCGCGAAAGCGAGGGTGCCGCTAGCCGCGGCGATCAGGAGAGTGGCCCGATCCGATGGCGAACCCATAGACGAGTTGTCAGTCATGACCGAGCGATTAGCGGACTCCTATCGCATCAAGCGCTGGTGATGCCTGCTTCGAGCTTCTCCATCACCTGGGAAATGTTGAATGCGGCTGGCTTCTGCCGCGGCGGGAACTCGGCCAGAGTCTGAACCATTTCGGCAACGAATGCCTGTACCGGGCCCAACAGGAACACCCGGTCAAGCACCCAGTCGTAATAGGTGTTCGAGGTGATGTCGGCACGTTCGTAGGGGTCAGTTCGAAGATTGAAGATCTTCGGCAGTCTCAGCTCAACAAACGGTTCTGCCCATATTTGGAAGGTACCTGTGACACGCTGCTCGAAGAACACGATCTTCCAGTTGTCATAACGCACAGCGGTTAGCTGCCCGTCGTCATTGACATAGAAGAAGTACTCGCGCGGACTGTCCTCACTCTTCCCCGTCACGTAGTCGAGCTGGTTGAACCCGTCGAGATGAACCTTGAACTCTGTTCCATTGAGGTCATGGCCCTCGTGCAATTTTGCTGCAATCTCTGATTCGCCTGCAGCCGCAAGGAGGGTAACGAACCAGTCGGCATGGGACACGATGCCATTCAAGATCGTTCCCGCCGGGATCTGTCCCGGCCAGCGGACGACACACGGAACTCGATAGGCGCCTTCCCAGTTGGAATTTTTCTCGTTGCGGAAGGGGGTCATACCACCGTCGGGCCAAGTGTTCATGTGAGGGCCGTTGTCCGTCGAATACATGACAATCGTGTTCTCGGTCAGGCCTAGCTCATCGAGAAGGTCGAGGAGTTGACCCACGTGACCGTCGTGATCGATCATCGTGTCGTGATACGGAGACTGCCAGCGTCCCGACTGGCCGAGACTCTCTTCCTTCGTATGAGTGCGAAAGTGCATATGAGTAGCGTTGAACCAAACGAAGAAGGGTGAATCCTGTTCGGCGTTCTCTCTAATGAAGCGTTTCGCCTCGGCGAGGAACTCTTCGTCCACCGTCTCCATGCGTTTCTTGGTCAACGGGCCGGTGTCTTCTATCCGCTGTGAGCCGTCTCCGTTTGCCCAAGAGTGCATCACGCCTCGAGGACCAAACTTCTCGCGAAAATCGGGAAAGTCCTTCGGGTCGGGGTAATCGGGATGCTCCGGCTCCTCCTCCGCGTTCAGGTGATAGAGATTCCCGAAGAACTCGTCGAATCCATGAGCTGTTGGGAGAAATTCGTCTTTGTCACCAAAGTGGTTCTTGCCGAACTGGCCGGTCGCGTAGCCCTGTGCCTTGAGAGCGGTGGCGATTGTGGGATCTTCAGCCTGTAGTCCGAGCGGTGACCCCGGCATGCCAACCTTTGTCAAACCGGTCCTGAGCGGGTTTTGACCCGTTATGAAGGCCGCCCGGCCGGCTGTGCAACTCTGCTCGGCGTAGTAATCGGTGAAGCGCACTCCCTCATCGGCGATGCGGTCGATGTTGGGAGTTCGGTAGCCCATCAAACCATCTGAATAGCAGCTGAGATTGCTGATCCCTATGTCGTCTCCCCAGATGATGAGAATGTTCGGCTTCTTCTCAGTCACTACATAGCCTCCTAAGGCGGTTGGTCGAGCGAACTTAGCAAACCCCGTCGATCGGTGCTGCGACCAGGTCGAGATCGAACATATTCTGCCTCAAAGGCCTCCAGCTGCGGCCCTCGACAAGCTCGGTCAGACCGACGCACACTGCTACGTCGGCACCCTCGGGAAATCGACGGTCCTTGACGAGATTCAAGGCGCCAGGAGGGAATGGTCGTGTCGAAGAGAAACACTTCACGTCGGCGGCACCGTTTTCGATCTGCTCGGCCTGGGAATTCTCAACATCAGCTTCACCGAAGTAATCGTCACAATCGTCATCGGATCCGCCGCAATCGCCCCAGCGATCGCATTTGGAGTTGGCGGTATCAACGCGGCCAACCAGTGGGTGGGCTAGGTGTAGACCCGCAAAGGTTCTACACCGGAGTATTGGCGGAGGAGACCATTGGTGCTCTCGTTGGATCCTCGCTGCAACAGATTCTTGGGACAACAGAAGAACCCTTGGACTCCAGCAGAGGAGCCGGATGAGCGCTTATTCCGCTTGGCGTTGCCTGATGAGTTTCATGATGGTTTCGGCCACCACAGCACTCACGGAAGCCATTACCCAGATCAGAAACCACAAGACGAACATGGGCCAAGCGACGGTAATACCGACGGCCCTTCAGAGACCTTCTTAAGCACCTCCGTGAATGCCCGAACCGATTGAAGGCCGACAACCCTGAGATCCCACAAGAGCCATGGATGCATACCTTCGGGACATCGGCGTCGAGGCCGAACCCCGCCCATAACCGGCTGGGAGTGATGATTACGGCTGGTGTGGCTTCCACCGGTCGGGCGGTGTTCGCCGGTTGAACTGTTAACGCCAGTTCGGTCGGGTCACGTCCGCCGTCCCGGTGGTTTGCCACCCCTTTGGCCTTATCTAACGAAGGGGGCGGCCATGAGAATCGTAGGTATTAGTGGTGGTGTGGACACTCACGCCGATAGCCACGTAGCGGCAGCTGTCGATCGGAACGGTGGATTGTTAGGTATCGAATCGTTTCCCGCCGACGCTTCTGGTTTCGAGGATCTTCTCGGTTGGCTGGTCGACTTCGACGAGGTGGAACAGGTTGGGGTGGAGGGCACCGGTTCGTGGGGTGTCGGATTAACCCGATTCCTGACTGCTGGTGGTGTCGAGGTCGTGGAAGTGGACAGGCCGAACCGTCAGACCCGCCGCAAACAGGGGAAGTCTGATCCAACTGATGCGATCTCGGCGGCTCGAGCAGCCCTATCA
>SMXW01000002.1 GCA_004356805.1 Acidobacteriota bacterium | reverse complement strand
ATCTCGACTTACCGCAACGGTCACCTGTGGCACACGCTCAGCTACTGGGACGCGGGCGGTAGCCTCCCGTTAGGCTCTCGCCGCCATGAGCGAATCCACCGGGAAGACGTCATCACCGAGCAAGGTCGTCCGGGGTGGGCTCGCCATGCTGGCGGTGATCGTCGCTTTGGTCATCCTTTGGGAGGGCTACAAGTTCATCTGGACCACCCTGGAGTGGACCGAGCCGGTGAACCCCTCCGACCGGATTTTGCCCCACACTTGGACCATCGTCGGCGCATTGTTCCAGCCGGCTCAGCGGAACGGCCCGATCCTCCTCTTTGTCGAGCTCCGGGCTGCGATGTTCACCCTGAGAGAGGCATTGGTGGGCTTCCTCATCGGCGGATCGATCGGGTTTGGACTTGGTGTGCTCTTCGTCCGATCACGGACCGCCGAGAGAGCGTTCATGCCCTACGTGGTCGGTTCGCAGACCGTGCCCATCTTGGCCATCGCCCCGATGGTGGTGATCTGGGGCGGCAAGCTCGACATCCCCCAATGGTTGACGGTCTCGATAATCGCCGCCTATTTGACCTTCTTCCCGGTCGTGATCAACACCATGCGCGGGTTGCGCTCACCCCAACCGACGGCGGTCGAGTTGATGCGGTCCTATGCAAGCTCGCCCCGGGAAATCTTGTGGAAACTCCAGGTACCCGCGGCGATGCCCTACATCTTCACCGCTCTGAAGGTGTCCGCCGCCGCCAGCGTGATCGGTGCCCTCGTTGGTGAGTTGCCCGCCGGTTTCAGGGGAGGGTTGGGTCGTGACCTGCTCCAGTTCTCCCAGCAGTTCACCGCCGCTCCGCAGAAGCTGTTTGCTTCCGTGATCGTCGCCGGTCTCGCCGGGATGGTTTTTGTTGGTGCGGTCACGCTGGCCGAGCATCGTCTGGTGGCTGCCAAGAGGAGGCAGTCGACGTGAAGATGGTGGTGGACGCTCGCGGATTGGGAAAGGTCTTTGGTAGTGGCGCCGAGGCCGTTCAGGCCCTCACCAACATCGATCTGAGGATGGAGACTGGTGATTTCATTTCATTGATTGGTCCCTCGGGATGTGGCAAGTCGACTCTTCTCCGTCTCGTCGCCGACCTTCTCGAACCGACTTCGGGGGAATTGCTCATCAATGCCAAGTCGCCATCCCGGGCCCGGCTCGACCGTGACTACGGCATGGTTTTCCAGTCGGCGACCCTCCTCGACTGGCGAACCGTTCGCAAGAACGTGGAGCTGCCCCTGGAGATCATGGATGTCGCCAAAGAGGAGAGGTCGAGGCGGGCCTCCGAAATGCTCGACTTGGTTCAGCTCGAACTGTTCGCCGATCATTACCCCTGGCAACTCTCAGGTGGCATGCAGCAGCGGGTGGCGATTGCCCGGGCTCTTGCGTTTCAGCCCTCGCTGTTGTTGATGGACGAGCCTTTTGGCGCGCTCGACGAGATGAGCCGGGAGCTGATGCAGCAAGAGGTGCTCAGACTCTGGGGGGAAACGGGGATCTCGGTGGTGTTTGTCACCCACTCGATACCCGAAGCCGTGTTCCTCTCTACGAGGGTTCTGGTGATGACACCGCGGCCGGGGAGGATCAAGACCGAAATCGCCATCGACCTGCCGACCGAACGCGATTTGAGTACTCGGGAGAGTCCCCGATACTTCGAGTTGATCACCGAGGTCCGCGAGGCGCTGCGTAGCGGAGAGTCATGACCGAGCGCGACGACATCATTCGGGAGAGCCACGAGACGGATGTTCTCAGCGCCTTCGAGGGCGACGTTCCCGTCGGTGGTCGCACACCTGCGGCGATAAGGGAATTCGGTGGTAAGTATCTGCCGGCGCTGTTCTCTTTTCTTGTGGTAATCCTCCTTTGGGAGGGTCTCACCCGCCTCTTCGGAATCGAGACGTTTGTACTGCCCAAGCCGAGTGAGATCATCTCGAGTTTCGTCGAGACATGGGACGTGGTGTGGGGCGCCGGGTTCAAGACCCTTTCCGAAGCCCTGGGCGGCTTCGTCATTGGGGTATCGGCTGCCTTGCTCACTTCGTTTGCCGCGGCGCGTTGGGTGCGTTTTCGGGAAGGCATGCTTCCCGTTGCAATCGCGGCCAACGCCACGCCGATTGTCGCCCTGGCCCCGATCTTCAACAACTGGTTCTCCATCACAAGTCCTATCTCAAAAATGGCTGTGGTTGCGGTGGTCGTCTACTTCCCGGTGATGATCAACACCACGAGGGGCTTGCTGGAGGTAGATCAGGCTGAGCTCGAGTTGATGCGGTCGGTGGCGGCGACCCCGGCCGAGACGATGCGTCGGGTGAGGATGCCCCATGCTCTTCCGTTCTTCTTTGCCTCTGTCAAGGTCGCTAGCGCCTTGTCGTTGATCGCGGCGATCGTCGCCGAGTACTTCGGAGGCCCCCAGGACGTTCTCGGCCAGTACATCATCAATCGGGCGAATCTCTTTCAATTCCCTGATGCCTGGGCGGCGATCCTGGTGGCTTCGATTCTCGGCGTGGCCTTCTATTTGGTGATTCTTGCTGCAGAGCGACTGGTCATGCCCTGGCATGTGTCGTTCCGAACCAGCAAATAGGAACGTTTTTCCCATTCTGCACAACCCGGATGGGTTCCCCGATATGGTTCACGTCCAACATCAATAAGGAGGAACAGATGAAGCCGACCGGATGGAGACGTCAAATCCTGTGGCTGGCGACCTTGGCAATGGTCCTGGCAGCTTGTGGTGACAACGGCGACGGGGGAGCAGTTGCCGAGGATTGCGATGAGGTAGATGAGGTGACCCTGCAGCTGCAGTGGTTCGCCCAGTCCCAGTTCGCCGGGTACTACGTCGCCCTCGACAACGGCTTCTACGCCGATCAGTGTCTCGATGTCGAGATACTCGAGGGCGGGGTCGACATAGTTCCCCAGCAGGTGCTCGCCACCGGTGGCGCCGAGTTCGGTTTGGCTTGGGTGCCCAAGGCCCTGGTCTCCCTTGAGGGCGGCGCCGACATCGTCAACATCGCCCAGGTGTTCGAACGGTCGGGCACTCTCGAGGTTTCGTTGGCCGACTCCGGGATCGAATCTCCCGAGGACTGGGCCGGGAAGAAGGTCGGGAACTGGGGGTTCGGCAACGAGTTCGAATTGACCGCGGCCATTTCCAAGTTCGGCGTCGAGGATGTCGAGCTGATTGGTCAGGACTTCACCATGAATGCTCTGCTCAACGGCGATATCGACGCCGCCGAGGCGATGATCTACAACGAGTACGCCCAGGTGCTGGAGGCGATCAACCCCGATACCGGTGAGCTGTACCAGCCGGAGGATCTGAACGTCATCGACTTCAACGACATCGGCACGGCAATGCTTCAGGATGCGGTGTGGGTCAATGCAGAATGGATTGCCCAGGCGGGCAACGAGGACATAGCGGTACGGTTCCTCACCGCGTCGTTCCGGGGTTGGGTCCACTGCCTGGACAATTTCGACAGTTGTGTTGATGTGGTCCTCGCCAATGGATCGACCCTGGGGGCGGGACACCAGGAGTGGCAGCTCAACGAGATCCTGGGTTTGATTTTCCCGGCGACCAACGGCATCGGTGTCATGAACACCGCTCTCTGGGACCAGACGGTCGAGATCGCCACCGCGGAGATCCCTGACCTCCAGAGTGTCGAAATTTCCGACGAGGCCTATCGGACGGATCTTGCAGAGCTGGCCATCGCCAATCTCTCCGGTTCGGATACCGATGGCGACGGCTACTCCCGTCGTGACATCGAGCTCAAGGAAGGCGGCGAATAGCACAGAATCGCCTTGATCTAAGTGCGGCTTCGGTGACGAGCCGAGGATTCCTGGGAGGGAGGGCCCATGTTCCAACCTCAGATGACCCCTGCCCGATGACCCGGCCGAAGGGCCGGCGTCCCTGAACGGCTCGGTCACCGGCGGCAGCGTTGACGAAGAGAAATAGCCCGAAACCTCAGTGGTGCGGCTCGGATCTGAGTCGATCTGACCGGAGTTCGAGAATGGGCCTCTTCGGCGACCCCTTTCTGGTTCCGTGGTCTCCCGATGTCGCTAGTTTCGTCGTCAAAGGAGGATCAATTGATGTACGAGCCTCGGCCTGATCACAAGTTCACGTTTGGCCTTTGGACAGTGGGCAACGTTGGTGGTGATCCTTTCGGCGGCCCGGTGAGGCGTCGCTTGAGTCCGGTAGAGATCGTGGCCCTTCTGGCTGAAGTCGGCGCCTACGGTGTCAACTTCCACGACAATGACCTGGTGCCCATCGACGCCTCGTGGGCGGAACGCGAACAGATCGTCAGCGAGTTCGAGAAGGCGCTGGACGAGACCGGTCTAGTCGTCCCGATGGCGACCACCAACCTCTTCTCACACCCCGCCTTCCGTGACGGCGCGTTCACTTCGGGTGATTCTTCGGTGCGGGCATACGCACTGCGGAAAACGATGGACGCGATCGATCTCGGTGTCGAGCTCGGTGCCACGACATATGTGTTCTGGGGAGGTCGCGAGGGAGTCGAGACGGACGCGTCGAAGAATCCGGTTGTGGCACTCCAACATTATCGCGAGGCGATGAATTTCCTGACTGGCTACGTGAAGGATCAGGGATACGACCTGCGGTTCGCCCTCGAGTCGAAACCCAACGAGCCAAGAGCCGACATCTACCTGTCGACAACCGGCTCCATGTTGGCCTTCATCGGGACGCTCGATGACTCCGAGATGGTTGGTGTCAATCCGGAGGTTGCGCACGAGCACATGGCAGGCCTCAATTTCCTTCACCATGTTGCTCAGGCGTGGTCGATGGAAAAGCTGTTCCACATCGACTTGAACGATCAGACCCCGGGGCGGTACGACCAGGACCTCCGTTTCGGATCGGTGAGCATCAAGCAGGCGTTCTTCCTTGTGAAGTTCCTCGAGGATGTCGGGTACTCAGGGAGCCGTCACTTCGACGCTCATGCCTATCGAACTGCCGACTACGACGACGTCAAGGCATTCGCTCGGGGCTGCATGCGCACATATCTGATTCTCAAGGAAAAAGGCCACGAGTTCAACGTCGATCCGGCCATCCAGGCACTGCTCTCACAGATCAACGCTGACGATGGCCCCTTTTCCTCGCTGGTCGGTGCATACACCCCATCCGGTGCCCAAACATTGAAGGAGTTCGAGTTCGACCGCGATCATCTCGGGGCTCAGTCGCAACCATATGAGGAGCTCGACCAGTTGACGATCGACCTGCTGCTTGGAGTGCGATGACGACGGATTCGTGTCCGGTCTTATCGCGGTGCCGTCCGTAGCGCGTCGTTGAGCCTCTATCTCGGAATAGACACGTCGACAACGGCCACCAAGGCGCTGCTGATGGATGGCGACGGCGGCGTCATCGCCATCGGCCGCTCTGAGTATGAGTTCCAGACTCCGCGGCCGTTGTGGTCAGAGCAATCACCCCATGTCTGGTGGGCAGCGACGATCGATGCGATTCGACACCTCTCAACCCAACCAGGCGTCGATTTGGGATCTGTTGGAGCGGTAGGGCTGACAGGACAGATGCATGGGTTGGTTTTGCTCGACCAAACGCGGCAGGTGTTGCGGCCGGCAATTCTGTGGAATGACCAGCGTACTCAGGCCCAGTGCGACGAGATTCGAAGCCGGGTCGGACGGGAACGGTTGATCCAGATCACAGGCAACGATGCGTCAGCCGGATTCACTGCGCCGAAGATTCTCTGGGTTCGCGACGACGAACCGGAGGTGTACCGGCAGGTGTCTCATGTCCTGCTTCCGAAGGACTATGTCCGACTCATGCTCACCGACCGGCTGGCTGCCGACAAGGCTGACTCATCGGGGACGCTTCTGTTCGATCTCGCCAAGCGCGATTGGTCGGCTGAGCTCATTGAAGCTCTGGATCTTGACCCACGCTGGTTCCCCGAAACCCTTGAAGGCTCGGAAGTGGCCGGACATATAGGCAAAAGCGCGGCCAAGGTGACTGGTCTGAGAGAGGGAGTCACCGTCGTCGCCGGGGCGGGTGACCAGGCCGCCAATGGGGTGGGTGTCGGTGCGGTGAGTCCTGAGGTGCTTGCGATAAGTCTCGGAACCAGCGGCGTGGTTTTTGCACCCTTCGATCGCCCGATGGTCAGGGAGCCATTGCAGGCCTTCTGCCACGCCGTGCCCGGCACCTGGCACCTGATGGGTGTGATGCTCTCCGCCGCCGGGAGTCTCCGATGGTTTCGTGATTCGATCGCCCCCGACCACGACTATGACGGACTCGACCGACTCGCCGAGGAAGTGAAGCCGGGGGCTGATGGGTTGATCTTCCTCCCCTATCTCACAGGTGAGCGTACCCCCCACTCCGACCCCACTGCCCGCGGAGCATTCGTCGGCCTCACCGTGCGGCACGGGATTGGGCACCTTGCGAGATCTGTGATGGAGGGGGTCGCCTTCGGTCTGCGGGATTCTGTCGAGCTGATGGAGGATGGGATTCAAGGAGCCGACGTCCGGGTGTCTGGAGGTGGCGCGGTGAGCCGGCTGTGGATTCAGATCCTGGCCAACGTGCTGGGCCTACCCGTCACGACGGTGAAGACCACCGAATCGGCGGCCCTGGGTGCCGCCGTCCTGGCCGCAGTGGGCGATGGCGCTTTTGCATCCGTCGCAGAAGCCTGTGACGCGGTGGTGGAGACCGGGGATGTCATAGAGCCAACCGGCGACTCCGATGCATACGACCATGCCTATTCCATCTACCGGGACCTCTACCCGGCTCTGAGAGACAAGTTCCGGCGGCTATCTGACTCAGATAGGGAGCCGGCTGAGTCCGATGATTCTCCCGATTGAGCACCACTCAGTCGGCTTCCTTGATGCTTCGTATCGACCAGACGAGGGTGCGAATACTCCGCGGCTGCCGAAGAACGGCGAGGACTGCTGAGGCGACATCCTTGGGCCGGAGCATATCCGCCAACCCTGGCATGTCTGGCGTCCGACCGGCGCCCATTGCGAACTCGGTAGCGGTCCCGCCCGGAGCGATCACGCTCACTCGGATCCCCTTCTCTCGTAACTCGCGATCAAGTGCACCGGCAAGACCGACTTGGGCAAATTTCGTCGCTGCGTATACCGCCTCGTCACCCGCGCCACGCAACCCGGCTACGGACGCAACGATGACGATGTCGCCATTGCCGGCTTGGAGAAAGTGAGGGACCGCGGCTCTTATGGGCCAGACCGTTCCGGCGACGTTGGTATCCATCATTTCTCGCAGTTGGTCATCACTGAGATCCATGATCCCGCCGTAGGCGCCTATTCCGGCGTTGGCTATGAGGGTGTCGATGTGACCGAATCGATCTATGGCAGTCTGCATCAGACGGGATGAGTCGTCCGGGTTTCTGACATCCATCTCGACCGCAGCGGCGCGGGCGCCAAGCTTCGATGTCAGTTCTTCGAGCCGATCTCTTCGGCGGGCACCGAGGACCACGCTGGCTCCCTCGGCCGCCAGGACCTCGGCCGTGGCGGCACCGATGCCGGAACTCGCTCCGGTAATGGCTACAACACTTCCGCTCAGGTCTCCCACTCTTGTTCCCTCCTTTTGCTGGTTGGGTGAAAACTACCGGATAGGTCGCCTTGTCCAGATATGGGACGTGGCCGGAGCAATGGTGCATCTGGCCCTCGAAGCCGGCAGCATGGTGAACAGAACGGTAATCACCGTCGACGGCGGCTGGGCGGCCCAGTGAGCCTCGGCTCTGTCAGACGACCGATGCTGCCTTCTCCAGATCGTCCGCACCAACGACGACACGATTGCCTCTGGCCATGTAGAGGATCTGAAGCTTTGCGCCGGTGTCGGCCACGCGGCGGGCGAGAGCACCAAGCGAACCGGGCTTCATTTCGATTTCAGCCAGGAGAACTTCGTTTTCGTCAATAGGCCCGAACCCCGCCTCGAGTGCGGCAGCTTTGGCAGCGGTGACATCACTGTCGGCGACCACCACCCTGACGTTACGCCCGTCGACCATCGGGTAGGTGCAGGATGCTTCGATCGAGATCTCCGCTTGTCCCAGCACCTCCCAGATCTCTGCGGCGGCGCGCTCCGGGCCGAGTATGAAGGTGATTTCTCTCATAGTTCTCTCCTTGTTCATTGGGTAGATAGGTGAGTCAAAGGCGAAACGCGTGCCCGGTCACAGAACGTCGAGCTCCGCAACCCCCAGCACCCGATACTTCCGGACGGCGACGTCGGAGCGATCGTGCAGGGCCTGCTCGCCGCTCGCTCCTGCCGGTCTTCGGGGATCGGTCATCTACATCTTCCTCTGTCGGCGACGGTGTGCGGGTCGACGGAGTCGAGGAAGGCGGTGATTTCGCTCGTGGCTAGCGCATAACCGCCCTCTTCCCGGTTCTTGGATCTAGCGAAAACGATGCCCACGACTTCGCCATCCGAGTCGACCAATGGTGCGCCCGAAATGCCGGGCTCGATGCGAGCCTCGATGTCGAGGGCATCTCGCTCCACATGACCCTCGTTGTAGATGTTGGCGCTCCGGGCATTCACCACTCTCAGCACGGTGTACTCGATGAGCTCGACCGCAAGGTCACCATTGACCGCAGCAATCGTTCCGGAGTCGCCCTTGCCCGCCGACCCGAGTACCACCGGTGTCGCATCGAGACCTTCTACGGCAAGAAGGGCAAGGTCGCGCTCTGAGTCGAAGCCAATCACGGTGACCGGTCTCTCCTCGCCTCGGGGTGTCACGATCCGGAGATCATCCTCGGCTCCGGCGATCGCATGGGCCACGGTCAGCACGAGATCATCACCAACCGCAACGCCGGTGCCGATGATCGGCTTGAGACACGCTGTTCCGACCAGCCTCACAACCGAGGTTGCAGGATAGGTGCTCGAGCACGCTGCACCTATCAGAGCGAGTGCGATCGCCAAGAGCGGGGATGCCCGCCTCGGGCTCATGCGGCGTACGCCTCATACTCCTCCCGAAATCGCATGAGGAGCTCTCTCAGCGGAGTCGGCACTCGCTCCAGCAACTCGCTGGTCCTTGGTGCCTTGATGCTCGTGTCATATGGGATCGGCACCGGGGGCACCAACCCGGCCGGGGGCTGCCCGAACCGAAGATGGCTCGAATCAATTTCGAAAACCTTGCAGGCCAGGTCGGCGAGGGCATGTCTGGTGACAGAGTCCGCGCCGCAGCAGTGGAATATCCCATTGAGGCCGCGCTGACCAATATCGAGAATCATCCCGGCGCTCTCGCTCGCCAATGACGGGGTGGCGATCATGTTGATGTTGTCGGCCTCCCATACGGTGAATGGCGTTCCCGCCTTCAGATTGTCCACGAGCGACGCAACGAAGTAACCGAACCCAGGGTCCTGGAGACGTGGAGCGGTTGGGCGAGCCCGATGGATGCCGTTCACACCCGAGACCCTTGCCACGGCACCTCCCCGCTCCAAGGCGGTGATTTCCGAAGCGAGCTTCAACACCCCGTAGAGGTTTACCGGATTCGGAGGGGTGGCTTCGTCGGCGCCGGTCTGGGTCCCATCAAAGACCCAGTCTGTCGACACGACCACGAAGGCGGCACCAGCCTCAGCGGCGGCATCGGCTACCGTGCCGGTTGCCGTGACGTAGGACTCCCAAGCCCCAGCCCTGTCGGAGTACATCAAGTCCCAGTCGTTGAGGATCGCGCAGTGGATGACGACATCGGGGCCGAACCGTCTGATGCTGTTTCGAACCGCGTTCGAGTCACGCATGTCCACGCGTTCGGCTCGATATCCGGCGTCGTCAGGCGGCACGAACGAGTGAACGGTGGTCATGACGTCGGCACCGTGGTCGAGGGCGGCGTCGACGATGTTGCTGCCGACGAATCCGGTGCCGCCGGTGAGCCAGACCTTCATTGCATCAGTCTGGGTGCTCGGCGCGGTCTTCCAGCTCTTCGAGCTCCTCTGCGAATTCTTCCGCTACCTGCGCGAGCTTCTCATCTTTCGCTGATGCCGATTCGAGCTCCTTCGTCAACTGTTCGAGCTCGGCCCCACCGGCCATCATCATGATGAGCTCATCCCGCGTGATCTCATCCTTGGTGAAGTCGCCCATGGAGCGCCCGCGGTTGAGGATCAGGAAGCGGTCGCCGACGGGCCAGGCGTGGTTGGGGTTGTGCGTGATGAAAATCACACCCAAGCCACGGTTTTTGGCTTCGATGATGTAGCGAAGAACCACTCCCGACTGTCTCACGCCGAGAGCCGACGTCGGCTCGTCGAGGATCAGCACCTTGGCGCCGAAGTAGGCGGCGCGGGCGATGGCAACCGATTGGCGTTCGCCTCCGGAAAGGGTTCCGACCGGCTGCTCGGTGTCACGGATGTCGATGCCCATCTTCGCCATCTCTTCTTTGGCGATGCGCGAAGCTTTCTCCTTGTCGAGCCAGCGGATCGGACCGAACTTCTTCGTCGGCTCCGAGCCGAGGAAGAAGTTTCGCCACACAGACATCAGTGGGACCACGGCGAGGTCCTGATAGACGGTGGCGATACCACGCTCCAGAGCGTCTCTCGGGGAGTCGAACATCACCTCTTCGCCTTCCACGAAGAGTTGCCCTTCGCTTTGCTGATGGGCACCGGCGAGAATCTTGATGAAAGTCGACTTGCCGGCGCCGTTGTCGCCGAGGACGCAGGTCACTTCCCCCGCGTTCACGTACGTGGTGATGTCGATCAGCGCGAGGATGTTTCCGTAGAATTTGGAGATGTTCTTCATCTCCAGGATTGGGGCCGTCATACTGCCTCCTCAGCCTTTTTTCTGACGAAGTTGTTGACCAAGACTGCTAGCAGCAGGATCACGCCGACGAAGAGGAATCTCCAGTCCGAGTTCCACCCGGCGAATGGGATTCCCTGGAAGGACATCGCCATGATCAGTGCTCCGAGCGCACCACCCGCGGCCGACCCGTAGCCGCCGGTGAGCAGGTTTCCCCCGACGACGGCAGCGATGATGAACAGGAACTCTTGGCCGTCACCGACATTTGCCTGCACGGAATTGAGCCGGAACGCAAGCAGCATGCCGACGATGAAGGCGGCAACCGAGACGGTCATGAACAGAATGGTTTTCGTGCGGGCAGCGGGCACACCTACTTCGCGCGCTGCCTTCTTGTTCCCGCCGACGGCGAACGTCCAGCTTCCGAACCTGGTGCGCATCAAGACGAGGCTGGCGCCCACCGCGAACGCAATGAACCAGAGGATGGAAACCCGATAGTTGAACACGGCGCGTGTGGCCGCGGCTTCCTCGGATGTCATGTACAGCAGCCGGAGTGCCACCGCGCCCAGGAAGAGGCCAATGCCAAGCACCGTCAGTATCTTGCCAAGACGATCCGCAGCTGGATGAGCAGCTGCTCGACCCTTGAAGAGCAGAGGCATCAGGCCGGCGACGAAGACGAGGAGGGCGATCAGAAGCAAGACTGCAAAGAACTCTGCCCTGAACTTGCGCGATGTTGCCTCGGATTGGATCAGAAACGCCAGGCCAACGATGACAAGAGATGTGCCGGTCATGAGGACGAACTTGGTGATAGGTGAGCGCTT
>SMXW01000045.1 GCA_004356805.1 Acidobacteriota bacterium | reverse complement strand
GTTCAATCTCGGTGTCGTATTAGACAACGATGAGCTGCTCGGCGAGTGGCCTGGACCGTACGGGGTGGCGATCTCGGCACCCTGGGACCTACAGCCGAATCTTTTCGAGCCGTTCGCCGATGACGGCACTTTCGCGGCGATTGCCGCGGGCTTGCTGGCTGAACGGGGCCTCGTTGTGGCCGACCCGGTGATAAAGCAACTCTTTCGCACCGATCTCGAGGGTGACGGCCTCAATGAGATTCTGGTCGTCGCCGAGGAAATCAATGGCGGCTTCCTCCCTGAAGAGGGTGACTACTCGATCATCTTCATGCAGAAGGTGGTCGAGGGTGATGTCCAAACGGCCGTCTTGGGCGATTCGGTGGTCACAGATCCGGAGGGGTCGTTTGCCGTGGGTTTCTCGGTCGGAGCAGTTGCCGATCTCAACGGCGACGGCCAAATGGAGATCATCGTGGACTCCGCCTTCTTTGAGGGCCTCGGAGTAGACGTCTGGGAATACGTCGACGACGATATCGGTCTATTCCCTTATCTACAGACTGGCTGCGGCGGTTGAGATGAAGAACCCTTTCGAAGAACGTCCGACTTACGTTGGTCTCAGTGGTATCGAGTTGACCGAGGCGTCCTCAGAGTTCGCCGCCGGGCGCATCGAGATCACCGAGAATCACCACCAGCCATATGGAATGGTTCATGGAGGCGTCTATTGCACCCTTGCCGAGACTCTGGCCTCGACCGGCGCCGCAATGTGGGCAGTGGAGCAGGGTTTCGCCGGGGCGGTGGGGGTGGCCAACAAAACGGACTTTCTTCGGGCTACCACCGGTGGCGTTCTCATCGGCGAGGCGACGCCGATACATCGAGGCCGCACTCAGCAGTTGTGGCAGGTCAACATCACGAGGGAAGAGGACGGCAAGCTCGTGGCCCAGAGTCAGGTCCGTCTCCACAACGTGAACAACACCGAGTTCTGATCCTCCAGTCAGAGGACCGGTGACACGGTTGGCTCTGGTGGTCGGTCACGGTTCTAGCCAGCGAGTCAGTTCGACAACCACCTCTTGAAATTCTCCTCCGTGTCCGGAGGACACGGCATGAGCCACCTCGTGGAGGACTATCCAGGCCCGGGCCGGCCGTTCGACGAAGATGGTCTTTGTCGACGGGTCGTACTCGCCCTTGATTTCGCCTTCGAGGCGGTCGACCACCACCAGGCTCACCGAGCCGGCGCCCAGATGAGTCACCAGAACGTTGGCCAGTTGCCCCGCTTCCTCATCGGTGAGGTAGGTATTGGCAAGTCGGCTCATTGCCCGGTCCAGACCGGCGAATCTCACTCCCTCTTGGACGATGCAGTAGTCGAATCCACATACCTCGAGTCCGTTATCCGCTACAGGCGGATCCCGGTCGATGAGGTTGTACAGGGGAAGGAGAGCCATCGCCATGACCGTGAGAATCGCAACGGCGATTATGAGCCGCCGACGCCACGGCGGAGGCGCCAGCGGTTCAAAGAAATCCTCTTCGACATCCCAGTATTCGAAGACCGATTCGTCCTGGACCACTAGCTGATTTCTTCTGGAACTTCGAGGGTCACTGGCGAATGTTAAGACGAGCCCGGCGTAAACCATTCTCGAGGCTGAGCAGTCGCTGAGCGATGCGCTAGATGTCCTCGTCGGCTTCCTCGGGGCTCGCGTAGATCGAAGGCTTCAGCTGGCGCTTCTCCAGCTCGCGACCGAGCTTCAACCTCATGAAGGCGTTGGTGGAGTGCCGAGTCACACCACCCTCGAGGTAGTACTTCTCCTGGACGTAGCGAACTGCGTCGGCATACTCATCAACGGCTGCCTCGTCGAGTTGGAATCGGTCATAGTTGACGATCGAGTTGACTCGCCGCCCGAGCGGCCCGAGCAATCCGTCGACGACCTCCACGATGCGGTCGACATCCTCCGATGTGCGCACATGCATCCCCGAGTAGTCCATGAAGACGGTGTTGGAGTCCTCGTCGTAACTGAGCCGATCCTCGATGCGAAGTTCGAGCATCTCACTTCGTAGGCCCATCACGCCGGGAAGGAACAGTGCGCTGTCCATTGGAGTTGGACCATCGACCTTCGGCTCGAAGGGGAGAAGGCCGAGGATCTCCCGTTGCAGATCAACTCCAGGGGCGATCTCGGTCAGGACGAGACCGGATTGGCCAAGTCGAAAGACACAGCGCTCGGTGATGAAGGTGATGTTCTGCCCGCGCTCGTTGGCGACTTCGGCACTGAAGGTGATCTGCCCGACTTCTTCGACGAACTTGCTGAAACGGCCTTCCTTGTTGATGGAGAGATGGCCGTTTTCGATGCTGGCTTCCAGTCCGCCGCTGGAAAACGGGGTCAAAAACACAACGTTCCGCGTTCGCTGAGTGAGATTGATCGCCCCCCCACATCCGGCGATCCGTTTTCCGAACCGGCTCACGTTCACATTGCCGGTGCCATCGCACTCTCCCATTCCGAGGAACACCGTGTCGAGCCCTCCGCCATCGATGAAGTCGAAGGCTGAGGCATGATCGATCACGGCTTCTCTGTTCACCGCCCCACCAAACGCGAAGCCGCTCAACGGGATGCCGCCGATGACGCCGGTGTCAATCGTGAAGGTAACGAGGTCCTGGATGCGTTCGTCACCAGCCACGCGTCCAACGAGCTCGGGGAGGCCTACTCCTATGTTGACGACTGCGTCGGCTTCGAGTTCTACCGCGGCTCGTCGCGCAACCACTGTTCGAGCATCTATGGGAAGTGGCTCCAGCGTCTCGACCGGTATTCGGATCTCCCCGGACATGGCGGGGTCGTAGCCGGTGTCCCAGGTCTGTTGGTGGCGGTCGGACTGGGCTACCACGATCGCATCAACGAGGATGCCCGGGACCTGAACGTCACGTGAGTCGAGTGATCCGGCCTCTGCGACACGCTCAACCTGGCAGATGACATAACCACCGGACGCCCTGGCTGCCATGGCGAGGTCCAGTGTTTCGAGGGTCACCGCCTCTCGCTCGATCGTCATGTTGCCAAACGGATCGGCGGTTGTGCCGCGGATAACAGCAACATCGATGGGAAACCCACGATAGAACAGCCACGTGTCATCTCCCCTCTTGGTGACCTCGACGATGTCTTCCACGGCTGATTTGTTTAATTTCCCTCCCTCGATCCGTGGATCGACGAAGGTGCCGATTCCGATCGTCGACAGGATTCCAGGCGCACCACTGGCGATATTCCTATAGAGATGAACCAGCACTCCCTCCGGAAGGTTGTAGGCCTCGATCCTCTCGTCGACAGCAAGCGCGGCGATCTTTGGCACCAATCCGTAGTGGCCACCGATGGTCCTCTTCAACAAGCCGACATGGCCAAGATGGTTGAGACCTCTGTCTGCCATATCCCCTTGCCCGCCGGCCCATACGAGCGTCAGATCTCTCGGTGACGCTTCGTCGATGAACCGCTGCTCGAGCGCGGCGAGTATCTCCTCAGCGACTCCGTGGCCCCCATAGCCTGAACTCGCTATCACGTCGCCGTCCCGTATGACCGAGACGGCCTCGCGCGCACCAACGACCTTGCTGATGGTCATCCTCGACCTCCTGGTGATCCGTACTTACATCTTCATAGAGCCGCCCGGCGGCAACTTGTCGTCACGAGAGAAGGCCGGGAAGGGCCTTCTCCAATATCCTTGTAAGACTATGTCCTTCCAGATCGGCCCGATTGTGGTCGACCCTCCAGTGGTTCTGGCCCCGATGGCCGGTGTGACCAACGCTCCCTTCCGCCGGCTCTGCCGCGAATTCGGAGCGGGTCTCTATGTGTCGGAGATGATTGGCGCCAGAAGCCTTGTGGAGAGGAGCGAGAAGACGATGGCCCTTGCTCGTTTCGATATCGACGAAATGCCCAGATCGATTCAGCTCTACGGCACCGATCCGGGAGCGCTCGGCGAGGCGGTTGCCTTTCTCGTCGAGGATCTCGGAGTCGATCACATCGACATGAACTTCGGCTGCCCGATGGGCAAGGTGACGAGACACGGGGGAGGAGCCGCCCTCCCATGGAAGACCAACCTGTTTCGCTCCGTAGTTCGCGCCGCGGTAGACAACGCCGGTGATGTGCCGGTGACGGTGAAGTTTCGACGGGGCATCGATGAGGAGCACCTGACATTCATCGAAACCGGCTTGATAGCCGAAGAGGAAGGGGTTGCCGCCATTGCTCTCCACGCTCGCACCGCCCGTCAGCTGTACTCGGGTGAGGCGGACTGGTCGGCGATCTGTGAGCTGAAGGAGGCTGTAACCACCGTGCCCGTACTTGGCAACGGTGACATCTGGACCGCCGACGACGGTCTTGCGATGATGAGCTCAACCGGCTGCGATGGAGTCGTGGTTGGCCGCGGGTGTCTCGGGCGCCCGTGGCTTTTCAGGGATCTGGCAGACGTACTGGCCGGGCGCCAACCGCAGGCTCCACCCAACCTTGGCGAGGTGGGGCAGATCATGATCAGACATGCGGGACTCCTTGTCGATCACTTCGCAGAGGAAACAGGTCTCCTCCTCTTCCGCAAGCACCCGTCGTGGTACTTGAAGGGATTCCCGGCGGTGCCCATGCTTCGTGATGCCTTTGCCAGGGTGAACTCGATCGACGAGTTGACGGTCCTGGTCAGCAGGCTCGACCCTGACGTCCCCTTCCCTGAGGAAGCCAATCGGATGGTCCGCGGACATAGTCGTGGGCCACGTCCGGTGCGTCTTCCCCAAGGTTTCCTGGAGGACCGGGAGGCAGGCCATGTGACAGACAAGGCGGAGCAGGTGGTCAGCGGTGGCTAAACGGCCACCTCGACCTGCCCCCGGGTCGAGTGGTATCGGGCCAGGATCAGCACGGATCCGACGAGACCGACCACGGAGAAGGTGAGAATCCCGACGTCGGCGTGGAACCATCCGTAGTAGCCCCAGAGAAAGGCTTCTGCAATCCCGATCCACCAGGTCCCCGATGAGATTCCGGACGGGTCGGCGGTGCGAAATGCGGTCCAAACCGAGGGGGTGAGCATCACCCCGTAGGACAAGCCGAGAACGACGCCGAGTGTCGTCCAGCCCGCGAGAAGAGCCGTAGCCATCAACAGCACTCCCCACACGACGGCCACCAGATAGCTTTTCCTCGGATCGCGCCCGGTCCGCACCAGCGCCCACATGGTCAACGCGTACGCAAGGATGGTGACAAACGGTGCAAGGATCGCCGCCCAAAGGCTCTGGTTGATCATGTAGGCAAACCACCCGACATTGGTGACCAGTCCCAAGGCCGCCCAGGTGGTCGAGACACCGGCTGAGTCCCCGGTTCGGATCAGCTTCGAGATCTGTGGAACGAGAAAGGCGATCGTGCCCACGGTGGCGGCCACAACAGCGACGTTGGCCAATGTCTGGTTCATCGGTGTGTAGAACCCCATGCTCGGTCGTCTGGTTGCATCAGCGTTCGCTATAACCTGCCACGGCTGAAAGTAAAACGTGGGCGGTGGAATCGAGTGTGATGCCATGGGTGTCCGCTTCGGCATCAACTTCGACAAAATCCATCGCTCGCACCTTCGGGTGACCGGCACACCGGCGAACGCCCTCGGCTAGCTGGCGGATGGTCAAGCCACCTGGGCTGGCACCCGGACACGCAGGGGCGAAGACGCGATCGAGCACGTCGAGGTCAACGTCGACATAGATGGAGTCACATCGCTCGGCCAGGATGGCAAGGACATTCTCGACGACGCTACGGATACCGTCGCGCTCCACCTGCTCGACGATGACCACCTGTATCCCTGCTTCGTCGCAGTAGGCCCTGTACTCCGCCGAATTGGCGAAGGAGTGGATGCCGATCTGGACGACGTTGACCCCCGGAATCCCGTTCTCCTCGATCAGACCACGTATGGGGGTCCCGTTGGTCGGCCCGTTGTCGAGCGAGCGCACGTCGTGATGGGCATCAAAGGTAATGACACCAATTCGAGACAGATCGCCAGCCATGGCCGCGACCAGAGGACGGGTGATGGCGTTGTCACCGCCGATGTAGAGGGTCAGGGGGACGTTGGGGAGTTTGGTCGCCAACTCGGTCACAGCCTCGGGCATCGTGTGCATGTCCAGTTCGGAGATCGGCCAGTTGCCGACGTCTCGCACGGTCACATCAGCGAGGTTTGCCCCCCACTCGCTGTGGAAGGTGGAGAACCGAGTCAGACGGTCACGAAGGGCAAAGGGGGTCAGGTCGGCTCGCGACGGAGTCAGCGATGCCTTGGCGGAGGGCACCCCGACGACCAGGACGTCCGGATCCGGATGCTCCTGTGCCAGCCAGACGTCGGCGCGAGGCCAACCCGGATCAAGTATCGGCATCGAGCATGGGAATGTCGACGCCGCGATCTCGGGCGACCTGCCGGGCCTTCTCGTAGCCTGCGTCGGCGTGTCGCATCACGCCGGTTCCCGGGTCGTTGGTCAGAACCCGCTCCACCCGGAACGCCCCCTGTTTTGTGCCATCGGCCACTACCTGGGCCCCGGAGTGGATCGAGTTCCCGATTCCGACCCCACCGCCATGGTGAACGGCAACCCAGGCGGCTCCCGAGGAGACGTTGAGCATGGCATTGAGGATGGGCCAGTCCGCAATCGCATCCGACCCGTCGGCCATCGCCTCGGTTTCCCGATATGGGGATGCGACCGAGCCCGAGTCGAGATGGTCGCGGCCGATGACAATCGGCGCCGAGACCTCACCGGAGGCGACGAGGTCATTGAAACGTAGACCGGCGAGGTGGCGCTCGCCGTAGGAAAGCCAGCAGATGCGGGCGGGAAGCCCCTGGTAGTGAACCTTTTCGTGGGCCAATTGGATCCAGCGTGCCAGGGCATCGTTTTCGGGGAACAGATCCAGCAGTGCATCGTCGGTAGCTGCGATATCGGCCGGGTCACCGCTCAGCGCCACCCACCGGAAAGGCCCCGAACCTTCGCAAAAGAGATCGCGGATGTAAGCGGGTACGAAGCCCGGATAGGAAAAGGCGTCGTCATACCCGGCTGTCTGCGCTTCCCCGCGGAGATTGTTGCCGTAGTCGAACACCTCTGCTCCCGCTGTTTGGAAGCCCACCATGGCTTCACACTGCGTAGCCATCGACTCCCGGGCAGCCTTGATGTAGGTGTCAGGGTCGTCGTCCCTCAACCGGGTAGCTTCGTCGAGGCTGTAGCCGGTAGGGATGTATCCGTGGAGTGGGTCGTGAGCCGAGGTCTGATCAGTGACGATGTCGACATCTAGGCCGATCCTCAGCAACTCCGGGAACAGGTCTGCGGCGTTCCCCAGAAGGCCAATCGATAGTGGCTTGCGGTCGCGCTTGGCGACCAGGGCAAGGTCGACTGCGTCTTCGATCGAGTCTGCCAGTACGTCGAGATACTCGGTCTCGAGGCGACGTTGGATTCTGCCGGGGTCGACGTCGATGCATAAAGCGACACCACCGTTCATGGTTATCGCCAGAGGCTGAGCGCCACCCATGCCGCCGAGGCCACCTGTCAAAGTGAGTGTGCCGGCCAGGCTTCCACCAAAGCTCTTCTCTGCGATTGCCACGAACGTTTGATACGTGCCCTGGAGAATCCCCTGAGTTCCGATGTAGATCCAGGAGCCTGCGGTCATCTGCCCATACATGATCAGACCTTCGGCTTCGAGCTTCCAGAAGTGTTCGAGAGTGGCCCATCGGGGAACGAGGATGCTGTTGGCGATGAGGACCCGAGGCGCCATGTCGTGAGTCCGAAACACGCCTACCGGCTTGCCTGATTGCACTAGAAGCGTCTCATCGTTCTTGAGTCTCTGCAGCGTTGCGACGATGGCATGGAGGGCATCGATGTTGCGGGCTGCCTTGCCCCGCCCGCCGTAGACGATCAGATTCTCCGGGTCCTCCGCGACATCGGGATCAAGATTGTTGAGGAGACAGCGGAGGACAGCTTCTTGAAGCCAACCGTTTGTGTTCAGGTTGCTTCCACGCGGGGCGTGGAGTGGAAAGGTCAGGTCAAGCATGAGATGTAGGAAGCCTAAAGCTTGGCTGGCGACGCGTGCTCAGCCGTATTCGTTGTATGTTCGCTGCCTACACTCATGAGCGAGACCGACAGCGCCGAGATAACCGTCCACGACGATGGCGAACATGATCGGTACGTGGTCGAAGTCGACGGGAAGGTCGCCGGCTACACCGTATATCACATCCGTGGTGGGCGACATTTCTTCGTTCACACAGAGATCAAGCTGGGATTTGGCGGTCAGGGTGTCGGATCAGTGCTCGCTCGCTATGCGCTCGACGACGTCAAGGCAAAAGGCGGGATGATCATCCCCATTTGCCCCTTTATAAGAGCGTTTGTCGACAAACACCCGGAGTATGAGTCGTTGGTCGACCACGAGTTGTGGGACCGCATCGACCCGGGCCTACCTTCCGACGGAACCACCTAGCGGTGTGAGGGCTCTCGACTACTTGCGCAGCATTGCGTCGAGCCTACGGTTGGCGATGGCTGCCCCGATCAGACCCATGACCAGCAGGAACAGGGCGTGAACGAGCATCGTCCAGTCCAACACTCCAAGCGTGAAACCCCTGAGCAGCTCGGTTCCGTGATAAAGCGGTGAGATCTTGGCGACCAATTGGATAGCCGGCGGGTAGACGTCGAGCGGATAAAAGGTTCCCGAGAAGAGGAACATGGGCATGGTGGCAAGAGTGACCAGATCGAAGTCCTGCCACGACCTCATGTAGGTGGTGGCGGCCAGGCCGACGGCGCCGAAGGCGAACCCGACGAGGACCGAGCCTGGGATGGCGAGGATCGCCAGCCACGATGTCGTCAAACCCATCACAACCATCACGATGATGAAGGTCGACGAGTAGAGGACTCCTCGCAGCAGGGCCCAACCGATCTCCCCGATCGCAATGTCCGCCGGTTGCATCGGCGTGGTCAGGATTCCCTCGTAGACGTTCTGGAATCGGAGCTTGAAGAAAATGTTGAAGGTCGTCTCGATTACTGCGCCATTCATCGCCGACGCCGCCATCAAGGCGGGTGCCACGAAGGCGGCGTAAGAAACTGGCACACCGCCGGGACCTGACACGTCGCCGACAAGTGCTCCGATCCCTACGCCGACCGAGAACAGATAGAAGACCGGTTCGAAAAACCCGCTGAACACAACCTTCCAGAGCCGCCGGTAGGCGATGTAGTTGTGCTCCCAGATCCGCTGAGCGCGGAACGGAGTCAATCGACCGATCCCCGAGATTCGGGAAGGGGCGGAGACGCTCATGGCCGGAGTCTCTTGTCGAGGAGCCTGGTCGAGAGATACAGGCCGACTGCGACCATGGTCAACAGGTAGGCGAAGTGGATCCACATCGGGATGGATGTGACCACTGATGCGTCGACTCCGGGCAGGGCGATCTTGCGGACAAGCTCGACACCGTGAAAAAGAGGTGTCACATATGCGACAGGCTGGAGGAAGCCGGGTAGCTGGCTGATTGGAAAAAACGTGCCGGAGAAGAGAAACAAGGGCACGATGGCGAACCTGAAGAGTGTCGAGAGAGATAGCCCGTCCTTCTGAGTCACGGTCCAGGAGGTGATGACCGTCAGGAAGCCGAGACCCGTCAGGACTGCAGGTGGGACGGCCAGCAAAGCCGGTCCAATTTCCATTGCGCCGAACAGCACGGCGATCACCGCAAACACGACAAGCACAAACGTGAGTCGCAGCATGGCCCATAGGAATCGTCCGTAGATGATGTCGGAGGGGCTGATCGGTGTGCTGATCGCACCGATGAAGTTCTTGCGCCAGAGGATTCCCGCCATCACCGGAAACGATCCGTCGGTCGCTCCGTTCTGCATGCCGGAAGCCGCCATCAACCCGGTGGCCACGAAGGCGAGATAGGGGACTGCCAGCTCACCGCTGCCACTGTCGACCAGAGAGCCGAGACCCGCGCCCATGGCCGCAAGAAAGAGTATCGGGTTGATGAAGGAGCTGATCACTGTTCCTCGCCATGTGCGTCGATACGCGATGGCCTCCGATTCGGCGACCCGGAGAGACCTGCTGAGGACGGTCATCAGTCGATCAGTCTCCGACCGGTCAGACGGAGGAAGACGTCTTCGAGTGTTGATCTGCGAACAAGCACCTGCTCGGGGTGGACCCCGCGGTCGTGAAGCGCGCGCTGTGTGTCGTCGGCGTCGTCGGTGTAGAGGAGGACTCGATCTGCCAGGACCTCAGACCGGGCCGCGACACCGTCCATCTTGATGACAGCGTCGTCCCTCTGCTCGTCGTCGAATCTCAGCTCGAGGACCTCCCGAGGCGCATACTGTTCTATGAGCTCGCGGGGTGATCCTTCAGCGACGATCTTCCCCTGGTCCATCACCACGAGTCGATCGCAGAGCTGCTCGGCCTCGTCCATGTAGTGAGTTGTGATGATGAGGGTCGCCCCATCACGTTTGAGTCGGTAGAGCCGGTCCCAAAGAAGGTGCCGAGCCTGCGGGTCGAGGCCGGTCGTCGGCTCGTCGAGGATTATGAGGTCGGGATCGTTGATCAGGGCGCGGGCGATGGTGAGTCGACGCTTCATGCCACCCGACAATGGCTCCACTGTTGAATCTCGACGGTCGGACAACTGAGCGAACTCGAGCAGCTCCGTGATCCGCGGATTGATCTCGGCCCGACTCATGTCGTGATAGCGGCCGTAGATGTACAGGTTCTCGGAAACCGTCAGCTCGAGATCGAGATTGTCTTCCTGTGGGACCACGCCGATGCGCTGACGGATCGATCGACCCTGTGTGGTCGGGTCGAGTCCGAACACCGTCAGTTTTCCCTCGGTAATGGGGCTGACGGTTGTGATCATCTTCATCGTCGAGGTCTTCCCCGCTCCGTTGGGGCCAAGGAAACCAAAGGCTTCGCCCTGGTGGATGTCGAAGTCGATCCCGTCGACCGCCGTCAAGTCGTCGAATCTCTTGGTGAGGCCACGGGCCTCCACGAGGGTGTCAGTCATGAGTCGAGTGACGGTAGCTTGAGCCAGTGACGGACCACTAGTAGCGATCCTGTTTGATCACGGATTGGGCGCCTTTTCGGCCACCAAACATGGCAGGCCGGGCATCCTCGGTCGGGTAGCCGAGAGCGACGGCGTATCTGACGATCGTTTCGTTGGGTGCGCCGAGAAACTCGCGAGCGTCGTGGTCGCGATGAAGAGTGATCGGACACGAGGCCACACCGATCGCCTTGGCTGCGAGCATGATGTTCTGGGCGGCTCGGCCGATGTCGAACATGTTGCCGCCCTCTTCCTGGACGAGCACCACGGTTGTCTTGGAGTCTCGAATCGGCTGGGTGAAGTCCCCATGCTCGGCGAGACCCTGGAGGCGGTCGGGGTCTGTGATGACCACGAACGACCAGTCCTGGCGGTTCTTGGAACTGCCGGTCCATCGCGCCGCTTCGAGAATCGCCTCGAGATCCTCTGTGGAGAGCGGGTCGGCGGTGTAGTCGCGGATTGCCCGCAACCTGATGATGAAATCGTAGATGTCGGACATGGGCGAAGACTACGCGGGTGTGGACCGGTGGGAATCCGCCGCGTGGGCTGCCGTTCTCCTCCGCGGATCCGATAGGTTGTGGCCGACCGAGAGCCCGAGGAGTCGCCTTCGCCATGCCCACGCCGCACATCTCTGCCGAGAAGGGTGATTTTGCACCTTCGATTCTTCTACCCGGTGATCCACTGCGTGCCAAACACATCGCCGACAACTTCCTTGATGACGTCAAGCAGGTGAACGCCGTCCGCAACATGCTCGGCTACACGGGGACCTACTCAGGGATCCCGGTCTCGGTGATGGGGACCGGGATGGGCATCCCCTCGGCTTCCATATACGCGACCGAACTCATCACCGAGTTCGGAGTGGAGCGACTGATAAGGGTCGGGTCCTGTGGCGGAATACTGCCTTCGGTCAAGATCCGCGATGTCGTGCTCGCCATTGGCGCATGCACCGACTCTGGGGTCAATCGGATTCGTTACGGCGGCGATGATTTTGCTGCCACCGCCGATTTCTGGCTGCTTCAGGCCGCGGCTACTGCAGCGGCAGCGATGGGCATCGACGTGAAGGTCGGAAACGTCCACACCGCCGACCTCTTCTACAACCCCGATGGCGAAGCCTTCGATCGTATGGAGGCGATGGGTGTTCTTGCAGTGGAGATGGAGGCCGCGGGTCTCTATGGCGTTGCTGCCGAGAAGGGTGGACGGGCGTTGACGATTGCAACGGTCTCCGATCACATCCGAACCGGTGAGGCCACCAGTGCCGACGAGCGTCAGGAGACCTTCGACGAGATGGTGGAGATCGCCTTGGAGACGGTGAAGATCGATGTCGAACGGTAAGAGAACGACATCGAGTTGGCCGCCGCGACCTAGTCGACCAGGTACTGAACCCGAATGGCCTCTCTGACGATTGGCTTGACGAGGTCGTTGACCAGAACAAGATGGTCCGGGTGACTCTGGTACGCCCTCCAGTCTTCCTCTGAATCGAAGTCGGCAACCAGGGCCAAGTCCGGGTTGCCCTCGCTGATGGCAAGGTCGGTCCCGAACTCGTATCTGCGGATGAAGTCCATTACTCCGGGCATACGGGCCAGTCCGTCGTAGACGGCCTGCTTCTGCTGTTCGGTGGCATCGGCAGTGAATCGCAGCATCAGTGTGTGACGGAAAGTGCTCATGCCTGGTGCCCCCAACAAGAAATACGCTGACCTTTCAACGGATGGTAACGCCGCGAACGGCCTTGCCTCGCCAAAACATGCGGATGCGCCTTCGTCCTGCCTTCTGGCGAGCGACGCCCCGGCCTCGCCGAAGTGGGCGGCTGCATTTCTATTGGAGAGCACTTGGTCAACCGGACGGGCGCCTTATCCTGTTCCGCTCATGTCGCTGGACCGCTCCATTGTCAGGCAGGGCATCGTCGACGCCTTGCCACTTTTTGTGCCCGCGGTCCCCTTTGCTTTCGTGATTGGCTTGGTGATTGTCGAATCGGGAATCAGCCCCTTCGTCGGTTGGAGCAGTTCTTGGATCATCTTCGGCGGAGCAGCCCAACTGACCCTCATCTCGTTGCTCGGCTCGGGCGCTGCCGTGGCGGCGGCGATCACCGCCGGTCTCGTGGTGAACGCAAGGCATCTGATGTATTCGGCCGCCCTGGCCCCGGTCTTCCAGCAACAACCTCACTGGATGAGATGGTTCGGTCCCTATCTCCTCATCGACCAGCAGTTTGCCCTGTCGATGCTCCGCGCCGACGACGATCCAAAGACGTTTCGGACCTACTACCTATCATCCGGCCTGCTCTTCTGGGCGTTGTGGCTAATCACGTCGGCGCTGGGTCTGGTGGTTGGACCCGTAGTACCAGAAGCTTGGAACCTCGAGTTTGCCGTTTCCATCCTGTTCCTTGGATTGATCGTTCTGGGTATCGATAGGTATCCGAAGTTGATTGCTGCGTTGGTGGGGGCAGGTGTCACCTACCTGACAGCAGGTTTGCCCAATCGTGCCGGTCTTCTGGTCGGAGCCTTCGTCGGGATTCTGGCGGGCACCATCGCCGAAAGGCTCCGAGAATGACCGACTTTCTGGCCATAGTCGCCGTCGGTATCGGAACTTATCTGAGTCGGGGGATATTCATCCTTGCCCTCGCCAACAAGAAGATTCCCGATCCTGTCCTGGTTTCGCTTCAGTTCGTGGCACCGGCGGTGCTTGGTGCGTTGATCGTTGCTCTCTTGATCGACAGTGGCGGAAACGTTGCCATCGGAATTCCCGAAGTCTCAGCATTTTTGGTTGGCGGCGCTGTTGCCTACAGGACCCGGAGCCACATCTTCACTCTGATCGCAGGGATGGGGGTCTTCTGGTTGGTTCGGGCTCTGATGTGATCGGTCTGAAAACTGTACGAAACCCCTCGATCTGTCCGACACGGCCCCAGATCTCCTGGCCAGTTTGAAAACGTCGTCGGCGCCTGCCCAGGCGTCGAGTTGGGAGGAGCAACATGACAGACACGACTGAATGTCCCAAGGCCCCGCCTTCGGAGGGTTCCACACTCGAACACCAGCTATATCGAGAGGTCGGCGGGTATGGCAGAGGGGGGACGTACCGGCTTGACATCAGTCGTCGTCGGAGTCCTGTTCCTCTTTGCCATCTTCCTGTAGCCCCTGGCCGGAATGGTTCCGCCGGAGGCAGCTGCTCCGGTTCTGATCCTCGTGGGATTCCTGATGATGGGTCTCATCAAAGGGATCGACCTTTGACGACTTCGAGGAGGGATTCCCTGCGCTGTTGACGTTCATCCTGATGCCTCTGACATTCAGAATCACAGTCGGCATCGGCGCCGTTTTCGTCATGTACACGCTGATCAAGGTGGTCAAGGGAAAGGTTGGCGAAGTGCACCCGCTCATGTGGGTGGTCGCCATCGCATTCCTGATCTACTTCGGACATGAGGAGCCGCCATATCAGCTTGATGAAACGGACCATGTAGTGGAAGGGCCCCGCTTCAGCGGGGCCCTTCGCAATGCGGGAGCGCGCGGTCCGCCCAAAAGCGATCGTCTCCAGGCGGATCAGGTCAGCTACAGCCGGTGGTGTCTCCACAGGTGAGGCAGACGTAGCAATTCCCGTTGCGAATGGTCATATGCCCGCAGTTGGAGCACACAGGTGCATCACCCATGTTCTCTGACAACATCATGTCGGTATTTGCAGCGTGGTCGCCGACGGCCACCGTGGCGACAACCTTCTCCACCACTGGCTCCGGCACCGATCCGTCGGGAGAGTCGACGAACTCGGCTGCCCGTTGCAGCACGTCAACATCACCTTCGGCCACAGCGTCGCTCAGGTCCAGCTGAAGTCCCGCTTCGACTGCCAGACCCTTCGGCGGTGCGGCCAGGTCGCCCCCACGATCGGGTGGCACCTGGGCGAGTTCGTCGCGCTTCAGGTACTCAACGCCAAGGGCCCGGAATACGTAGTCGATGATCGAGTTGGCCATCTTGATGTTCTCGTGACCTTCGACGATTCCCCGGGGCTCGAAGGTTTGGAACGTGAAAGTGTCGACGAACTCCTCCAACGGCACTCCGTACTGGAGACCCTTGGAAACTGCGATGGCGAAACAACTGAGGATGCCTTTCAGCGTTGCGCCTTCTTTGGCCAGATCGATGAAGATCTCCCCCAGGGTTCCGTCGTTGTACTCACCGGTACGCAGATAGACCTTGTGGCCTCCCACTCGGGCTTCTTGGAGATACCCGGGACGACGGGCCGGGAGCAGGAACCGAGGCGGCGGCATTCCCTGGGCGTATGCCTGGCTTGGCGAAGTCCCAGCTGGGAGATTCCCCCAGTGGATCGCCTTCTCCTGCTCGACGGCAGCAGTGATCCCGACGGCCTCCTCTTCGCTTTTCTCACCTTCGTCGGCGGTGGAGTTGAGGGGCTGCACCGCCTTTGATCCGTCCCGGTAGAGAGCCATGGCCTTGAGACCCCACTCCCACGAGAGGTGGTATGCCTCCTCGATGGTTTCGGTGTCGACCTCGTTGGGCATGTTGATCGTCTTCGAGATCGCACCCGAGATGAACGGCTGAGCCGCCGCCATCATCTTGATGTGGCCGTTGTGGTGAATGAACCGCCGTCCGTATTTCCCGTTCTTGTTGGCAGTGTCAAACACCTTGAGATGCTCGTCCCGGATGTAGGGAGCGTCTTCTATGGTCTGGCGACCACAGATATGGTCGTTGGCTCCTGCGATCTGCTCTTTGGTGAATCCGAGCGCCTGAAGTAGGTCGAAGTTCCACGAGGTGTATTCGTCGACACCGAACCCGAGCCGCTGCAAGGTTGCTTCGCCAAAGGTGAAGACGTTGAACGCGTGCTTCAAATCAAAGACTCTGGGAAGGGTTTCCTCGAGCTTGGCAAGGTCGTCGCTGTCGAAGCCTTTCTCGGCCAACGTCAGTTCGTTGATGTGTGGGGCACCCTCCATGGAGTTGGTCCCAGCGATGTACTGCACCACATCGTTGATCTGGTCGAGGTTGTAGCCGAGGCTGGCCAGTGCCGGCGCCACGGACTGGTTGACGATCTTGAAGTAACCGCCACCGGCCAACTTCTTAAACTTGACCAGGGCAAAGTCGGGCTCGACACCGGTGGTGTCACAATCCATTAGAAGCCCGATTGTTCCGGTAGGCGCGAGGCAACTGGACTGTGCGTTGCGATAGCCGGTTTCCTCACCACGCTCGAGAGCGAGATCCCATGACTCGCGGGCGGCGGTCACCAGATCGTCCGGGCACAGTTCTGCATCGATGCCCATCACCCTGGTGGTGACACCGTCGAAGTCGTCGCCGTCATAGGCAGCCGCACGATGGTTACGGATGACCCGGAGCATCGCCTCCCGATTCTCCTCAAAGCGCGGGAACGGTCCCACAACCCCCGCCATCTCGGCCGATGTTGCGTAGGAGTGCCCGGTGAGGATGGCGGTCATTGCGCCGGCGATGGCCCGGCCCTCATCGGAGTCATAAGCGATGCCCTGACGCATCAGCAGCGACCCGAGGTTGGCGTAGCCAAGCCCAAGAGTCCGATAGTCGTAGGAGCCTTGTGCAATTTCCTTTGACGGGAAGTGAGCCATCGCCACGGAGATCTCCAGGACGATGGTCCAGATGCGGATAGTGTGTTTGTAGGCCTCGATGTCGAACTCGCCGCTCTCGTCGTCGTAGAACCTGACGAGATTGAGCGACGCCAGGTTGCAGGCGGTGTCGTCCAGAAAGAGATATTCCGCGCATGGGTTAGAAGCCCGTATGCGACCACCGGCAGGACTGGTGTGCCACTCGTTGATCGTGGAGTCGAACTGGAGACCAGGGTCCGCACAGGCCCAGGCAGCGTCGGCTATGCGAGACCAGAGATCGCGTGCCTTGATCGTCTTGCGGACCGAACCGTCGGTTCGATTGATCAGGTCCCAGTTATCGTCTTGCTCCACGGCCTTGACGAAGTCGTTGCTGATGCGGACCGAGTTGTTGGAGTTCTGCCCCGAGACAGTGGCATAAGCCTCACCATTGAAATCGGCCGGGAAGCCACCGTGGTCGATGAGCAGCTTGGCCTTCTCTTCCTCGACCTTCTTCCAGTCGATGAACTTCTCGATGTCGGGATGGTCGACATCGAGAATGACCATCTTGGCTGCGCGACGGGTGGTGCCACCCGACTTGATCGCGCCGGCGGCGCGGTCCCCGATCTTGAGGAAGGACATGACCCCGGAGGATTTGCCACCACCAGAGAGCAGTTCGTTCTCGCCTCGGATGGAGGAGAAGTTGGATCCGGCGCCGGAACCGAACTTGAAGATGCGAGCCTCCCGCACCCACAGGTCCATGATTCCACCCGGGTTGACCAGGTCATCGCTGACGCTGAGTATGTAGCAGGCATGAGGAGTGGGTCTGCTGTAGGAGTCAGGGGAAGATATGAGTTCCTCGGTCTCGTCATCGACGTACCACAGTCCTTGGGGTGGGCCGGTGAGCCCGTAGGCCCAGTTGAGTCCGGTGTTGAACCATTGTGGTGAGTTGGGAGCGGCCATCTGGTTGGCGAGCATGTAGCGAAGCTCGTCCTCGAAGGCCTCGGCATCATCAGCGGTGGCGAAGTAGCCCCCCTTCTCCCCCCAGTGCCGCCATGTGCCGACGAGACGATTGAAGACCTGTTTGGCGGAGTGCTCCGGACCGGTCAGCGGTCGGCCTTCGTCGTCGAAGAGTTGGGTTCCGTCCTCGTCGTACTGGGGGACTCCGGCCTTGCGAAAGTACTTGGACACCATGATGTCCAAGGCGACCTGGCTCCACTGAGACGGGATCTCGGCGTCGGTCATCTCAAAGACAACAGAGCCGTCGGGGTTGGTGATTCTGGAGTCACGAGTCGACCACTCCAGTCGGTCGTATGGGTCGTTACCGGCCTCGGTAAAGCGACGGGTTATCCGTAGGCCTTCGCTCATCTGTTGTGCCTCCTCCGCACTTCTCTTGTTTCGGCACCGAAGACCGAGAACACGTCCATCTATAGCTCCCACCACTAGATGTTGTGGTGTGCGGGGAAGTGTCCACCTACATCTGGTATGGACTCCAACACTGTAATTACAAGCCTGCAACTCGTCAAGAACCGAGTTATCCACAGCCCGTAGTGCGTGCTCAGACAGCCAAAACGGCCATCCAGGCGGGGAAGCGGACGCCGAAACGGGTGCTCTGGGGAAGTGACGGCACCATATATGGGTGCCACGGGTTCAGCTAGTCGGGTGGCTGATCAGTTTTCGCGGGTTTCGTCCTCAAACCAAGTTGTCCCACCAGTAGCGGATCATGAACGACGCCTCCGGCCGACATCGTCCCTGCCAGGAATGACCGGCGTGACGGAGGATGTAGGTGCGGCGGTAGGTGAGAATGCTCCCCACTTCCTCTTCTCCGGTCCGTGCAACATCGGGTCCTCGACGAACCAATCGGGTCGTTCCATGGGACAAACCTGACGGCGAAGCCCGAGGGCCCCTCTCCGGTTGCTCATCGTCAGTCCGGGACTCCCTTTTAGCCAACCTTGTCTCCAGGCCGAAAGTCGATGTCCGGGGAACCTAGGCTCAGCGAGCAGGGTGTTCCCAACCGTCGACCCGACGACCCGCGTCGATAGTCCAGCGAGGCAGAAAAAACTGAACCAACGGTCCGATCAGCAGGGCAAAGGCGATGGTTCCGATCCCGAATGTGCCACCGAGCAGCCATCCAGCGATCAGCACCACGATCTCGAGTATCGACCTGGTCAAACGGATCGACGGGCCCTTCCGGGCGATTCCGGTCATCAGCCCGTCACGGGGGCCGGGCCCGAGATTGGCCCCGATGTAGAGGCCGGACGCGAAGCCGATCGACAGAATCCCGGACCCGAGCATGAGAATCGCCACCACGGTGTTTCCGGCTTCGGGCACCACAACGGCTGTCACATCGATCATCACCCCGATGATCAATGCATTGAGAACGGTTCCAATCCCGTAGGGCTCCCTCAGCGGAATCCAGAACAGGAGGACTACGAACGAGATGATGATCGACCAGACCCCAACGGTGAGGCCGAATCGAACAGCGAGCCCCTGATGAAGTACATCCCAGGGCGGGACACCAAGACCGGACTGGAGCATCAATCCGATGCCCGCCCCGAAGATGACGAGGCCGACAACAAGGTTCACCAGACGTCTGGGAAGTTCACGGCCGCCAAACGGGATGAACCAGCGGGAGGCGGTCAAACGAGGGCACCTTCTCGAGCCACGCCTCTCCCTCTGCGGATCACCATGGATCTCGCCGATCGGTCCACACTTGGCCAGGGCCTCAGGTTGGGAAGCAGAAGTTCGGTCATGGCGATCCTTCGACGGCGGGAATGAACATGAGTCCGAGCACGCTAACAATGGGGACTCATACCCGAGGAGGGAAGCAAGTTGGCAATCGACTTCACAGTCTTGGACGCCGCCGGCAAACCGTGGACGCTGTCCGATCATCTCGACGCCGCGGCCGTGATCACCTTTCACCGGGGCGACTTCTGAACGTACTGCCACGGCCAGTTGGCCGTCATGGCCCAGCGACAGGGTGAATTTCTGGAGCGAGGCGCCAGAGTGTTCGGACTGAGCGCCGACTCGCCCGGTCAGAACGCTGCTGTGATGGAAAAGCTGGCCCTCCCTTTCCCGATCCTTTCCGATGTTGAAAGGGATCAGGCAATAACTCCGCTGAGGTTCGCCGACGAGAACGATCCGAGACTGATATCGCGGCCGGGTGTCGTGATCATCTCGCCCGACGGGGAGATTGTGTTCCGGTTTGTCGGCAAGGACTACGCCGACAGACCCGATGAGGATCTGGTTCTCGAAGAGCTCGGGGCCTTGGGTCTCGATCCGACCTCGCAGCTGGCGGTTGAGCATGGCCCGGTCGAGCCGGGGAAGACGGCGATCCCGGGCGCGGGCCTCGAGTACTACCTCAGCGGGGCCAAGTTCGCCGCCCTCGCATTGCGGCGCCGATATCGGGACATCAGTGACGACTTCAAGGATGGGACCAAGGCCTATGTGGCGATGGTGGAGCGGTATCTGGAGGCATTGAAGGCCGTGAACGAGCGCAAGGCGTAACGTGCATGCCCTATGGAATGGCCGCAAGTCCAGCTTGTTGTCACCTGCCTGGTTGATGTATTAGCACCCCAGGTGGGTCGTGCCACCCTGGCGGTTCTCGAGAATTCGGGTTGCCGGGTGGACTTTCCCGAGGGTCAAACCTGCTGCGGACAGCCTGCTTTCAATGTCGGTCTCACCGATCAGGCGCGAGAAATGGCTGCTCACACCCTTGATGTCCTCGACGTCACGGAGGGTCCGATCGTGGTCCCGTCCGGATCGTGTACCCAGATGATTGCCCACCACTACATCGAGCTTTTCGAAGGAACCGATCGAGCCGATCAGGCAGACCGGGTGGCGGGTCGGACCCGCGAACTCACTCAGTTTCTCATTGACGATCTCGGTGTTGACGCATCCGCCTCATGTGACGGATGTTCGGTCGCCTATCACTACTCATGTCATGGTCTGCGAGGGCTCGGGTTGGAAGCCCAGGCTGACCGATTGCTGGAGGGGGTCGACCGTGTGAACCTCGACGGTGACAAGGAATGCTGTGGTTTTGGGGGTCTCTTCTCGATCGAGATGCCGGCCATCTCCGCTGCAATCATGGATGAGAAGCTCGATCGGGTTGAGGCGTCCGGCGCCGACACACTCGTGGCGGGCGATGTCTCATGTCTGATGCACCTGGAGGGAGGTCTTCGACGTAGAGGATCCAAAGTGGTGGTCAAGCATATTGCTGAGCTATTGGCAGGCAGTGACATATGAGCCAGCCGGTCAGCTTCGTCACTCGCGCCGACGCCCTCCTCGGCAGTAAAGAGGCCGCTGCGGTCGTCAAGGGGATACGGCACTTCAATGACGCAAGAGATCGCGTCGTGGCCGAGTTCCCCATCATGGAGGAATTGCGCGATAGGGCGCGGGCGATCCGTCTTCACTCCCTCAGTCATCTCGACCGGCTTCTAGGTCAATTCGCAGATCAGGTCACCGCTCTTGGCGGCACAGTGCACTTCGCAGCCGATGCCGACGAGGCGAATCGGATCGTGGCCGAAATCCTCCAACAGTCGGACTCCAGTCTCGTGGTGAAGTCGAAGTCGATGGTCTCCGAGGAGATCGAGCTCAACCACCACCTCGAAGGCGTCGGTCTGGAGGTGGTCGAGACCGATCTCGGGGAGTTCATCGTGCAACTTGCCGGCGACACGCCCAGTCACATCATCGCTCCCGTACTCCACATGACCCGCCAGGACATCGGTGAACTGTTCTCCGAGAAGCTGAGTGTCGAGTACACCGACGATCCGACAGAGCTCAACGAGATCGCCAGAGCCCATCTCAGGGAGATCTTTCTCAGTGCGGACGCGGGTATCTCCGGCGTGAACATGGCCATCGCCGAGACAGGGTCGGTCGTCCTGGTCACCAACGAGGGAAACGGCCGGCTGACCACGACGGCTCCGAGAGTTCACATCGCTCTGATGGGCATGGAGAGGATCGTCTCGAGCTGGGAGGACGCCACCGTTGTGCTGGAGGTTCTAGCCCGCTCTGCCACCGGGCAGAGGCTTTCCGTTTACACCAGCGTCATCACCGGCCCGAGGAGGGAGGGCGATCCCGACGGCCCCGAAGAGTCACACGTCGTCGTCATAGACAACGGTCGCTCAGAGATCTTGGGCGGTCCCACCGCGGAGATCCTGGCCTGTATCCGATGTGGCGCCTGTCTCAATGTCTGCCCCATCTTTCAGACCGTCGGAGGTCACGCCTACGGCACCGTGTACTCGGGACCAGTCGGTTCGATTGTCACTCCCGGCTTGCACGGAATGGAACCCTGGTGGGAGTTGCCTTACGCATCAACCATGTGCGGAGCCTGTGAGGAAGTGTGCCCGATACGTATCCAAATCCCTTCGATGCTTCTCCAGCTGAGGGAACGTGCCGCTTCTGAGGGCAGACTGCCGGGTTGGCTCAACAAAGGCATGAGCCGATACGCCCGAACGACGACGGACCCTCAGAAATGGCGGAGGGCGACGAAGTGGGCTTCGCGTCTGAGCGCCCCCTTGGCGTCAGGTGGCTGGCTGCGCCGGATCCCAGGTCCGGGGAGAGGGTGGACGAAATTTCGTGACTTGCCACGTCCCGCCTCGGAGTCGTTCGCTGAATGGTGGAGGACCAACCGTGGATCGTGATGTCTTTCTCGCCAGAGTCGGACGGTCGGCTATGACCGCCGTCCTGCCGGAGGTGTTGGGTATCCCCGACCGCTTGCCCGACTTGGAAGATGAAGATCTTCAGACACTGTTCCGGGAACGGGCCCAGGACGTGGACGCCGTGGTTCATGGGCCGGTCGGACGACACGGGGTGCCTAGAGCTGTGGCCGGGATCGCCGCAGGGCATCAATGCAGATCCTTCATGGCATGGGAGGATCTTCCTGCCTCCGGTGTGGCTTCGGCTCTCACCGCGGCGGGTCTGACAAGGGTGGAAGGGGAGGTGCCTGTCGAGACCAGGATGGAGCATCAGTTGGGGTATCGCGACCTGGATCTGGGCGTCACCGGAGCCACAGCCGGTCTCGCCGAGAGTGGCAGTGTCGTGCTCGAACATCGACCGGGAAGACCGAGAATGGCCAGCCTCGTGCCCGAGGTCCATGTGGCCCTCCTGGATCTGATTTTGATGGAGCGAACCCTGGTCCATTGGGCCCACAAATTCCCGGAAAGCGTTGCAAACACCGCAAATCTGGTGGTGATTACCGGGCCCAGTCGCACCGGCGACATAGAGCAGCAACTCACCCTTGGAGTTCACGGACCCAAACATGTTCACATCGTGTTGATCAAATGAGCGGTCTTCAAGAACCCTCGACTCGAAGTCGCCCGACGATCGAACGCTTGGCCTGGGTGGGTCGGGCGGTGGACCCTTACGTTCGAGACTGGTGGCAGGTTCGCAACGGACATCTGGACGCCGAACTGCGCCGACGGTGGCTGGTGCCCCAATCAGAATCAAATCACAGCGCGTGAGATAGCCATCAGGGGGTCGACTGATTCGATCAGATCGTTCCTGCGCACGCAGCCCTCCTCGTTGGTGCCGTCAGATCTGTCGGGTATGAGCGTGCCCGTGGTTTGCGTCTGGAGTCGAGATGGCAATGTGCCCTTCGACTCGGTGGAAAGAGTGAGACAACAGCTACCGGACATCACGGTTTCGGAGGTCGATGTCTGGAAGGCCCATCTCCAGTCACCGGGAGTGGTGGCTGATGCCGTAGATCTGGTGGGTCGTTGAGGGTCAGGCTGGCGAGATGGGATTGAGTTTTTCTCTCGAGTCCTTCAAGAGAGCCCGGGGTGCCCCAGGCTCTGGGAGGTCGATATGTCTTAGGTTGTCACCCGAGGAGCAGACATGATTAGTGAATTCATCGACACCAACGGAATCAGGCTGCACTACATCGATCATGGCGGCAACGGCCCGATTCTCGTCATGACCCACGGGTTGACCGCCAACGCCCACAGCTTCGATGGTCTGGCGAAGGCACTCGGTTTGGAGGTCCGGCTCATCGCGGTGGATTTGCGAGGACGTGGGTTGAGTGACAAGCCGGATACTGGTTACGCAATGGAAGACCACGCCGCCGACATTCTCGGACTTCTCGATCATCTCGGGCTCGACCGGGCGTTCATCGGTGGCCACTCTTTTGGAGGGCTTCTCACCTATCACATCGCCGCTCATCATCCTGAGCGAGTCAGGCGTTGCGTCATCATGGATGCGCCGATCGAAGTCGACGAGGCGATCCTGGAACAGATCAGGCCATCGATGGAGAGACTCGGTCGGGTCCTCCCATCGTGGGAGGACTACATCGATACCGTAAAACAACAGCCTTACTTCGAGGATTGGTGGAATCCGGAGATTGAGAGTTACTACCGGGCGGACGTGAGAGAGAACGACGACGGGACGGTCCAGTCCAGATCCAATCCCAATCACATCGAGGAAGCCGTCACAGGGATAATCGGTGTCCCCTGGATCGAGTACCTGGAGCGCATCGAGGTTCCGGTGCTTGTGATTCGAGCAACTCGCCCCTTTGGGCCCCCGGGATCCCCGCCGCTTCTCGCGGCCGATCAGGCTCGGAGGATGATTGCTGGTCTCAGTGATGGAAGACTGGTCGAGATCGATGGCAACCACCTCACCTTCCTCTTTGGCGAGGAGATCAGGCAGTCAGCGCGAGAAATAGTGGAGTTCATCACGGAAACCTCGGCTCGCAACCCGTAATGGTGACCGACAGGGGGAGGGGTACGCCGGCGATGCCCGGCTGGCGCTCCATGGATCAGTGGCCTAGGGTCGGCGTCGGGTGATTGGATTCGGATAACCACCGATTCTGCGACGGGATCCAAAATGAGCCTCGACGATTTTCCACGCATTCCCCTTCTTTTCGGGCCCTCGCCCACACACCCTCTCCCACGTCTGAGTGAAGCCCTCGGTGGAAAGGTCGAGATCTGGGCCAAACGCGAGGACTGCAATTCCGGCATCGCCTTCGGTGGGAACAAGGTCCGAAAGCTCGAATACCTCGTCGCAGAAGCCCTTGCCCAGGGCTGCGACACACTGGTGTCGATAGGCGGAATCCAGTCGAACCACACCCGACAGGTGACCGGAGTCGCCTGCCACCTCGGCATGAAGGCCGTCACGGTGCAGGAAGGCTGGGTCGACTGGCCCGACATGGCCTACGGCAAAGTCGGCAACATCCAACTCACCCGCATCATGGGTGGCGACATCCGCATAGACCCCGCAGGCTTCGATATCGGCATCCGCGACAGCTGGAAAAGCGCCATCGAGTCGGTCGAAGCCGCCGGGGGCACGCCTTACTCGATACCTGCCGGAGCATCCGATCACCCACTTGGTGGTCTCGGCTTCGCCAACTGGACACTCGAGGTTGCCGCTCAGGAAATCGAACACGACGTCTTCTTCGATCACATCATCGTGTGCACCGTGACCGGGTCGACTCACGCCGGCATGATCGCCGGCTTCGCGCTCGAGGATCGCAACGATCGCCGAGTCATCGGCATCGACGCCTCAGCGACACTGAGCCAGACCACCGATCAGGTCACCCGTATCGCCAACAACACCGCCAAGATGATCAGTGTCGACCGGGAGCTTCGAGATGACGAGATCATTGTGGTAGCGGGGTACCAAGGCCCCGCCTACGGAGTACCGGACCAGCAAACCATCGACGCCATCCACCTGGCAGCCCGAACTGAGGGCATGCTCACTGACCCCGTCTATGAAGGGAAATCGATGGCCGGACTCATCGGCATGATTCGGTCCGGCGAGATCCCGCCCGGGTCCAGGGTCCTCTATGTCCACCTCGGAGGCCAACCCGTCCTTTCCGCGTATGCCGGTGCCCCCGGACTCGGGTAGTTGGGGGACGAGGTCTCCAGCACCGCAACCCCAGGATCGGCACAATCAGCAGCAGCCCAGAACGTCAGCGGACGCATCGGACCGGCCCGCCATGGAAAGGACTAGGTGAGTAGGTCGTCATGGATTCGGTCGATTTGCCGGGCGATGTGCCGCCAGTCGTATTGGCTTTCGATCAGCTGTCGGGCGTTGCGCCCTCGCTCAAGTCGAGTGGACTCGCTGGACGCCGCCTCGACGATGGCGTCGGCAAGTTCGGTTTCGTTGTCTGGTGAGACCCGCCAGCCGTTCGGCCGAGCCGGGTCGGTGTTGACGAACGATTGGGGACCTCCCGAGTCGGTGGCGATTACCGGGAGCTCACATGCCATGGCCTCCAGGTAGACCTGGCCAAACGGCTCATCGACCGAAGGTGCCACGAATATGTCGGCACAGTTGAACCCGACAGCGAGATCCTCATGTCCCCGCCAGCCGACGAAGAAGACACCGTCGACTCCCATCGTGGTAGCCACCGTGTGGGGATGTTCGCCTTCCCACTCGCCGGGATAGCCTCCCCAGATCACCAACGGAGGCGGGCAAGGTCCCAGCGCCTCCCGCACTGCGGCGTAGGCGCGGACGAGCAATGGGACCCGTTTGAAATTCAGGAAGCGGCCGACGAACAGCAGCACCGGGAGCAGCTCGCCCGTCTTCGGGTCCAAGAAGTGACGCTCTAATTCGTTGTCCGAGTAGCGGATCGTGCCCGGCTGGCCGTTTTCATCCCACCCTCGCGGCTCGTCCACCAGCCACTGACGCCACTGGACCAACCGTTCGCTTCTCGTCAAGTGGACGGGTGCGAACCTGGTGACATCAACCCCGTTCGGCACCACTTCGATGAGCGAAGGGGCCACCCCCAACAGGTCGATTGTCAGCTGCCGGTCTGTCGGTGAGATGACAACGAGACGATCGGCCCGACGGCCGGCCCTCACCAGACGCTGATCCCACTCGGCCGCATGCTTCCATCGCTCCCCACCGCCGAGACGGATCTTGGCGAGCATCTTCAGCTCAGTGCCATGCAGGTGGACAACAGTGGGCCGAGCACCAACAGCCGACACCGCATCGTTGACGTGAGTCAGATGATTTATGTGATACAGGTCCGGTAACCCCACCCGTTCGAGCAGGGACTGCCATACCGCTACCTGACGCCGGTAGACGTCATCGTCCAAGGAGGCGAACACCCGGTCGGGCACGTCGGGTCGATCCTCAAACGACGGGGGGAAGGGCACCGGTGCGGCCATCGGGTCCCGTCCCTGATCGAACCATGCCGCCGCTTCGGTGAAGTCAAGTGCCTGCACGTCGAGGCCCGCGAAGAACGTCGCCGCATGAGCGGAAGATCCCGGTGGCCCCAGCGACCCACAACACACCGTTACCGTCCGCCCCAGTGTCTCCAGAGCTCCGCCCAGATAACGCACCACCTGCGCCGATCCACCCCGTGGATAAAACGCCAACGTCATGACTATCCGACGACCATCCATTACCGGGCCCCTACTCGCCGACCAGGCGAGCATAAGAGACAACTTGGAGGAGCGGGTGCGGTTTGGCCGGCTGAGCAACGGTTGGGGTGAGGGCCGGGACCTATCTGGCGTCCGATCTCAGCTGTGCGGCCGTCCTGTCTGCTCTCTCCGAGAGGTCGAGCCAAAGCTGGGCTGAGCCGGGCGTGCTCAGCCTTTTCGAGTGGGCCTCAATGGGGTGTCCGATGTTGCCAACCATGGTGGGATCATTCGCGGTGTGTTCGACTCTCTCGAACCTAGGGCCTGATCAACACCTTGCCGGTGGTTTCACGACCCTCCAGGGCCCGATGGGCCTCAGACGCCTGCCGGAGTGGATACTCAGCACCGATCCGCACCTCGAGTTGCCTTCCGGCGATCCACTCAAAGAGCGCGTTTGCCCGGCTCAGCAACTCTTCCCTCGTCTGTAGGTGGTTCGTCATCGTGGGTCGGGTGAGAAACAGTGAGCCCTTTTGCGCCAGGGTCAGGGGCGATATTTCCGGCACGGGTCCGGAGGCATTGCCGTACGTGATCATCATTCCCCTGGGACGGAGGAGATCGAGACTGGCGTCGAAGGTGGTCGCTCCGACACCGTCGTAGACCACGTGGAGCGGGTGGGGCCCGTAAGCCGTTTCTATCGCATCCTTGAAGTTCTCGCGGGTGTACACCACGACATGGTCGGCCCCCGCATCCTTGCTGAGCTGAGCCTTTTGGTCAGTCCCCACCGTCGTGATCACCTCGGCGCCATACAACTTGGCGATTTGGGTCAGGAGCAGACCGACACCACCTGCGCCGGCGTGGATCAGACAACGATCACCTGGGGTGAGTGGGTAGGTGTCGGTGGCCAGGTAATGAGCGGTGATCCCTTGAAGAAGAATGGCCGCTGTTGTGGATTCGTCGACATCTTCCGGGATGGGAATGGCTTTGTCCATGGGCAGCGCGACTTTCTCCGCATAGCTGCCGATGACATTGGTCCACCCGACGCGATCGCCTATGGAGAAACCACCAGCCGATTCACCGACTTCGACGACCACCCCCGCTCCTTCGAGACCGGGAGTGAAGGGGAAGTCCATGGGGTAGAGCCCACCGCGGTGGTATGTGTCGATGAAGTTGAGGCCGGCTGCGGCCACTTCGACAACCAGTTCTCCCACTCCGGGATTTGGGTCCGGGACATCGGTGAGGACCAACTTCTCGGGGCCTCCGCCTCTATCTACAACGATCGCCTTCACGGCCGCTCCACCTTCCATCCTCTGGCACGCATCTCGTCCGCGAGCATCTCATCTGACAAATAGGACAAGTCGGGCGTGTCGCGCTCCATTCCGAGGCACCGCTCGATCGGGTCGCGCAAGGTCCTGGCCCAGGCCTTTCCCTTGGCCTCGGCTTCATGGGTGAGGGTGGAGTCGGCGTTGACGGTGTAGACACGGGCGAGAATCTGAGGGTTTGCCCTGGATCCCTTCTCCCCGTAGACGAGGAGGACCGATCCGACCGGTACATCCTGGATGCCTCCAACACTTACGAATGCGCCGTCGTAGGCCCACCCGGAAGACTTGTTGGTGTCGACAGAGTCAACCACTTTCGCCCAGTTCTTGTGACGCTCGTGGCCGAGAAGCGGGACGTCAACGGCGACAAATGGTGCTTCGTCCATTGGGCGAGGGTAGGCAAATCCCTGCAAGGACGGCCCTCGAGTCTTTACGCTCGACCCGTATGGCCAAGCTTCGACTGTTCGCAAGCCTTCGCGAGATCGCCGGGACCGCCCGGGTCGACATCCCCGCGGCGACCGTTGGCGGTGTCATAGACAGGGCCAATGAGAAGTTCGGGCCCGATTTCGAGAGCGTTGTTGAGACATCTCGGGTGTGGCTCAATGGTGAGGAGGCAGCATTGGAGGACTCCGTGATCGAGTCCGACGAAGTAGTTCTACTGCCTCCCGTCTCTGGAGGCAGCCAACCGGCAACACTCGCCCTCGTCGACCTGCTGGTATATCTGCCGCTCAGCGTTCTGATCGTGGGCGTTTTCGCCAACACCCAAAGCCAGGAGATCTGGGCGGCGGCGCTGGTGGCGATCGCCGCCGCATGGGCGCTCGATCTATCTGCAGCGTTTGCCGCGCGAGGTCGCCTGCTGTCCCCTCTGGCCATTACGACCACCGCGGCTGCGGGCGCTCTCTCGGCTCATATCCTTGGCGGTGCCGGGTATGGCCTCACGGTGGCGTTTGCCGTGGCGGTTGTGCTTGGCTGGTCAGTGGTATTTGCCGACTATCGCACCGTCGATGTCTACGCCCCAACACTGCTTGTCAGCCTGCTTGCAGGTCTGGCGACCGGGTCGATGGTCCTGTCCCGATCAAGCTTCTCGCCTGACGACAGTGCAGTGGATGTATTCCTTGTTGCAGTGGTTGTTGGCGTCTTGCTTGGTGCCCTGGTGGTCCGGATGCCGGCTATCCCATTCCTCGATCCGTTTTCCACGACGGCCATCACAGCAGTTTTGGCGGCCGTAGGTGCCGCGGCCTTCTGGGACCTTGATGTCGCTGGTTATCTCTTGGTGGGTCTCGGTGTTGCCGTGGCGTTGGTCGCTGGGCACGGTTTGTCCTCGATGCTGCGGACGGGACGAGTGACGCTCACCGAGCGCTCTCCCGGCGTCCTGACGGCTCTGGATGGTGTCGTTCTTGCGGCTGCGATCTACTACCCGTTGATCCAAGTGATTCTCTAGTGGCGTCTCGCTCGGTCATGACCCTGGCAAAGACGGCACCGAGGTCGACCACAACGGTCGTAGAGCTCGAGAATGTCGTGAATCCACCAAACACAGTCCCGATACCAGTGCTGTTGTCGACACGGAATCCCCAGGGACCGATGAGGACGCCCAGGATGAGGCCGCCGATGAGGTCAATCGTTACGGTGCCCTGCGGATAACCCGAGAAGTCGACCGCTCCGGCGAGGCCGTATCGGCCAATGATGTCTCCTCTTCCGACCCATATTGCGGTTGTCGTGGTTGAGGGAGGTTGAGGGGGCACCAACTACTGCAAGCTTCAACCCCTGGTTACCATTTGGCCCCAATGATTGCCCTGAAGGCGCATTATCGCGCTCTTCTGCTCATCACCCTGGTCGCGCTGGTGGCTTCTCTATTCCCGCTGCCCATCTATGCGGTCACAAGGTCACAGGTCGATGCGGCCTGTGAGGACTCCCGCGAGCAACTCACCGAGTACAGGCTGGCCCGTGCCGACTTCGATGATGCCGCACTCAAATATGAGGGTGTTCTGGTTGAGGTCGACACTCTCGAGGGCAAGCAACGTCGGATCCAGGGATCGGTCGACAGCCATTCTGAGGATCTCGTCGCTAACCAAGAGAGGATCGAAGAGCAGGCGGTCCAGCTCTACATGTTGGGGGGCTTCTCTAACCCAGGCATCATTCTCAGCGCCTCCTCGGTAGACGAGTTCCTGACGACGTCAGAGTTCCTCAGTACCGCAACTGTTGGTGGAAAAGAATCGATCAACGACCTGATCGCTGCCAAAGGTGAGCTTGGCCGTTTCCAGGAGGAGCTGGATGAGAACCACGATGCCCTCAAGATCGCAGAAGACCAAGCCTTCGAGTTCAGGGGCATCCAGGAAGGGGCGATGGAGCGTGAGCAGGCTTCCTATGCAAAGCTGAGCGGACGATGCAAAGAGCTGCAAAAGCAATACGAGATCGAGCAGGCGGCGGCCCGTCAGGCGGTTCGCCAGCGTGCTGCCGGTTCGGTTCAGGTCGGGCCGTTCATCTGCCCCATGACCCCGGGCCGGACGTCTTTCCGAGACACGTGGGGCGCGCCACGCTCAGGTGGCAGGTCACACAAGGGGACCGACTTGTTTGCTGCATTCAATGAGCCGGTTTATGCGGTTGCATCAGGAACTGTCTGGGTGGGCAACCGGGGTCTGGGGGGAAAGACGGTCTGGCTGACAGCCAACAACGGTGTCGCCTACTATTACGCCCACTTAGCCGGATGGAATGTCTCCAGCGGCCAAAGCGTGAGTCAAGGACAAACAATTGCCTTCAACGGCGCTAGTGGCAATGCCACGGGCAGCAGCCCTCACGTCCACTTCGAGCTCCATCCCGGCGGAAGGGGCGGAGCAGCGGTGAACCCCTATCCCACCCTGGCCGGAGCCTGCAAGTAACCTGGCGGCGTGAACGACAAGCGTCGCCGCATCGACATCGTCCTCGAGGATGAGTACGCGGGCAACCTGTCCGGGCTCGAGTTGAAGGAACTGAGACAAAGACGCCACACCGCTGAGGACGTCGAGTCTCAAATTTCGTACTACCGCCGTCTGCTCCACGGGCGGATGGATCTTCTCAATTTCGAGTTGCGTCGTCGTGGCGGGGAAGAGGAGCGGACCCTGCTCGAGGCATTGCCCGAGATCCTCGCCAGTGGAATGGTCTTCGGCGAGGAACCCAACCTGAAACGCATCGAGATCATGCCGCCGATTCCCTCGAAGACCGGGCGCCGACTGATCGACAAGATCATGGACGACGGTGTTCTCACCCAACTTCCGGACTTGTCTGACGACGAGATCAGGGAGGCCCTGGATCGGCTTCATGAGGTTGAGACCGAGATGTCCAACCAGCGTAAGCAACTCCACTCGGCGATCGACACCCTCCAGAATGAGATAGTCGACCGCTACCGGAGCGAGCAGGGCGAGGCGACGGTCCCCGGCTGACCTTGCTCGCCGCCCGGGTCAGATCAGGTCTTGTCGAGACAACCCACGACGGTGTCGTGGCCATTTCCCGTCCGGACGGCTCACTGGTCGCCTGGTCCGGCGACATCGATCGACCCTTCTATCTACGTTCGTCGGCCAAACCCTTTCAGGCATATGTCTCGCAGATGTCAGGAGCCGGGCTAGAGCCCATCCAACTCGCGATGGCGGCGGCCTCACATCGTGGCCTGCCTGTTCACGTGGCGATTGTCGACTCGGTGCTGGCCAGGGCCGGACTCAGCGCTAGGGATCTGCGGACACCTCCAGATTGGCCAATATCGGGTGAAGCTGCTCGCCATCGGGTGCGTACCGGAGAGAGGTCTCCTCGCAGGATCTGGCACAACTGTTCGGGAAAGCACGCAGGGTTTCTCCGTGCTTGCGTCGCTCAGGGATGGCCCACCGACACCTATCTCACACCTGAACACCCGCTGCAAAGGCGGATCGTCGCGGTTGTCTCGGAGCTTGGAGAGCACCCGGTCGAACCATTGGGGGTCGATGGATGTGGCGCTCCGGTTCTGAGAACGACCGCCCGCGCCATGTCACTCCTATTCGCACGATTCGCAGCAGAACCTGCTTTCGATGAGGTTCGAGCCGTGATGCACCGTTATCCGGCCCTCATCGCGAGCAATGGCGAAGGTGACTCCCTGATCGCCACGGCTATCAACGCAGTGGCCAAGGGAGGTGCCCAAGGCTGCATCGGCGTTTCTGTCGGCAGTCGCTTGGGAGTAGCGGCCAAGAGCTGGGATGGGTTGATGGACGTTGCTGAGGTGGCCGCAGTCGCCGCTCTCGATGCGGTGGATGAGTTGTCAAGACCGGCAGCCATGTACCTCGAGAAGGTCGGTCGCCCCGATGTGGTCGGGGGAGGAGAGGTCGTGGGGTCGACCGAGTCCCGGTTGGAGTTGGAGTTCGTTTGAGGCGCATCCTCGAACGTCGCATACAACTCTGGCTCGAAGACTCCGAGTCCCACGTCGAGTACGCCGAAGACGTGGAGGGCAGGTGGGCTGTTCGGATGAGGCAAGAAGTGCGCGACGCCACGACGGTTTGGTTTGATGTTGGCGACCGCAGCCTTCAGTTCGAGGCTTACATCATGCCGGCACCGCTCGCCCCCGCTGATGTTCATCGTCAGGCGCTGGTCCGGAACGCGAGGTCATGGCGAGCGTTCTTTGCCGTCGACAAGGAGGGTGCCGTTGTCGTGCGTGGCCGGCTCGCCTCCGGTCAGGTGACGCTCGAAGAACTCGATCTCGTGCTGGGAGAGGTCTACGAGATGGTGGAGGTGGCCTTTCGAGCGATGATCAGGGCAGGCTTCCCTAATCGCGAAAATTCGGGTTAGAAACTTGTGAACACACCCCTGTGGACAAGGCCTGTTGATAACCCCGAATCCTGTTGGTAACTAGGGTTTGCGCTCCACAATATCAACCAACGGCGTTTGGCTACGTTGCTTGGCGCTGTGTTAGATCACATTCGAGGTCATTGAACCGAGTTCCGGTTTGTCGTAGATTTGGTCCTGCGAACGCCCTAGAGGCAATCGGGAGAAGCGTCCGTTCGGGGAAGTGCGGAGGATGCTCCGGAAGGTCACTGGGGCGTTTTGCCGTCTGAGGACAGGCCCGCCTCAGGTACTCAGTCGTGACACATCCACCAGAAGCGCGTTGCGACCAGGCAGGACTCCCCGGGAGTCACCGGCTTGTCGGGACCCACTATCAGTGTTGTCGTGGTAGTGGTCGGCGGAATCGTGGTGGTGGTGGTGGTGGTGGTCTTGGGCTTTGTGGTGTTGGTCGACTCCGCCTTGGTCGTGGTGGTCGCGGCCGGTGCTGTGGTGGTGGTTGTCGACCCGCCGCCCTTCTTCATGAATACGACTGTCACATAGAGAACGCCATCGCTGCTCGCCGTGCCGATCCCCGCGTAGTTGTAGTCACCGAGGATGTTGGCCTTGTGTCCGGCCGAGTCCATGAATGCTTTGTGAAGCGAATCCACCGTTCCCCCCCGCCCGACATTCTCCCCGAGCTTCGACCAGCCACTGCCTGCCGCCGCCTTCAGCTCATCGCTGGACGAGTGGTAGATCTCGTCGGCGTCGATCATGTCCTGGGTGTGATTACGAGCGTGATTACGCAGACCACCGTCGACACTCAGCGCGGCGAGACCATTGGCGGCGCGGGAGGCGTTGATCTTCGCGAGAAAGCCGGCCTCAGACGCCGAATCGGCGACGGCCGACAGACCGAGACTGACTGTTGCCAATGAGGCAAGCAGAACAATCGGTAGCCATTTTCGTTTCCCCAGCATGGAGGGGTTATCGGCGAGATGCGCTTTTTCCTTGAAGTTTGGAGCTGGGTCTCACCATTCATTGACAGGGGTCTAATCACGGCTACGCAACACGACAGCTCAATAGACGCATGCTCCGGTAATGGCCAGAAACCGATGTTGTTCAGCATCGTCGGACCTCGATGCCATCGATATCGTGTCAATCGGAACCGGGTTGGAGTAACCGGACCGGCAAGCCTCCTCGCTCCTGTCACAAGATCAAGACGGGTCGAAGCAGGCGACGACCCGGGACCGGTTCCTGCCACGCGGTAGCGTTGGCTGGATGCTGGTCGCCACCAAGGTCATTCACATCCTGTTCGCGGCCGCCTGGTTTGGTCATAAGCTCCTCATTCCTCGGGATGTCAGACAATCTGTTCACGTGATGACTGATGGTGAAGGCTTGATCCGACGGATGCATCGGGCTGAACGGCTTGGAATCCTGTCGGGTTCGGGCACCGTGCTCAGCGGTATCGGTCTGATCGCGCTGACGACTGGGTTTGCTGAAACCTCCGTGTGGATCTATTTCGGACTTGCCGCTGCGATTGGGATACTCATCATCGGAGCTCTTGTGGCCCGTCCGGCCTGGAATGAGATCAAAGGGGGGATCGAGACCGGTGATGCACCCCGGGCGGCTGCCGGCGTCAAGCCATTCACGCGAGCGTTGGCACTCGAGAGCCTTCTGTGGATCGTTGCGCTGGGGTCGATGGTCGTTTGAATCGCCCCCGAGTTGGGGCTATGAGCGATGAAGACCTTCGGGCGAACCAATCCGTGGTGGCAGCTCGACCAAGCACAACCTCAGCAACGCCAACCGTCCAGGGCGGAAAGGGAAAAGGGAGCGGACTGGGGGGACGCTACACGCCGAACATGACCTCGCGAAGGCTGACCATCGTCGATGCGTATGTGCTGGTGTCGAGGCGCATAGAACCGAGCCGGAGCCCGGTCATGCCTTCACCGACATTGGTCATCACCCGCAGTATGCCGTCGTCATGGTCCAGGACACCAAGCCCCAGACAACCGCCTCCCGAGCCCTGGACACCCACGAGGACACCCTCGAGCCTCCCAAGATTGAGGCCGACCGGGACGGTCGGAGCGAAAACGGTTGGGCGCACTTTCCATCGGTCCAGAGGCGGCTGGAGTGCTGCCGCGAAGCCGTCCGCGCGTTTGCGAGCTCGTCCGTCGGGTGTCATCGGAAGGAGAGCCGGGTCGGTAGGTGCGGTGATCACTTCTATGCCGAGAAACCGTCGCAGCATGCCGACAACGGGCTCCATCTCCTCCCCATGCTGAAGGGCGATGATTTTTTCGGGTCGACAGAGCTCCGACTTGTGGTACTTGAGAGTCTCACCGGACACACCTGACGCCACCGCCGTCGTATCGATGATCACGACATCTCCGACCTGCTTTGCCCTTTCGACCATCACAGCCGTGGCGACGACGTGCTGGAGGACCAACCGTGACGGCGTCACGGTGCCGACGAAGTGGAGTCCGTCGGGCTGGTCGAGTTTTTCGAGGTCATCCAGCGAGTTGAATACTTTCATCCCTACACACGCTGGTGGACCGATGGTCGAGTTCCCAACGTCGGCATCGACGATGACGGGTGTCCGCCCGGAAGCAAGCGCTAGACGCACGGCCTGGAGAGCGAGGGTCGTCTTGCCGGTGTCCAGGCCTCCGATCAGCATCGAGACGTTGCTTGTTGCGACGTCCTGGGCCAGGTCGTCATATGAGAATTCGGTCATTCCGGCAATATAGGGCCGGTACGCGGACGTCATTTCCACGACACACCAGGTTTGGTCCCACTTACGAGTGATTGCGGCGTCTCTCCGGCCCTCGACGTCGCCTGCGGCGTCCTCTGCCTTGCCGCACGAGCGGATGCAGCTTGGTTGTGCCTCCTTGCGAATCGAACGTCGATGTCTCGGAGACACACTCACACCATTTGTGCTACAGGCCACTACCGTCGCCAGCGATGTCCCTTCCGATCAGTTTTCTCTCCGACTTTGGCTATCACGACGAGTTCGTGGGAGTGGTTCACGGTGTGCTGGCAAAGCTTGCCCCGGAGTCATCGGTCATCGATATCGCACACGAGATCCCCAGAGGAAACGTAAGAGCTGGTGCGCTTTCTCTGACCCGAGCCATTCAATATCTGCCGGAGGGGGTATGTCTAGCTGTGGTCGATCCCGGTGTCGGCTCCGATCGCAGGGCGATCGCGGCCAAAACACCCTGGGGCTTCTTCGTGGGCCCCGACAACGGACTTCTCTCGCCGGGTGTTGCCATGGTCGGGGGCGCCTCTCAGATCGTTTCGATTGAGAGCCCAGAGGCGATGATCCCCTCACCCGGAGAGACATTCCACGGGAGAGATGTGTTTGCACCGGCTGCGGCACTTCTGGCTTCAGGAAACGCCGCCCTCGAGGATCTTGGACCCACGTTGGCCGGCGATGAGATCACGCCGATGCTCCTTCCTCTCACAGAAATCGTCAATTCGACAGTCGCCGGAGAAGCTTGGTGGATCGACGGTTATGGCAACGTGCAGACGAATGTTTCTCCCGAAGACCTCGATGCTGTCGGGATCAGCCCGGGTGAAGCCGTCACCGTGAAAATCGGGTCAACCCTGCACTCGGTCAAATGGGTTACGTCCTACTCCGATGTTGAGGACGGTGAGCCAATGCTCCACGTCGACTCCTCGGGTTTGGTCGCGTTGGCCGTTCGGGGTGGTCGTGCGGTCGAGGCCCTCAACCTTGCCGAAGGCATGTCAGTCACCCTGGCGGGGAGAAGAGCACCCAAAGCTGAATGAGTCCTGCCACTGCGATGAGAACGAGAAGAATCAAGATGATGATCGCGGTGGCCGGTCTCACGCGCCGCGGATCGTATGCCGGCATCGGGCGAACCCGTGGCTCAGGGGCTTCAAACTTGTCGAGGCCCCCGTAAACAGGGGCCCCGACTACATGAAGAAGGGTTCCGTCACCGTGGGGCGGGCTGGGAGGCTATCCGTTCACACCTCGGACGAACGTGCCCTAGGTATGAGGGAAACGGAGTCCCCTCCTTCCTGCATGCACCGCGCTATCGACCACGAAGAGTGATTTCTTGAGTAATTTTTCCATTCGGTTCCTCACCCGTCCCGGATGTCACTTGTGCAATGACGCCCGACCGCTGGTCGAGTGGGCGGCGATGAAGGTGGGCGTAGTCATCGAGGAGATCGATGTCGACGGTGATGACACCCTCCTGTCTCTCTATGGAGTGAGAATTCCCGTGGTTCTGGGTCCTGGTGACGAGGTGCTTGCCGAGGGGGTCATCGGGGATCGCAAGGCGCTCGAGAAGGCGTTCCTGGGTTTGGAGTGGGGTTAGCCGAGGTGACGGACCGAGGCCTCGGTCTCTTCGTCACTCTCCGTGGAGTCACTCTCCGTGGAGTCATCTCCACCGTCTCCCGTGCCCTGTTCCCCGTCGTCCGGGGACTCGGCGAGACCGCAGTCGATCAGAACCTCGTCCGGGTCGCCACCGCCAAATCGGACACGCTCGAAAGCGGAAACCGCCGTGATCTGTTCCTCGGTCAGATTGCTGCTGAATGAGGGCATACCGCCGGCGATCGGCTTTGAGGTGTCGCCGTAGCTGCTCTCCCCTGCTGACTGGAATCCCGAGGACCCAAGTCCCACCCACACGATGTGGTCGACGCAGGCCCCAAATGTGGTGAGCGCTCCGCTTAGTGCCGGGAAGGTGGCTGACCCCTGACCGTTGACCCCATGGCACCCGGCGCAATTGACACCCGTTACTGCGCCCCCCGCATAGATGCTCCCACCCAGAGCGATGTAGTCGATTCCGCCCCCGCCGACAGACTGACCGGTGAATTCGGACCCATCACAATTGACGATGTTCCCGGTCACAACGTCCGTCATCAACTCGGTCGCCTCGCCGCACTCACCGGTGGAGGCACCACCGAGCGCAAACAAGGCGAACAGCGGGACGATGAGAAACACAGCCGTCAGCCACTTGGGAATGACGAAGCTCGTCTGCTCCCTGATGCCGGCGGTTGGCACGGTTATCACCTCCGGGAGGTGCGCTGCCTCACCCGGTGTCACTTCGGTGGGCACCGGGGCTCTCGTTGTGGGCTGAGGCATCGCAGTCGGAGTCTCGACCACGACAGCAGCCGGGGCCGCTGCAACCGGCTCCGGCTGGGAATCCTCTTCTTCGGGAACGGTCACTTCCGCCGGTTCGGATGCGGGCGTTGTTGCCGCCACCACGCCCCCTCCGGCCCACGCCGCCAGAACATCATCGACCGACCCTCCAGTCTCGGCCGCCCTCGCCTCAGCTGAGCGTTGCACCAGATCCTCAGGTATTCCCAGGGCGGCCGCGGCAGTCGCGATGAATTCGCTCATCCCTATCCTTCCGAATTCCTTGATTCCAAAAGGTACGCAACCAGGGCGGTCATATCTTTTGGAGCCAGGTTGTGCGGCGGGTGCTTCGTGGTATCCCCAGTGACCGTCGCCTCCAACTGACTCGATGTCATCCGTGTCCCCACATCAGAGAGGTCCGGCCCGAATCGTCGATCTCCCACCACTTGATTGGTGTCATTCAAGGTCACGGCCCCAAGCCCGACATCCGCGACGACCGGGCGCACCATCTGGGTATGACAGGCGGCACATCCGAGAGACGCATAGACACGTTGACCATTGACTGCTGTCTGTGAGTACGGGATCTCGCTGGTGCGGGAACCAGGCTCGTCTGTGGCAACCGAAGGGCCAATCAGCCCCATCATGAGGACGACCAGAAACAGCCCGATCGCACCGAGGATGATCATTCCAGGTTTGTCCGGCGCCCCAACAAGGACAGGTGGCTGGTAAGTGCCTGGGGGAGCAGTGGCCATGGGGGCGGTTTGAGCCGGCGGAGTCTCAATCACGATGTCAGGGGCGACATCTTCTTGCTGAGCCGGTGGCTCGGAGCTCACTTCGACAGAGGGAGGTGGTTCCGGTGCGGCAGAGGATGTGACGACTATGGCCTCGCCTCCACCCCACGCGGTCAGAATTTCATCGACATTCGAGCCGGCCTCGGCGGCGCGAGCCTCGGCCGAACGACGCACCAGGTCCTCCGGCACCCCGAGTGTGGTGGAGGTTGCAGCCAGAAGGTCACTCATCGACAGTGGCCTTTGCTACAAGAACCTCCTGTGTGGCGGCCTTTCCCTGCGTGACGGTTCCGATGATGGTGGCCGCGTAGGCGAGCTGGCCGAAGAAGGTGACGATGGCGAACCCGACAGCGATCAACATCATTGTTTCGACGCTCCCTCCCAAACCGGCGCCCCAACCTTCTCCGACGTCGACATAGGCACCAGAATTGGAGCCGCCGATCCATGAGTAGCCCGAGACAAGACCGGAGGCGGCCATGAAGACGAGAACCCCGACTGATCCGGTGAGTGTCAGGGTCAAGAAGGTCTTCGTTCTCCTCGTGTAAAGCTCCCTGCCAAACAGACGAGGGACGGCTGAGAAGCTCACGCTGGCGATGAGCAGAGTGCCAACCCCTGAGATGGCGGCATATTCGATGGCCTGCCAGAAGCCTGTCAACGCCGCTACCGATGCGATCGACCGGAAACCGGCAAGTGCTGCCATCACTGCCACCCCAACCCCGAGATAGAGACCGAGGACACCGGCTCTCAGGTCGGGCCTGTCTCGGACCTTGTCCCAGGCGCCCTCGAGGGTCAGCGATGCGTTTGCTGCGTTTGCCAGTGCTCCGATTGGGAACGCGAGACCGAGGGCAGCCCCTACACCGGAAAGATACGAAGGTCCGGGCCCGAACATGAGTTGGGCAGTTCCCCACCAGACCGCGGCGAATCCCAGCGACCAAAACCCGACGAGGGCAAGTTGGCGACTAGCGAGGGAGACATCGAGCTCCCTGACCATCGTGTAATAGAAGAGCCCCGTTCCGACCGTAAAGAGAAACATCGTGACGAAGCCGGCGGAGAAGAACACGTCGGTGTAGGCGACAGCAGTTGATGAGAGATATGGGAGGTCGCCCGAGGAGAAGGCCAGGTAGAGGAGGGGCAGCCAAATTACTCCACCGAGGACAAACCAAAGAGTCACGTAGCTTCGGTTCTCGCTGCGGTCCGAGATGGTTCCAATGGTGACCAGCGCCGGAACGGCGAGCAGAAGGGTCATCGGCAGATTGATCCACCACGGAAGACCGAACGGCTGACCACCTGTGCCGAACCCGAATCCGATCGCCAGCAAACCAACCAGCACCAGACCGGCGATTCCGAACAATTCAAACCTGGCGAGGCTGCTGACACTCAACCTTGCCCCGGTGAGCCGAGGAAGGACGTAGTAGATGCCTCCGATCAGCGAAATGGAGACGAACCCGATCATCAGGGTGAGGTTGGCCATGGGCTCGAGACGCCCGTAAGTAATGGGAAAAATGTCGGCGAAACGGAGTGACATCAGGGAGAGCAACTGGAGACCCCCACCGAGCACGAGAAAGAAGGCACCGGTTACGAGATGATTTGCGGCGACGCGACTGTCGTCTTCTCCCACAACGTGAAGTGTTCGATTGTCCGAGTTTGGGGTATCAGCCAAGCGTCTTCCTCGTCGGAAATGAGACGGGCGGGAGCATAACTACTTCCACAAATCACGACGCCGCTACATTGACCCCAGTTAGTGCCACAGGTTGGGTTATCTAAGAGGGCCCTGCTTGTGGTAGAAACGCCCCAACAACCAGCTACACACGTCCGGACTGCACCTGACCATGTATCGCCTCGGAGAATTAAGCGACAGACGCCGCCAAGCAATCGGATCTGGATTGCTTCTTCTCGGTGTCCTTGGACTGGTGGTCGGGGTCGTCTGGATCCACTGGTCGAGCTTTCCGGAGACGGAGCTCATCGATGGCGTTGATGTTGTGGTGACCGTCGATTACCTCAACTGGTTTCCGCGAGGCACCGTCTGGCTGGGAATCGGCTATCTGATCATTCTGGGTGCCACTACATTCGCTCTCGTCGGAGCTACTTTTCTTTGGGTTCTGAATCAGAGGATGACCTGGGCTCGCGCCACGGTCGCGGCAATGATCACCTGGCTCGCTCTCCTCTTCTTCTTTGGGATAGCCCCCTCAGAGTGGCTCACCTTCGCCCAGACCGAACTCGATTGGTCGTCGCAAAGAGTGGCGCTCGTCATCCCACCGGCCCTCGTCCTCGGCAACACCATCGAGATCAGTTACGCGGTCCTCAAGGACTCGATCTCGATGGGTTATCACATCGTGCTGCTTGGGTTCGGGGCGGTTCTGGGGATTCAGATTCAGAAGATCAAGGAAGGTCGTCCACCAGGTGCCCAACCGTCCGAGCGGAAGTCGCCATATGGGCGTCCTTTGGTCAAGGGAGACGCCTGATGCCCCGTGGAGTCATCGACGAGATCCCGCCGATCAGGGATGACTATCAGCTTGCTCTGGTCGAAGGTGACTATTTCAAGGACAAGCTGCGTTCCAAGCAGTTCCTCCACATCGACCAGGTGGAATGCATCCTTTGCGAAGGCTGCGTCGATATCTGTCCCTGGAAGTGCATTCACTACCTGTCTCTGGATGCAATCACCGAAGGAGTCAACGTCGACCATCCGGCCGAGGATGACCAGAACTTCGGCTTTTTCATCGTCGATGAGGATGAGTGCACCCGATGCGCGTTGTGCATCGACCGGTGTCCGACCAACGTCATCTCTTTGGGCAAGTTCGAAGGCTCGCTTGCAGACCAGGCGACCGAGTTGGGCCTCGACCGCCGCCCGTGGGACTTCGACACCGGTCAGCGTGATTTCAAGAACGGATACTCGTACGGTATGCGTTGGTAGCGAGGGGAGCGCACTAATTGGCTAACCGCAACGGCAAAACCGGACTCAGGGACCGGATCAAAGAGACAAACGACAAGCTGTGGAGCTCACAGGTGGTCGGTGCGATTCTTCGTCCCGGTTCGCCCTTCAAACAGGGCTACTCGGATAGTCCGAGAAACCGCTCCTATGTCGTGATGAACAACGTTCTCTATCACCTCCACCCGGTGAAGGTGAAGAGGCACGCGGTCAAGCTGTCCTACACGCTCTGTCTCGGTGGGCTCAGCTTCTTCCTTTTCATCCACCTGACAATCACCGGCATCTTTCTGATGTTCTATTACACGCCCACCGCCGAGCTGGCGTATGTCAACATCCAGGAGCTATCCACTGACATTGCGTTCGGGTCGCTGGTGCGAAACATGCACCGATGGGGAGCGCACCTCATGGTCCTTTCGGTGTTTCTTCACATGAGTCGTGTCTTCTATCACGGCGCCTACAAGCCGCCACGCGAGTTCAACTGGGTGATCGGAGTGGTCCTCCTGTTTCTGACACTGTTGCTCTCCTTCTCGGGCTATCTCCTGCCGTGGGATCAGCTGGCACTTTGGGCGGTCACCGTCGGAACCAACATGGCCGGATTCGTTCCGGTCGTTGGTGATCAGGTCAAGTTCGTTCTCCTCGCCGACGTGGAGGTGAGCGCGGCGGGTCTGCTTCGCTTCTACGTCCTCCACGTTCTTTTCTTTCCGTTCATCATCGTCATTTTCATGTCCATCCACTTCTGGCGAGTCCGCAAGGACGGCGGCATTTCGGGTCCCCTATGAGGAGTTCTTGTGGTTGATATCCCAGAGAGTCTCCTGAGGAGATCTGCGGAGGCGAAGGCCAAGGCACTTGGGGTGCCGGTGGAACAGGTGTTGGCTGAGATGAAGGGCGAGGGCCCGGCGGTAGAGGTTCCTCAGGCAGAGATCGTCGAAGAAGCACCCTTCCCGGACGAGCAAAGCAGGTCGGAGCCCCCCGCGGAGCAGGTTGACGATCCGGTGGAAGAGGCACCGCCGTCGACAGAGGAGGTTGTGGAAGAGGTTGTGGCTGCATCCCCGTCGTCGGACGACGAGGCCTTTCCATCTGCGGCGGCGGAGGTTGAAGAACGGGGTCCAGTAGCTGTTGAAGACAAACCTGAGGATTCCCCAACCGCCGAAGACCACGGCACGGATAACGCCAAGGTTGCCGGCCTGGTGAGTCCCCGCCCGTCGGTCCCGCCCACCGGTCTCCCCGACGGTGTCCGGACTCAGCGTCTTCTCACTGTCGTCAAGGCCCGAGCGATTCAGGACGTGAAGCCGGAGCCCCAAGACAAGGTCAACACGTGGCCGCACCTGATGCTCGTCGAATTCGGTGCCCTCCTGGCCATTACGGCGCTTCTGGTGATAATGGCGGTGGTAATCCACTCGCCTCTGCTCGATCCGGCCAACTTCAACGCAACACCAAACCCGTCAAAGGCCCCCTGGTACTTCCTCGGGCTTCAGGAGCTTCTCAGCTATTTCGACCCGCAGATCGCTGGAGTGACCGTGCCCACCATTGTCGGAATCATCGGGTTCATGATGGTGCCCTTTGTCGACCGCAACCCGTCGACACGGCCCAGCGACCGCAAGTTCGCCATCCTTCTCTATTCGATTTTCATCTCGGGTGCAGCGACCCTCACCATCCTCGGGGTCCTGTTCAGGGGAAGGGGTTTCAACTTCTCTTACCCGTGGAAGGACGGGATCTTCTTCGATGACCTCAAGGACTGGGTGGACTTCGAGTGAGCTTTGGCAACCTGGTTCTGGTTGGTGTGGCTCTTTTCGCCATTCTGGGCGCAGTCGGAGCATTCACCATCGCTTTCCGACGTTCGCAGTCGGACGAGTCGGCCGACGTGGTCGATCCAACCGCAGGCGTGTCATCGGAGACCCTCAAGGCCGACAAGTCGATGGTCGGGGTGCGGGTCGAACCGATACCCGTTCCGGTGATAGAAGAGACCGGTGAAGAGACCGGTGATGAGGTCGAGGTCGAGGTCGAGGTAGGGGTCGCGGAGCCGGAGCCGTCCCCGGTGGCGATCCAGGTTGTCGAGACACAAAGGGTTGTGGAGGTTTCGCCAGAGGAGGCGGGTGTCACCCGTCGTCAGTTCTTCAACCGGGCGCTGAACGTAACCTTCTTCTCATTCCTGGGAATAATGGGAATCAACTCCCTTGCGTTCTTCTGGCCAAGACTGAGCGGCGGCTTCGGGTCCGATATCGATGCAGGCTCCCTGGCCGAGGTGAAGAGTGCGGTTTTCACACCGACCGGTTCGATTCTCCCCCTTTTCATACCGGAGGCCAAGGCTTACGTGGTGCCGGCACCAACCTCTCTCTCCGATCAGTACGCAGGAAAGCAGGTCGAGACCGACGGGCTCATGGCGCTGTTTCAGCGTTGCGTCCACCTTGGATGTCGGGTTCCCTGGTGCGCGCCTTCGCAAGGCTTTGAATGCCCCTGCCACGGATCGAAGTACAACTCGGTCGGCGAGTACTTCGCCGGTCCGGCGCCGCGAAATCTCGACCGATTTGTCGTAGAAGTCCGAGACGGCCGATTCATCATCAAGACGGGCAGTGTCATCCAGACCTCGCGTGCCCCTGCACTCTCCGTCAACTACCCCCAAGGTCCGAGCTGCATCGGCGCCACCAGCGGCGACGAAGAGGCCTAGGTGACCGCCGACGTCATCACCGTCCTTGCGATCGTCGCCGGTGTCGCCTGGCTAGGGCTGATGGTGGTCTCGGCTCTACGCAATCGCGGCGGCGAAGAAATCGCTCACAACCTTCAGCCCGGAATCGACGACCAGCATCTGGAGACCAGACGACTCGAGAAGAGCCAGAAGGCGGCCATTGTTGGTTCTGCCTTCCTTGCTATTTCCCTCCCCCTCTACTTTCTTGGTGAGACCAACCGCCAAGAGGGCTTCGTCGAGGACTTCGCTACCGAATCCGAGTTGCGTGGTGAGCATCTGGTCGAAGAGTTCGCTTGCTTCAGCTGTCACGGTCCACTCGGTGTCGGTGGGTCTGCCTTCTATGTCGAGAAGCGCTCCGGTGTCACCGTCTCATGGGCGGTGCCCTCCCTCAACGACGTGCTGTACCGGTATGACGACGCCGAGCTCAATTTCTGGATCACCTTTGGCCGTGGGAACACGCCCATGCCTGCCTGGGGCCTGCCCGGGGGCGGGCCGATGAACGAGCAGCAGGTCAGTGACGTCGTCAACTACCTGGGCACGATCCAGATCAAACAACAGGAAGCGGTCGACAAAACACCAGGAGCCATGACCACCCAGGTCGCCCGTCTCGAGAATGCCGACCAGATCGTGGACGCAGCAATCCTTTCTCAGCGCCAGGTTCTCGCCGAGATAGAACAGGCACCGGCGGACTCGACATTCATCACCCAACTCTCCGACCAGGCTCGTGAGGTTCTCGACAATGCCGACGTGGGGATAGATACAGACGATGATGGGCTGTCCGATGTAGCCGAGGTCGAGCTTTCGGCCATCTCTTCGCAGGCAGTGGACTACTTCCGGGTGGTCGATGCGATAACGCTCGACCCGGCGACCCCGGACGCGGAGAAGGCCGAGGATGCCGTGGCTCAATTGGAGGCCGCCATCCCGAGCGATCCGATTCTGGCGGTTCACCTGGTTGCGATTGAGGACATCCTCGAGACTGCCGGTGAGGGTGACGACACCGACGGCGACGGCATCTCCGACGAAGCAGAGGCAGCGATCACCGGTCAGATGGCGGAGGCCAGTAGCAAGACGATCCCCGCCGGAATCGTGGAGATCGAACTCAATCCAACCAACCCCGAATCGGTCGGTGGCCTGCCGGACCAGAGGACGGCCAGCTCGATGGTGGGCGCCCAAGAGTCGGTGGCCACCACGACGACGGTGACCGCCGAGAACCAGGACAAACTGAGGACCCAAGAAGAGGATGGCCTCGAGTTTCTGCTCTCGGCACAAGGCGCTGGGCAATGGGAGATCGAAATTCCGGGAGTGGCCGCATCGATGGAGACGGGTGTGGATGAGGCAGCCAGGGCGGTCGCCCTGTTCAACGCCAACTGCGCACGCTGTCATACGGCAGGCTTCAGTGCGGGCATTCCCTACACGCTGGAGGCCGGTTCTGGCGGTTTCGGGCCGGCGCTGTGGGACGGTCGCGAGTTGGTGCAGTTCGGGGAGGCTCCCGAAGACCCAAGTGAGCCAGACCTTTTGATCGAGCTCCTCATAAAAGGGTCGGAGTCGCAGAAGCCCTATGGGCTGAACGGCTTTGGGTCGGGACGGATGCCCGCTTTTGGCGCCACTCTCTCGGCCGAGGATCTCAGTCTGCTGGCGATGTATCTGCGTAGCGGGAACATGGACGGGAAGGAGTAGGAGATGTTCTTCCGTGAGCTCTTCAGATCGCTGTTCTCGGCCAACCTCTTCGTTACGGGAGTCCTGCTGACGATCGGCGCCGTTGTCCTCTTTTACGGCGCGATGTATCTGTTCAACTACACCAACCTGGGCAAGAAGCTCGGATTTCTGGTCTCCGGGGCTGCCATGTTCGGGTGGCTGAGCCTCACATCCCTGCTGTTTGTCATCTACGCCCCGAGAGGGCCAAAGCCGGACAACATCGAAGGGCTCAACGCCATTGAGATCCGAGTGATCCCGATCACCTTCTTGGCCGTCGCTCTGGTCATCTTCTTCGTGTTTCTTGTTGCTCTCCACCAATACGAGGAAGCCCGGCAGGGCGACTCATAACCGGTACTTGATGTGTGTTGCCAAGCCAAGGCTTCACTTCAGCCGTAGTAGCTGAGAATCTGCAATTCGGTCGACAGGTCGACCTGACGCACTGCCACGCCTTCGGGAACACTCACTCGGACAGGTGCGAAATTGAGGATCGAGTGAACACCTTCCTTGACCAAGAGATCGGTCACGCTCTGGGCCGCGTTGGCGGGGACGGCCAGGATCGCCATGTCGAAACACCCGACCTTGCAGTCCATTGGCATGTCTTCCATTCGCTGGATCTGCACATCTCCGATGCTCTGTCCGACTCTGTTGGGATCGGTGTCATAGATGGCGGTCACGTCGAATCCCCGTTTGGCTAGTCCGTCGTAGCGTGCCAGCGCCGTGCCCAGGTTGCCGGCCCCGATGATGGCAACCAGTCGCCGGCTCTCGATTCCGAGTTCCCTCCTTATTCGATCACCCAAAGAGGGAACCGAATACCCCACTCCTCTCGTGCCCTGAAATTCGAGATCGGAAAGGTCACGCCGAACGTTGGCGGCATTGACCCCCGCAGCAACTGCCAGGTCATCAGAGCTCACCGTCTCGTGAGCGCCCTCCAGTTCCTCGAGGAGCCGAAGGTAGCGAGGAAGTCTGGAGACTGTGGCGTGGGAGATCCCGCTCATCGGAGCGACGATACATCTGGCTTGCTTCTACGCTCTGGTCGTCAATGCCTTCCCCTTCCGTTCTCATAGTCGGTGGCGGTCCTGCCGGTTCCTCGGCTGCCTTCTGGCTGGCTCGCGCGGGCCACGAGGTCATGCTGGTCGAGAAGAAGGAATACCCCCGCGACAAGACCTGTGGTGACGCGTTGACCCCTCGTGCGATTCTGCAGCTTCAGGAGATGGGGTTCGACTTCGACCTGTCTGACTTTCACAAGATCGCCGGACTCCGCTCGTACGCCGGTGACGACCTCATGATGGAGATGCCGTGGCCCGATCACAGCAGGTTCCCCAACTGGGGCGGGATGATGCGTCGGCGGGATCTCGACCTTCAGGTGGCTCGTCTTGCCGAGAAAGAGGGCGTGCTGATCCGGGAGAATACGACGGCCACCCCTGTCATCGAGGAGGGCACTTTGACTTCTGTCGCCCTGGCAAACAGTGGCGACGAAGAGACTTTGACGCCAGACGTGACGATTATCGCCGACGGGTCGATGAATCGCTTTGGCCGCGAGCTGGGCACGGCCAGACGGAAGGATTATCCGATGGGCCTGGCTGCCCGCGGTTACTACTCGTCGCCCAAGTCGGACGATCCCTTCCTGGAGTCTCAGTTGGATCTTCGGGACTCGACCGGTGCAACGATGCCTGGCTATGGATGGGTGTTTCCCCTTGGAGACGGAACGGTAAACGTCGGCGTGGGGCTTCTATCCACCTTCAAGCGGTGGAAGCACGTCAACACGACCCACATGATGAATGACTACGTGGCCACGGCGCCCGAGTATTGGGGGTTGACTGAGGAGTCACGGCTGACCAAGCCGGTCGGTGGCAAGCTGACGATGTCTTTCTCCAAGGGCCCGCTTGTCGGGTCGAACTGGATCACGATCGGTGACGCGGCCGGCGCCATCAACCCCTGGAATGGTGAGGGCATTTCCTACGCCTACGAGACGGGTCGTATAGCCGCCGAGTACGTCGGGCAGGCCGCCGGCAACGACGAGAAGTGGGCCCTCCAGCGGTATCCGCAACGGCTCGACGACGAGTACGGGCTCTATTACAAGATGGCCCGCATCTTCGTGAAGCTCATCGGACACCCGTCCGTCATGCGGACCCTGGCGCATGCCGGTCTCCAGAACCGTCCACTCATGGAGTGGACATTGAAAATCATGGCCAATCTCCTGGACGAAGATGAGAAGGCGATAGGCGAAAGGGCTTACGACTCCCTCGCCGCCATCGTCAGGACCATCCCGACGCCCTGAAGCACGACCTCTGACCTTTAACATGGCCGTCCATGAGTCGACCCGCGCTCCTCGCCTTCGATGTCAACGAAACCCTGCTGAGCCTCGCCCCCATCAAGGCCAGATTCGAAGAGGCCTTTGGGATCGATGCGCCCGTCGGTGAGTGGTTTTCCCGCATGCTTCACGGTTCGCTCGTCGCCAACCATGTTGGGGACTATCGGTCGTTCGCCGAGATCGGGATCGAGTCGCTGCTCACCGTCTCCAAGAAGCGAGGTCTGGCCATGCGCGGTGAGGACGCCGGGTCAATCGTGTCGACCATGACGAGCCTTCCTCCTCACCCTGAGGTCCATGACGCGCTGCAGCGACTGTTCGACGCCGACTTTGCGATGGTTGCTCTGACCAATGGCTCGACCAGCGCGGCGAACGACCAGATGGAAAACGCCGGGTTACGCACGTTTCTTCGGAGAGTCATCTCGGTGGAGGAGGTGCGCCGCTTCAAGCCGGCGCCCGAGCCCTATCAGCACGCCGCGGATGTGATGGGTGTCGAGATCGCCGACATGATGCTGGTCGCCGCCCACGATTGGGACTGTGCCGGGGCGGTTGCAGCCGGAGCACGGTCGGCCTTCGTGCAACGGTCAGATGTGGTGTGGAGTCTCCCCGGTGAGCCGCCGGAGCTGGTCGTCGATGACATCGCTGGTCTGGCAGACGCTCTGATCGACTGACCCGTTGCCTTCCCGGTAGTCGCGCCCTTCTGTGTCGGAAAACCCGGCTTCAGGCCGGGTTTTCCGACACAGAAAGCTAAGTGACTACAACTCTGCGAGGGTCTCCAGTACCCGGTCCACCTCTTGACTGGTGTTGTAGTGGACAAAGCCAATGCGGACCAAGCCTCCCTCTTCGAGAACGCCCAACTCGGCCATCGCGTTCACGGCGTAGTAGTGGCCTGACCACACATAGAGGCCATTGGCCAACAGTCGCTGGGCGGCATCGTCCGGATGGTATCCGTCGATGCCGATGGCAAATGTGGAGACCCGGCGATCACCAGCTTCCGGCACGCCGTAGAGCCGTACTTTGCTGAGTTCGTCTATCCCCGCCAGGAATTGCCGTGAAAGGCCTGTTTCGTAGACCGAGATGTTCTCGTAGGCACGCAGAAGGGAGGCTCGTCTCGTGTCTCCACTTCCGCCCAGTCCGGCTATGTAGTCGACAGCCGCCGTGACGGCGGCAATCGCCTCGAAGCTCTGTGTCCCGGTCTCCCACTTCCCCGGCGGATCCGACGGTGCCGGCCGAACCTTGTAGGCGTCGAGCGCAGCCAGATGATCGATCCGCCCGTACAGAACCCCGATATGTGGTCCGAAGAACTTGTAGCCCGAAACGGCGATGAAGTCGCAACCAAGCCTCTCAACATCAATTGACCGGTGCGGGCTGGCGTGAACGGCATCAACAAACACCACGGCGCCCGCTTCATGGGCGGCTGCGCTGATCGGAGCGATATCGACCAGAGTCCCCAGCGAGTTGGATGCAAGACAGACTGCGACAAGTCGAACTCGATCGTCGAGCAGATCGATGATCGTCTCAGGGTCGAGCACGCCTGTGGTCGAATCGAACTCGGCCAGGCGGACCTCTACTCCATGCTCCCCGGCGGCTCGAACCCACGGTGTGTAGTTGGCATCGTGATCAAGGCTGGTCACGACGATGGCATCGCCCGCGTTCCAAGTGCCGGCTAAGGCACGGCTCAGGGCGAAGGTGAGGCTGGTCATGTTCTGGCCGAAAACGATTTCGTCGGGGTCGGCATTGAGGAAGTCGGCCATTGCCTTCCGTCCGGATGCGGTGATCTCGTCCGCAGCGATTGAGGGGCCGTATCCGCCACCGAGGTTGCTGATGCCGTTTTCAAGAATCGACGTCATCGCTTCGATGACGATCTGCGGCATCTGGGTTCCGCCGGGCCCGTCGAGATATGCGACCTCCCGTCCGTCTTCGCGTCGGTGAAGAGCAGGAAACCGGGAGCGGACCTCCTCGATTGGGAGTGTTGGTGATGGGCTGGTCATCACGGGACTCTAATTCCTCGGGTGATGAGGTCGTCTCTGCGAATTACTTCACAAGTTGAGGCCGTTCTAAGCTCCGAATCGTGACCTTGGCGGACTATCTCCCCATCGGCCTAATGCTCCTGTTGGCCGGCCTATTCGTATTCGTGTCTCTCGTCATGTCGAAGATGGTGAGTCCGGATCGCCCTACTCCGGAAAAGCTCGACCCTTACGAGTGCGGCATCGTCCCTGAGGTCGAAGCGATCCAGCGGTTTCCCGTGAAGTTCTATCTCGTTGCAATGCTGTTCGTCATTTTCGATGTGGAGATCATCTTCCTCTTTGCGTGGGCGTCCATCTGGACCGCACTGGGTTGGTACGGCGTGGCGGCGATGCTCATCTTCACGTTTTTCGTAATGGAGACGCTGATGTACGTCTGGAAGCGCGGTGCCCTCGACTGGAATGTCAAGCGTCGAGCCCGCTATGTCTCGCAAGAGACCAGCGAGGCTGCCTAGTGGCGACAACCCCACTGGGGAACCTTCTCATGACCACGGTGGAGAAGGCTGCCAACTGGTCTCGAACCCGGTCGATGTGGCCGGCCACCTTTGGTCTGGCGTGTTGCGCCATCGAGATGATGGCCACGGGTGCCGCCCACCACGACCTGGCCCGCTTTGGCATGGAGGTGTTCAGAGCCTCACCGAGACAGGCAGACCTGATGATCGTCGCCGGCCGGGTCAGCCAGAAGATGGCTCCGGTTCTTCGGCAGGTTTACGACCAGATGCCCGATCCCAAATGGGTCATATCCATGGGGGCTTGTGCATCGACCGGTGGAATGTTCAACAACTATGCCCTGGTTCAGGGAGTGGACCAGATCGTCCCTGTCGATATCTACGTTCCCGGATGCCCGCCGGGCCCGCAAAGCCTGATGCACGGCATTCTCACTCTTCACGACAAGATCATGGCCGGGGAGATCAAGCGATGATTCCAGTCCTCGACACGCTTTCAGGTCAGTTCGAGCAGGTCATTTGGGAGAAGTCTCACGGTCAGGACGTTGCTCGCGTGCCGGTAGACGATTGGTATGCGTTCGGGGAGGCCGCCAAGGACCATGGCTTCGAAGTGTGCGCCGACGTGACGGCAGTCGACTGGATGCGGCAGCGGCCCGATCGTTTCGAGGTCATCGCCAATTTGCTCTCGATGAGTCTCGGCGTTCGGCTGCGGATTATCACGTCAATGGGCCGGGATGAGCCGACCGTTGCCTCGCTGACCCCGCTGTGGCCCGGAGCCGGATTCGCCGAACGCGAGGTGTATGACATGTTCGGAATCATCTTCGTTGGTCACCCCGACCTCACCCGAATCCTGATGCCCGATGACTGGGAGGGGCATCCTCTCCGTAAGGACTTCGGCGTCGGCTCGGTTCCCGTCCAATTCAAAGACTCCCATCAGGTGGACTGAGATGACAGACGAAACCAAGAAGGAGCCGACCGAGATCGTGGATGTGTGGGTTGCCGGTTCCGAGGAGCCGCAGATTCAGCCTACTGACGAAGGTGCTCAAGAGATCTCTGCCGACGAGACGCCTGACCGACTCGACAGCCAGTTCGGCAGAGTCGTCGACGACGATTATCTGTTCGACGACGAGGCGACCGACGACGAGCGGATGATCATAAACATGGGCCCGCAGCACCCATCTACGCACGGCGTGCTCCGACTTCAGATCGAGCTCGAGGGTGAGGTCATTCGTAGGACGAAGTTGATCATCGGATATCTCCACACGGGAATGGAGAAGACTGCGGAGCAGCTCACCTTTGGCCAGGGTCCCACCAACGTCACTCGGATGGACTATCTGGCCCCCTTTCACGAGGAACTCGCTTTTTCGCTTGCCGTGGAGACTCTTCTCGACATAGAAGTGCCGCCAAGGGCGGCAGCAATTCGGGTACTGATGACCGAGCTCAATCGCGTTTCGTCGCACCTCGTTGCTCTGGCTACCAACGGCTTGGATATGGGCGCCCTGTCGATATTCATCTACGGGTTCCGGGAGCGGGAGTCCATCCTCGACTTTTTCGAGAAGACCACCGGACTTCGGATGAATCACAACTACATCCGACCCGGAGGTGTCGCCGCCGATCTGCCACCGGGATGGAAGGACGATGTCGCCGGGATTCTGAAGGATTTTCCACGGCGGTTTGATCAGTACGACGACCTGCTCAAAGAGAATCCGATCTGGCTGTCGCGAACCAAGGGAGTGGGTGTCATCTCGTCCGAGGAGGCCATCGCCTTCAGCATCACAGGTCCGGCACTTCGGGCGGCAGGGGTCGATTGGGATCTCCGCAAGGTATTTCCCTACTCCGGCATCGAGAACTACGAGTTCGATGTGCCGATAGGCGAGAACGGTGACGTTTACGACCGGTATCGGGTGCGAATTGACGAGATGTGGGAGTCACTGAAGATCGTTGAACAGGTCATGGATGGCATGCCAAAGGGTGATTTCAGAGTTGGAGATCGAAAGATCACGCCACCACCGCGAGCCCGGATAGATGAGTCGATGGAGGCGCTGATCCACCACTTCAAACTCTTCACGGAGGGCTTCAAGGTTCCACCTGGAGAGACTTATGTTGCAGTGGAGTCACCCCGCGGCGAGTTGGGCTGTTACCTGGTCTCCGATGGGGAGGCCATTCCCTACCGCATGCACACCAGAGGACCCTCCTTCTACAACCTCCAATCGCTACCGATCGCTATGGCCGACAGTCTCATGGCGGACACCGTCGCCACCATCGCCTCGATCGATCCGGTCATGGGGGACGTCGACCGATGAGTCGCTGGTCCGAAGGCACTCAGGAGCGGGCTCGCCAGATTATCGCCCGATACCCGGAGAAACGGTCGGCTGTCATGCCTCTGCTGTACTTGGCGATGTCCGAAGAGGGTTATCTGACGGGTGACGGGATGGAGGAAGTGGGCCGATGGTGTGAAATCACACCGGCTCAGGTTCTATCGGTGGCCAGCTTCTACACGATGTACAAACGAGAGCGAACCGGGCAGTATCTGGTTTCCTGCTGCACGTCGATCACGTGCATGCTGCTCGGTGGTGACGATGTTCTTCATGCCGTCGAGGACGAGTCCGGTGTTCCACACGGGGAGACCGACGATGACGGCCTTCTCTCGGTCGAACACGTCGAATGCATCGGTGCCTGCGGAGGCGCCCCCGCCGTTCAGATCAACTACGAACTGATCGAGGGTGTCTCACCGGAGAAAGCGCGGCAGTTGGTTCGGTGGCTCAAGAAAGCACGCCCTGACGTGGTGAACTCCGACGAGATGCAAGCGCTGTTCGGCGGCAGAACCAGCTTCGATTGGGGCATCAGCGAGAAAAGTGGCGCCATTGGCCCCTACCCGGCCTTCCAGCCCCTTGGCACCGTTGGCAGCGAGGCAGCGGATTGACAACACCGCTTTTGGTTACAAGGCGGATGGTCGACCATCCGAGCGACTCGCACACCATCGCCAGGTACGAGTCCACAAGGGGTTATACGCAGGGCAAGCGGGCCCTGGGACTGACTCGCGACGAGCTCATCGAAGAGATCAAGATGTCCGGTTTGCTCGGCCGCGGGGGTGCAGCATTCCCCGCCGGCCTCAAGTGGAGCCTCCTGGCTCCGGCCCGACCCTCCTACCTCGTCGTCAACGCCGATGAGTCGGAGCCCGGGACGTTCAAAGACCGCCAGCTTCTGGAGCGTGACCCCCACCAGATGATCGAGGGGATCATCATCACCTCGATCGCCAACGAGGTTCACCACGCCTTTGTCTACATAAGGGGCGAGTACTCCAAGCCTGCGCGCAGGGTCCAAGCTGCGGTCGACGAGGCGTATGCCAAGGGCTATCTCGGCAAAGGAATCTTCGGCTCCGACTACGTCCTAGAGGTAACCGTTCATCTCGGCGGTGGGGCATACATCTGTGGCGAGGAGACAGCCATGATCAACTCTCTCGAAGGCAAACGAGGTGAGCCGAGGCTGAAGCCCCCCTACTTCCCGGCGGCAAAGGGCCTCTACATGATGCCCACCATCGTCAGCAACGTCGAGACTGTGTCCAACCTCCCTCACATACTGGCTATGGGAGCGGGAGAGTTCTCAGGACTCACCGGCAACGCCGACACCGGGACCTTCATGACCTCGCTGTCGGGGCACGTCAACCGTCCCGGGAACTACGAACTGGCGCACGGGATCACCTGGCGTGAGTTGATCTATGACGTCGGGGGCGGCATTCCCGACGGCAAGGGACTGAAGGCATGGATTCCCGGCGGGGCCTCCGCCCCCTGGTTCGTCCCAGAGGAGCACTTAGACCTCGAGATCACCAAGGACGCGACAGCTGCCGCGGGATCGATGTTGGGCTCTGGAGCAGTCATCGTGATGGATGAGGACACCTGCATGGTCAAGGCTGCCGAAAGGGTTATCCGGTTCTTCGCACACGAATCATGTGGTCAGTGCACACCCTGTCGCGAGGGGACGACGTGGCTGGAGATGATTCTGCGTCGCATTGAGGAGGGTCAAGGTCGAGCGGTCGACCTCGATCTCCTTGTTGACGTGTCAGATGGCATCAGCATCGGTCTCGTCTGGCCGCCCAAGATGACGACGATTTGCCCGCTTGGCCCATCGGCGGTTTCTCCGATCATCGCCCTCAGGGACTACTTCCGTGACGAGGTCGACTCCCATGTCAGCAACGGAGGATGTCCATACAAGACTCAAACGCGAGAGACGTCCGAGAAAACCAGCGAAGTTGACCGCCCCAGCGATAAGGACCTCATGCCGAGCAGCGAGCGGGGGTCTGGGGGTCGCCCCCCAGAAGTGGCTGAATGAGCGAAGCGAAATTGGTCACCGTCACCATCAACGGTGTGGAGAGCCAGGTCCCCGCCGGCGAGCTCCTGATCAAGGCAGCTCAGGACGAGGGCACTTACATCCCGCGGTTCTGCTGGCACCAGCGGATGAGCCCTGTCGGGATGTGCCGTATGTGTCTTGTTGAGATCGAGACTCCCCGAGGACCGATGATGGTGACGGCATGCACCAGTCCGGTATCGGACGGAATGGTTGTCGACACGGAGAGCGAAGAGGTCAAGAAGGCTCAGGAGGCGATCCTCGAGTTCCTTCTCGCCAATCATCCCCTGGACTGTCCCGTGTGCGACAAGGGCGGCGAGTGCCCGTTGCAGGATCAGGCTCTTGCCTACGGACCAGGGGAGAGCCGCTTTGTCGAGATCAAGCGCTCATTCGAGAAACCAATCCCGATCTCCGAACTCGTTTTGCTCGACCGGGAGCGTTGCATCCTTTGTGCCCTGTGCACACGCTTCTCCGAGGAGATCTCCGGCGATCCGCTGATTGAGTTCCAGCATCGAGGCAACACCACCGAGGTCAATACTTTCCCGGACCTGCCGTTCTCCTCCTACTTTTCGGGCAACACCGTCCAGATCTGCCCGGTCGGCGCCCTCACCGCCAAGCCATATCGATTCAGGGCACGGCCGTGGGATCTTCAGAAGGTGGAGAGCTCGTCTCTCCAGGACACCGCACACCCCCGGATTGAGATCCACGCCAGCCAGAACGAGATTCTTCGCTACACAGGCGTCGACAACGATGCCACCAATCACGGTTGGCTCTCCGACAAAGCTCGATTCGGGTACGAGTACCTGCGATCCGATCAGCGCTTGACCTCGCCACTGGTTCGGAGGGGTGGCGAGCTCGTCGAAGTCAGCTGGACGGAGGCCATCGACACCGCCGCCAACCGTCTCGACCTCATCAAGAGCGAAGACGGGGGCGAGGCGTTGGCCGTCATCGGTGGAGCGCAGGGGACAAACGAGGATGCATACGCCATATCCAAATTCGCCCGGGTGGCCCTGGGATCAAACAATGTCGACGCCCGACTGGACGATGCGCTGGCGTCTCACTTCCTTTCTGCGTCGGTAGATCGCGCCACAATCGCTGACATCGATGACGCCGACACCATCGTCGTCTGGGCACCCGACCTCAAGGAAGAGCACCCCACCCTGTATCTGCGCGTACGACGTGCAGCACAGGAGTTGGGAGCCACTCTGGTGGTCATCCATCCGAGGGCGACAGGGCTCGACGACCGGGCCAGCCACAAGCTCACCTACCGACCCGGGGGTGGGTACGAGCTACTCGACGAGTTGGCGAATGGCGATCATCCCGAGGTCAGCCAGGCGTTTGCCGCCGAGAAGGTGGTGGCGTTGGTCGGTATCGCAAGTCATGCCGACGGGCCGCAGCTAGCCGAGTCGGTCGCTGCCCTGGTTCGGCGGAAGGCTGTCCACGCCAAGCTGATGCCACTGAACAGTCGGGCCAACACCTACGGCGCTCTTGACATGGGCCTCGCCCCCGATCTGTTGCCGGGAAGGGTCGGTCTCGACACGATCGGATGCGCCAACCTGGCAGCATCCTGGGGCGACATTCCTGCCGTCATAGGCAGAGACACACGTCAGATTCTCCAGGGACTCGACTCCGGAGAAGTAAGAGGCCTGGTGCTCGTCGGCGCCGATCCGATCAACGACTTGCCTGAGCCGTCCATAGCGGTCGATGCTCTCGACGCCGCCGAGTACGTCATCGCCATCGATCTGTTTCTGAACGATTCGAATCGGAACGCAGACGTCATCCTCCCGGCATCGGGGTTCTCGGAGAAAGAGGGAACTGTCACCAACGTCGAAGGACGGGTGCAGAAGGTCAACCAGATTCGGCCTGCTCCGGGACAAGCGCGCACTGATTGGGCCATTCTCGACGACATCGCGACCCGAATGGGGGTCTCGCTCGGTCTCGCTTCCGCGGAAGGGATCACAAAAGAGATAGCCACGGTTTCTCCGGCCTATGAGGATCTGACGTGGGACTCTCTCGAATGGGATCACCGTGATGGCATTGTTGTCCCCATTCATGGCGCTCAGGCGATAAACCACATTCCGGTGGCCCTTCAGGGGTCCAAGGCTCCGACGGCAAAGTTGACTCTGCACGTCGCGCGGGTCATGTACGACAACGGAGTTCGACTCCAGCACTCTCCGTCGTTACACAAACTCGGCCCGGGCGCTGTTGCTCATCTCAACCCGGGCGACGCTCCGAGCATCGGCGCCCGGGACGGACACACCATCAAGGTGGTGACGACTCGCGGGGAGGGCGAATTCACCTGTGTCCTCGACGAGGGCACTCCGACCGGGGTTGTCTACGTCCCGTTCAACCAGCAGGGTGCGTCATCCCTAGGGTCGGATCCGGTGGTCAGGGTGACGACCTCATGAGTTGGCCTGAGTTTGGGATCATTGCTTTCAGGGTGGTGGTGACCTTTGTGCTTCTGCTTGTCGTCACGGTGATCAACGTTTGGGCGGAGAGGAAGATCCTCGCCGATATGCAGAGTCGCATCGGTCCCAGCCGCGCCGGACCATGGGGGATCCTCCAGACGGTGGCAGACGGTCTCAAGCTGTTCTTCAAGGAGTCGGTGATTCCGCGAAAGGTCGAGCTGGGCATGTACCTGCTGGCTCCGTTCCTTGCGATCATCCCCGCGTTCTTGATCTTCATGATGGTGCCGTGGGGCAAGCCCTTCATGATCGGCGACCACGAGGTGGCGCTTCAGGGAGCCGACCTCAACATCGGATTGCTGTTCATCCTGGCGATGTCGTCGATGGCCGTCTACGGGGTGGTTCTTGCAGGATGGTCTTCGGGCTCGAAATACCCCTTGCTTGGTGCCGTGCGTGCCACGGCTCAGGCCATCTCCTATGAGGCGGCAATGGGTCTTGCCATGGTTGCCGTTGTGGTCTTCACTGCCACCCAAGGCGAGGGAGGCACACTGTCGATGGCCGAGATTGTGGAGCGCCAGACCGGAACCTGGGGAGACATCTCGCCCGTTCTGTCATTCGTTCCCCGCTGGAATCTCTTTCCTCAGTTCGTGGCGTTTGTGATCTTCCTGGTGGCCATAGTCGCGGAAACCAACCGGGCGCCGTTCGATCTCGTCGAGGCAGAGCAAGAGCTCGTGGGCGGGTTCCACACCGAATATTCCGGTATGCGCTTCGCCATGTTTTTTCTGGCCGAGTACGTCAATATCTTCTCGATGTCGGCCATTGCTGCCACGTTGTTCCTCGGTGGGTGGGCCGGTCCTACATTCGAGGGATCCCTCCCGGGGCTCATTTCCGGCTCTCTTCCCACGATTTACTTCCTCATCAAGACATATGCGATTGTCTTTATCTTCTTCTGGCTCCGGGCCACGTTGCCACGGCTGCGATATGACCAGCTCATGACCCTGGGCTGGAAGCGTCTGATTCCGGCAGCACTCACCTGGCTGGTCATCTCCACCGTCGCCATCGGTTTTCGTCAATTCGGCGCCCCCTGGAGTTAGCGATGGGTGTGATCAGAGAATTCATCAAAGGGCTCAGAGTCACCGGCGGGACGATGCTCCGCACCATCACCGGCGAGGAACTGGTGACAACGGAGTACCCCAAAGAGATGCGTCAGAAGCCGCCGCGCTTCCACGGGCGTCATGTGCTCAACCGGTATCCCGACGGCATGGAGAAGTGCATCGGATGTGAGCTCTGTGCCGGAGTGTGCCCGGCCAAGTGCATCTTTGTGCGTGGGATGGACAACGATCCCGAGAACCCGACGTCACCCGGTGAGCGGTTCGGTTTCGTCTATGAGATCAACATGCTCCGCTGCATCTTCTGCGCGCTCTGCGTGGAGGCTTGTCCGACCGAGGCCATCACGATGACTCACCTCTTTGAGATGTCGACCACAAACCGCGAGGACGCGATCTACACCAGAGAGACCCTTCTCATGGACGAAAAAGGGGGAGTGCCTCATATGTTCCCCGATGACGAGCTGGCCGACATGGATGAGCTTGCAGTCGCCGATGGTTGGGTCAAGGCCACCGCCCCCTCCGGCATGGCCTCCTACCAGGGTGTGAAGATGTGGCAGGGGACTCCTGGCCCGGGGGACTGGGACCCGGAGCCCGGCCAGAGCGAGCTCGACGCACGGTCACCCACCGAGGACGACGATGGCTGAGACGATCCTTTTCGTCCTCATGGCGATAGGCGCCCTTGTCGGAGCGGTAGCCATCGTGGCTGCTCGCAACCCGGTCTATTCGGCGATGGGACTCCTGGGAACTCTTTTCTCGGTGGCTGTTCTCTATGTGCTGCAATTGGCTCATCTGGTAGCCGCCGTCCAGGTGATCGTCTACGCCGGAGCAGTCCTGACCCTCTTCCTCTTTGTGATCATGCTGATCGGTGTCGACAAGTCCGAGGACTGGGACGAGAAGCTGCCCTATCAACGGGCCTTCGTCGGTGGGCTTGGGGGTGTGATCGTTCTCTTTGCCGGGGCCTTGACGGTCTTCGGCAATTTCGATTGGGTTCCGGCAGCGACGAATACGATCCCGGAAGCGACCAACGGAACCATTCAGGCGATCGCTGAGCTGCTGTTCACCGACTGGGTGCTGGCGTTCGAGGCGACGGCGTTGCTTTTGACCATTGCCGCGGCGGGGGCGATCGGCCTGGCTCACCACCGCAGGGAGCAGGCATGATTGTCGCCGCCGGTTGGTACATGGCCTTGGCGGCAGCACTCTTCCTCATCGGTGCCCTTGGTCTGTTGTTGCGGCGCAACGCCCTCGTGATGTTCATGTGCATCGAGCTCATGCTCAATGCCGTGAATCTGACCCTGGTCTCGGCCGGTCGGGCACTGAATGACCTCAACGGCCAGGTCGCGGTGTTCTTTGTCTTGGTGGTCGCGGCTGCAGAGGTCGTTGTCGGATTGGCGATCATCGTGGCCGTATTCCGGAGAAGGGCGACCGCTTCTGTCGACGAGCTCTCCGAGTTGAGGGGCTAGGTGTGATCGAGGTCATCTGGCTCATCATTGCGCTGCCTCTCCTGGGCGCGGTGTTCCTTCACTTCTTTGGTCGTTACATCAAAGAGCCCTGGAGTGGCTGGCTGGCGTCGGGGGCGATCGCCTCCTCGTTCGTAGTTGCACTCGTCGCCGCGATTCCGTTCTTCCAGGGAGGTGAGCACGGATCCACCGTGCTGCTCTGGGAGTGGATGCCGGCGATCGGAGCCAACCTCGAGATGCTCTGGGATCCCCTGGCGGCCTTCATGGCGATGGTCGTCACTGGAGTTGGTGCCCTGATTCACGTGTTCGCCATCGGCTACATGCGCGGCGACGAACGGTTCTCCCGCTTCTTCACTTACCTCAATCTGTTTGCGGCTTCGATGCTGACCCTCGTCCTCGCCGGTAACTACGCCATGCTCTTTCTCGGGTGGGAGTTGGTGGGTCTTTGCTCCTATCTGCTCATCGGCTTCTGGTTCGTGAGACCTTCGGCTGCATCTGCGGCCAAGAAGGCCTTCATCGTCAACCGGATTGGTGACTTCGGTTTTCTCATCGCTCTGATGTTGATCTTTGCCGCTTTCGGAACACTCTCCTACGCCGGAGTCTTTGAGCGGGCCGGCGCTGAGCTGACCACAGGCATGGCGACAGCCATTGCCCTGCTCCTTTTTGCCGGAGCCGTAGGCAAGTCTGCTCAGATACCGCTCTACGTGTGGCTGCCAGATGCCATGGAAGGCCCCGCTCCGGTCTCGGCTCTCATCCATGCGGCCACGATGGTGACCGCCGGCATCTACCTGATTGCCCGCTCCGCGGCCATCTTCGAGTTGTCACCGGCTGCTCAGACGATCGTGGCCACCGTTGGCGCCCTCACCGCTCTCTGGGCGGCGACCATCGCCATCTCCCAACGCGACATCAAGAAGGTGTTGGCGTACTCGACCATCTCCCAACTTGGCTACATGGTTCTTGCCGTGGGGACCACCGCATATTTCGCCGGACTCTTCCACCTGATGACTCATGCCTTCTTCAAGGCGCTTCTCTTCCTGGGTGCCGGGTCCGTTATCCACGCCATGAACGGTGAGCAGGACATGGCCAAGATGGGTGGGCTCTTCAAGAAGATGAGGGTCACCGGGATCACGATGGGGATCGCCACGTTGGCCATTGCCGGCATCCCACCACTTGGCGGTTTCTGGTCCAAGGACGAGATTCTCGCCTCCGTGTTCGAGAGGGGCGGATGGTTCTCCGTCCTCTGGGTGATCGGGTTGGTTACCGCGCTGATAACCGGCTTCTACATGACGAGATTGTTCATGCTCATCTTCCTCGGCAAGCCCCGATGGGATGGGGGTGTTGACCCCCACGAGTCACCACGGGTGATGACCGTGCCGCTGATTGTCCTGGCGGTCTTGTCCACTATCGGTGGCCTGACCAACACACCGATCCGTCTCACTTTGGAGAGCTTCCTCGAGCCCAGCTTCGAGTTGATAAGTGTCGGGCAGCCTCCGGAAAACGTATTGATCCTGGTTGTGGTTTCCCTTCTTTCCGTGCTTGCCGGAGCCGCCGGGATCCTTGCGGCCTGGCTCACCTACCGCCGGCCACCGCAAGATTGGCAACGGCTCGAGGAAGGGCTGCAACCGATCTGGGGTATCTGGGAAGACGCTTATGGGGTCGATGACATCTACGGGCGAGTCCTCGTGGCACCAGGTAAGAGGGCAGCGGATGCCACTGCCTTCGGATTCGACGTCCCGATCATCGATGGTGCCGTCAATGGCGTAGCCCGGCTGGTGCGCGATTTTGGGGCATGGGTGAGGCCTCTTCAGACGGGATACGTCCGCAACTACGGCGCTCTGTTTCTCGGTGGGGCCGTTGTCGTGGTCATCTGGCTCGTGGTGGCGGGCGTCTGATGTTGACCTGGCTCATCGCTCTGCCTGTCATTGGCGCGGCGATCGTCGCCCTCGTGCCAGGGCGTCTCAAGGAGTTGCACTTACCGCTGGGCGTCGCTCTCGCGGTGCTCCCGCTGGCTCTCGCCGGATACGTCTTCTGGGTCTTTGAGCCCATTGCCGAATATCAGTTCGTCCAGGAAGCCGTTTGGTATGAACCGTGGGGCATCAGCTGGAGTCTTGGCATAGACGGCGTTTCGATGCCGATGGTGCTCCTTACTGCGATCCTGGTGCCGATCGCCTTGGCCGCTTCGACGTCGATCACCCGACGAACCAAGGAGTTTGTGGTGTACACGCTTCTTCTCGAGGCGGGCATGATCGGCGTGTTCCTGGCTCTCGACCTCTTTCTCTTCTTCGTCTTTTTCGAGGCGATTCTCATTCCGATGTACTTCATCATCGGTATCTGGGGGAGCGACCGGCGGATCTATGCGGCGATGAAGTTCTTCATTTTCACCGCATTCGGCTCGGCCCTGCTGCTTGCCGGAATCATCGCTCTTGCCGTCACGTATGCCGACCAGTTCGGTTCGGCCTCCTTCGCCCTTTCGGATCTGATGAACGTGCAGTTGTCAACGAGTGCGGAGCGGTGGCTGTTTGTCGCGTTCGCCCTGGCCTTTGCCATCAAGGTTCCCCTTTTCCCGGTCCACACCTGGCTACCAGACGCTCACACCGAGGCCCCTACCGCTGGATCGGTCCTCTTGGCAGCCGTGCTGTTGAAACTGGGCACCTACGGGCTGCTGCGATTCAATCTCTCCCTGTTCCCTGAGGCCTCTGTTGATGCGGCCTGGATCATGGGGACACTCGCCGTAATTGGCATTATCTATGGCGCTGTCGTGGCCATCGTCCAGCCTGACCTGAAAAGGCTCATCGCCTATTCATCGGTTAGCCATCTCGGGTTCATCGTCCTCGGAACGTTCGCCCTCACCTCGGGAAGTCTTCAGGGGGCCGTGATCCAGAACGTCAATCACGGACTAGTTACCGGGGCTCTCTTCCTTCTCGTTGGGATGATCTACGAGCGCCGTCATACGAAGCAGATTTCCGAGTTCGGCGGCTTGCAAAAGGTGATGCCCGTCTTTGCAGGGTTTTTCCTATTCATGATCTTCGCTTCGATCGGCCTTCCCGGTCTCAACGGTTTCGTTGGCGAGTTTCTGATTCTCGTAGGCAGCTATTCGACTCTTCCGGCCCTCGCCATCGTCGCCGCCATTGGGGTTGTGCTCGCGGCGATCTACATGCTCTGGGCCTATGAGCGAGTGTTCACAGGGGTTCCCGACAAGGAGGAGAACATCGCGCTTTCCGATCTCTCGATTCGAGAGATCTCGCTCCTCGCTCCACTCGCCATCCTGGTTCTCGTGATCGGTCTCTACCCGAACGTCCTTCTCGACAAGATCGCCCCATCAACCGAGGCCCTCCTCGATCACATCGAAGAACAAACCGAGTTCGTGATACCGGAGCCGGGAAGACTTGGCGATGTTTTGGTGGCTGGTGGTGATCACGAGTGATCGAGATCACCACGCCCGAGGTCAGCTGGATCGCCATCCTTCCCGAACTCGTGCTTGCGCTCGGAGCCGTTGGGGTTCTCCTCGTCGAGGTTCAATGGAAGCCGGCCACACGTGTGCTGGGTGCCATTTCTGCAATCACTCTGGTAATCGCGATCTTTTTCACTTTTCTGCAATGGGCTCAGGCGGGAGATGCTCTCGAGGTCGGCGGTCTTGACGAACTGGTGGCCTTTTCCGGCATGATCGTCATGGACGGGTTCGCTGTGTTCGGTCGTTTCGTGTTGCTGGTGATGGCGGGGCTTGGATTGCTCGCAGGGTGGAGGCTTGTCGAGCGCCTCAATCGACGGGGTGCCGAGGCAATCGCCCTGGTTCTCCTGGCCACGACCGGATTCTCGATCATGGTCGCCTCCAACAACCTCGTGATGATGTTTCTTGGTCTAGAGATCGGCTCGATCTCGCTCTATATCCTTGCCGGATTGACCGAGGAGAAGACCAAGGCCGACGAGGCTGCGATGAAGTACTTCTTGCTTGGATCCTTTGCGTCGGCAATCTTCATATACGGAGTGGCCCTTCTGTACGCGGGAACCGGTCAACTCGAGATACTTGCGATACGACAGTTCTTCACGGAGTTCATAGTCACCAGACCGGCCGTGATCCTGATAGGACTCGCTCTGATCATCGTCGGGCTCGGCTTCAAGGTGTCCGCAGCGCCGTTTCACAGCTGGGCTCCCGACGTGTATCAGGGTGCCCCATCCGGTGTGGTCGGGTATATGGCAGCGATGGCCAAGATCGCCGGGTTCCTGGCGATGGCCCGGATTCTGCTCACAGCAGTCCCCCAACTCGACGACAGTTGGCTTCCGGTGATCGCCGGAATCTCGGCCCTCTCGATGCTCGTCGGTTCGACGATCGCTCTTGTCCAAAGTGACGTTCGCCGACTGTTGGCCTATTCGGGTGTCGCTCATGCCGGATTCATCCTGACCGGGATCGTTGGGGGAGCCACCACAGGGATGCTCTTCTACGTGACCGTCTACGCGATCCAGCTGATCGGGGCGTTCGCGGTGGTGGCGGTGGTGAGCGGCCCAAGTAGCTCTGGCTCTTCAATCGACGAGTACCGGGGACTGGCCCGTAGGAGCCCGGCTCTCGGGGCAGCGTTTGCTGTTCTTTTGCTGGGTATGGCCGGTCTGCCGCTCACGTCGGGGTTCGTTGCCAAGTTTGGTGTTTTCAGCGAAGCGTGGGCGAATGGCTACGGGTGGTTGGTGATAGTTGCGCTTCTGGCCTCGGTCATCTCCTTCGCCTTCTATCTGCGTGTCATCGTCGCGATGTACATGGACGAGACGGAGGAAGAAGGGATCGTGGTCTCGTTGGCCGCCCGCTGGGTGCTTACGATCGCCGTGGCCGGAACGGTTCTAGCCGGCATTCTGCCGGCGCCGCTCATTGACCTGGCGGCTGATGCCTTTTCGCTTTAGGCCTCTCCTCTTCGGCTTGGCCGCGGGGGTTGTCCTTGTCGGAGCGACAACACCGGTACAGGCGGCAGAGACCGCGAACTCTGAGTTCGTCATCATTCGGCCCGGCGACCTTCTCGAGGACGATCTCTACGCGGGAGCGATCAAGGTGTCGATCGATGGCGAGATCGATGGGGACTTGATCGCCGTTGCCGCGGAGGAGGTCGTCCTAGAGGGGACGGTCACCGGCTCGGTGACAGCGGTGGCTCCCAGGGTGACGATCAACGGGTCGGTCGGTGGAGCACTCCGGGTGATTGCGAGATCGCTTGTCGTGAACGGGAGCGTCGGCAGAGACATCGTGGTGACAGCCCTGGATGTCCGGCTTGCAGAAAGCTCTTCAGTTGGTGGCGACGTGCTGGCCTGGGTGCTCGACATGGAGGCACTTGGTCACATTGGAAAGGATCTGGAGGGCAGTCAACGAACTCTGGCAATCGCCGGTTCGGTTGAGAATGATGTCGACGTCTCGGTCGGGCAGCTGACCGTCGTCGACGATCTGACGGTGTCCGGAGATCTCGGCTACCGGTCCGAGTCCGCGGCGCAGGGCCTGGAGATGGCCAACGTGGGCGGGGTTGTGGTGCACAAGACACCGCTGCCACCCAATATCAGGGTCAGGGCGCTCGTTCTGTTCGGAAGGTTCTTTGTGGTTCTCTTGCTGACGATTGCCGCTCTCAGCACGGCGTGGGTATGGCCGTCTCGGACCGTCGCGGCCATTGAAAAAGTGAAAGTGTCACCTATGAGGGCGTGGTTGCTCGGAGCTGTGGTCATGGCATCGCCCTTGTTCCTGGTGGCTATCGGAGCGCTGCTGTTCACTCTCGCTCCACCTTCGGCGAGCTTTCCCTTGCTCATCATCCTCGGACCCGTGGTTCTGGCGGCTGTCGGAGTGGTTTTTGCAGCGTCGCTGGTGGCAGGCATCCCCACAGTCGGCAGGGTCGGTGGAGTGCTGTTCAGGAAGCTCGAGATCTTTGGGGCTGTTCTCGCCGGATCTGCGGTGGTGGGCATCCTCTGGATGCTGCCGATCGTGGGATGGCTGATCCCGCTGATCGTGTTGCCACTGGGGCTGGGTGGGTGGTACCTCAGTTGGCAAGTCAAACCTGAAATGCCGAATCAGGCCTGATCAGAACCGAACTTCATTTGCTTCACCAGGGCCTCGAATCGAGTTGCCGAGGGTTTTGAGAGCCAGACTCCGGCCTGTGGTCTATAGCTTTTCTATCGCCCGTTGAACGTTGGTGACCATGACGTCCTTCTTCACCAGGCCCGACTGTCGCCACCTCAGGTGCAAACCATTGCCTTGCGGGGTCAGGAGCACGAAGGTCGGTGTGGATCGCACCTTGAACTTGGAGAAAAGGTCCGGCACCTTGTCGAGGTTGGCCTTGACCACAATGGCCTCTTCCTGGAACTCGTCGGCCACCTCATTGACGATGCCATCCATGATCTGACAAGGCTGACAGCCGTATTTCATGAAGTCGACCAGAACCGGCTTACCCTCGGTGAGCAGTTGCTCGAACTCGATGGACGAGCTGAGTTGTGCGGCCTTGTGGCGCTTCTTGAAGATCCCCATATCGGTATTGTCGGCGTTGTGATAGAGAACCTCGAATCCATTGTCTGTCTTCCGGCTTATTCTTGATCCAATGACAGGGGTAACCGATCAGTTTGACCGTCATCTCAGAGATCTTCGGATCTCGGTCACTGATCGTTGCAATTTTCGGTGCACCTATTGCATGCCAAAAGAGGTATTTGGACCCGATCACGTGTTTCTGCCCCGGGACCAGTTGCTCACCTTTGAGGAGATAACCTCATTGGTCCGCACGTTTGTCTCCCGCGGCGTCACCAAGGTTCGGATAACCGGCGGTGAGCCGTTGTTACGCAAGCGGATCGAGGAACTGGTGGCTGCCATCGCAGCGGTCGGTGGAGTTGACGACCTGACCCTTACCACCAACGCCTCTCTGTTGGCGCGAAAGGCGGCAGGTCTGGCAGAGGCCGGGCTCGACCGGGTAACGGTGAGTCTTGACGCGATGGACGACCCCACATTCCAGAGAATGAACGATGTGGGTTTCCCTGTTGCCACTGTCCTCGAGGCCATCGACGTCGCGGTCGAAGTCGGACTCGGGCCGGTGAAGGTCAACTGCGTTGTCCAAAGGGACGTCAACGAGCATTCGGTCCTCGACATGGCCGAATACTTCAGGGGGACGGGCCATATTGTCAGGTTCATCGAATTCATGGACGTCGGAAACACCAACGGGTGGCGTCTCGACGACGTTGTCCCGGCATCAGAAATCATCGATACGATCAATTCGGCTTATCCGGTGGAGCCAGTTCCGGCCAACTACCCCGGTGAAGTCGCCAGACGGTTCCGCTATCGCGACGGCGAGGGCGAGGTAGGGGTGATCGCATCGGTTACCAAGCCCTTCTGCGGGGCGTGCACCAGGGCGCGGGTGTCGGCGGAGGGCATGCTGTACACATGTCTTTTTGCATCGTCCGGCACCAGTCTCCGCGACGCTCTCCGGTCCGGGGTCGATGTGGGTGAGGTCATCGACGAGATCTGGGCCAAGCGCGACGACCGCTACTCCGAAATTCGCTCCTCTCAGACATCCCGCATCGGCACACCGGTCGAAATGTCCTACATCGGCGGCTAAACCCCGAACCTCAGGTTGTACGGCCCGTATCCGGTTCTAACAACCTCAGGCTGTGGGTCACGTACCCGGTAAGGGCGAACCTCAGGTTGTACGGCCCGTATCCGGTTCTAACAACCTCAGGCTCGCAGATCGCGACCCATACGAAGACGGCCAGCGGCGACTCGGTAACCGGCCCATATGAGTGTCACGGCGATGAGAAGGGAGAGGGTGAATCCACTCGTATCCCCAAGAGCCAGACGCGTGCCGCCCCACGCCGCCGACAGTGTCCCCGCCAGGATCAGTGCGTTCCCCCAGACGATGCTCCGGTCCTTATTCCAGAAGCGAACGAGACTGACCAGAGCTAGAAAGATCAGGATCGTCACTCCCACCGCTCCGCCGATCAAGGCGAACAGTCGGGGTCCGAATCCGCCCTCGAACATGTCGCGTGCGTGCGGGATGCCGCCGTCTGGCAGAGGGCGCTGGAAGGGCACGGTCAGGGTGAGAGTCGTGGCGAAGGCGGTGAATGCCCCAAGAGCAACTGTCATCACATGACCGGAGCGCTTCCCGACCACCAGGAACATCGAGCCGAGGGCCAGAAATGGGATGTTGAGAACGGCGCCAAACAGGAAGAAGGTGCGGTAGATGGGCCCTGTCCAAGAGAAGGTGACACCGATGAACAACGCCCATGTGGCGACGGCAAACATGGTCATGCCTGTGCCATATGCCGCAACGTGCGGCCTTGGACGCAAGCGATAGTCCTTCCAAAGATCAAATGCGAAAAGACTTGCGGCGACGGCCGCGACAATCGAAAGGACCGACTCCATTGGCTCCGACCTTAGGTGCGGCCCGGATAGACCCTGGCGTGGATCGCCTTTACCCGGACGCGGTCTCCTAGCTGAAAGCTGGGTCTTGGGCCGATCCGGGATCGGATCCTCCTACCCCCGTTCAGGGTAACCGTCACTAATTGATCATGACCGAAGAACTCTGTCCGGGCAACGACAGCGTTTGGAGTCTCTCCAATTGACAACTGAACATCTTCAGGACGCACCACCACGACCACCGGGCCTTTGAGGTCGGTCTTGAATCGGCCGACGGCCGTCTCGGCATAGCCGCGGTGACCGGTGGTGGTGAGCACATCAGCGTCGCCGAGGAAGTCGGCAATCCACGGATCCGAAGGCTTTGTGTAGAGATCGGCAGGCGAATCGACCTGAACGACACGACCCTTGTACATCACTGCGACCAGGTCAGACGTGGCGAGCGCCTCCTCCTGATCGTGAGTAACCAGCACGGCGGTGGTGCGTGTCTCCGTGAGGATCAGACGTAGCTCACGCCGAACCCTGTCCCGCAGATTGGCGTCGAGGTTGGAGAAAGGCTCGTCGAGCAGAATGACGTCAGGCTCGGGGGCCAATGCCCGGGCGAGGGCCACTCGTTGCTGCTGGCCTCCGGAAAGTTCATTGGGCATTCGATCACCGAGTCCCGCGAGACCAACCAGTTCCAGGACCTCGCCAACCCGTGCCTCTCCTTTGGTTCGAGGCAGACCGTAGGCGACATTCCCCGCGACAGTCTTGTGCGGAAAGAGGGCATAGTCCTGAAAGACCATTCCGACTCGCCGTCTTTCCGGCGGCACGAAGACATCAGGCCCGAGCACCTGACGCCCGCGAATCTCCACGGTTCCAGTGGCTTGCTCAAATCCGGCGATCACCCGAAGCGCCGTCGTTTTTCCGCATCCGGAGGGTCCGAGCAGCGTGAGCAGGCTTCCTTCCCAAACGTCGAGGCTGAACTCGTCAAGGGCTAAGACTTCGTCGTAGGCCTTGGATAGGCCGCGGGCCCGGATGGTGATTATGTCAGTCGCTGAGGTCACGATACGTGAGAGCCAAGAGTGGCACGATCGATACGGCTATGAGAGCCAAGCTGGCGACACTCGCCATTGTGTAGAAGCCTTCACCGGTGGTGCTCCAGATCCGGATGGCGAGGGTCTCGAAACCGTTGGGTCGAAGTAGCAGAGTTGCGGGAAGTTCCTTCATGACGGACAGAAAGACTAGGGCGGCGCCGGCAGCCAGACCCGGACTGGCAAGCGGGACCGTGACGCGGGCGACAGTTTGCAACGGCCCCCGGCCAAGCCCGCGTGATGCATCCTCCAATACCGGGCTGACACGTCTCAGCGAATCCTGGACCGTGGACACGGATTGGGCCATGAACATGGCCACGTATGTGAGCACCAACAAGAGCACCGACTGATACAGCGGCCTGGCCCATGTCAGGGCGAAAGCGACGACGGCAATACCGACTGTGATGTGTGGGAGGGCATAGATGGCCCAGGTTGCTGACTCGACAGCGCCTGAGAACCTGTTTCGCTTCCACGTAGTGACCATGGCCACGGGCAGGGATACAAGGGCTGCCAGTCCGGCGGCTGCAAGGGATACGCCCATCGACCTCAACGTCTCGTCCCAGAAGGCGCCCAGTTCGACACCCGCGGATAGGCCGCGTATCAACCAGAAAAGCAGTACCGAGACCGGAACGACCAGGGAGATGAAGGCGAAGGCCGCGAGAAACGCCAGGGACAGGCCCTTCGGCCATCCAAGCATCTCGATCGGCCTGCGAGCCCTGCTGGTCCGGGTCATGGCATACCCGGCGCGAGAACGGGTCCTGCGCTCGATGAACAGGATGGCGAGAGCGAGGCCCATCAGCACAAGGGAGAGGGCTGCCGCCGGTCGTCTATCGATTTGCCCTGCATAGAGAGTGAAGATCGCTCGGGTGAAGGTGTCTAATCGAAGGAGGGACACGGCGCCGAAATCGCTGACCGTATAGAGGCCAACCATCAGCCCTGCGGACACGAGAGCTGGCCGCAATTGGGGGATGGTGACGGTGAAGAAGACCCGCCGCTGGCCCGCGCCGAGGCCGGTAGCGGCTTCCTCTGTGGCCGGGTCGATGAGTCGCAAGGCAGGTGACACGATCAGGTGCGCCATGGGGGCAAGGAAGACCGACAGAGCAAGCCAGGCACCGACAAATCCGTAAGGGGTAGGGATCTCGAATCTGAGCCACGATGAGATCAATCCGTTTGGCCCAGTGGCGCCGATGATTGTCAGGGCGGCCATGTAGGAGGGAATAACCAGCGGCAGCGCGGCGAGGATCATCCACACTTTCCTGGCTGGTATGTCTGTTCGATTCGTGAGCCAGGCAGTGGTCGTTCCAATGGAGAGGGCCGTGGTCGTCACGGCAACGGTGAGCCCCACGGTGGAGGCGAACAACTCCAACAAACGGTCCAGAGGCAAGGTTGTTCCGGTGCCCGTTGTGAGCACCTGCCATGCCAGGCTGATCGGGGGGATCAGCGCCGGGAGTAGGACGATCGCCGTTGCCGTCCACCACCCGCGGCTGGACTTGATGCGCCGACCCGGGGGCGGCGCAGTTTCGACCGGGGCGGTGAGTGGCCCGACAGTCAAGATCTAAACCAGACCAGCCTCGGACACGAGGCGGGCGGCGTCACCGAGGACGTCGGCGAGTTCTGATAGGTCGATGTCGGGTGTGTTGAGCTCCTCGAGTGCGGGGAGGCCTTCGGCGGGTGGCACACCGGGGATGAGGGGAAACTCGAATGTTTCGGTGGCGAAGTAGGTCTGGGCCGTCTCCGAGAGAAGAAACTCGACGAATTGACGGGCCTCCTGCGGCCTGTCGGTCCCGGAGAGTATGCCCACCCCTGCCGGCATCACCAGCGTCCCGACGTCACCTGCGGGTATGAACCAGTTCTCGGAGTGGGTGCCCTCGCCTTCCGCTCGCAACCGCAGCAGGTAGTAATGATTGACCAGACCGCCCTCAACCACCCCGGAGTCGGCCGCGGCAACGATCGGGCTGTTGCTGGGGAACTCCTGCGGATCGTTCACCTCCAGCGACTCGAGCCATCGGAGAGTCGCATCTTCTCCTCGCTCCAGGATCATCGCGGACACGAACGCCAGGAAGGATCCGTTGGTCGGGGCTATGCCGACTTCTCCGAACCAGCGGGGGTCGGTGACGTCATCGATGGTCTGTGGCAAGTCGATCGTGGTTTCAGTGTTGTAGACGAAGGTGCGGACACGACCGGAGGTTCCCACCCATCGGCCGTTTCGATCGGCGAATTTGGGGTCAACCGAATCAAGGATCGAACGGGGAAGGTCGGCGAGCAGGTCGGCAACGGAGCCAAGCGAGGCCGGGTCCTGCGCGAAGAAAACATCTGCCTCTGTGGTGTCGCCTTCCTGGAGAAGGGTGGCGGCGAGATCGGTGGAACCGGCATACCGAACTTCCACTTCGACGCCGGTGGAGTCGGTGAACCGATCGATCAGCGGTTGAATCAGCTCCTCGCTCCGCCCGGAGTAGACGATGATCCGATTGTCAGATCCGCTCGAGCCACAAGCGGCGACCACCAAGGCGGCGACGACGGCAACTGAGACAAGACGTTTCAACCCGATTCTCCGCGATCGTTAGGTAGCGAACGATCTAAAGCTATTACCCCCGCTGTGGTAGTGCAAACAACCTCTCCCCCCAGGAGGAAAGCGACACTTGGGGGAGTACCGCCGAAGACGGGGAGGGGGACATACTCTCTCTGCGGATGCGCCCGGTGACAGTCCAATTCCTCAAGAACCCCGATATCCTTCATTGGGGGTTCGAGGCGTGGTTTCTCGGTGAAGACGAATACGGGTCCTGGATAGCCGTTCCCAAGGGGACCAAACGTTGGAAGGGCGAGAAGTCGGTCCGGCCAACTCGGGAGGATGCGGTCTTCTGTGCTCCTCATGAGGGCTGGTGGCATCTCCACTACAACGGTGCCACCACCCAGTTCTCCCTGTTTGTCGACATAGCTACCCCGCCGAAATGGGTATCGAAGAATCGCTATGAGATGATCGACCTGGATCTGGATGTGATCGTCCATCATGACGGAACCGTGGAGATCGAGGACGAGGACGAGTTCCAGATCCATCAGGTCGAGTACGGATACACCAAGGAGATGATCCTTCGGGCAGAGGGGGAGACCGAGCGGATTGTCAGAAAGCTGGAGAATCGCAGAGAGCCGTTCTTCGATGTGGCCGAGGAGTGGTTGTCGCGGGTTAGCCAGTGGTCCGTCTGAGAACCCCTCTTGTGCCATGTTGGCCTACTCAACCCAACAGGAGAGGTATATCCACCTCGGCGGTCGACAACCCGCCGTGATAGCAACGAAGTCTCTTGTCGAAGCCCTTGGGGATGAATGCTCGATCGTCGGGCGGCAGCAACACCTTCTCGCCGAGCCGGGACAACGCCTGGGGAGTCGGATCCGGTCCTATCAGCGGTGCGCCGTCGACGAGAGATCCTCCTGTCATCTCAGCCAGGTCATGCATCAGCCCTTCGTCGCCCCACAGATGCACTCCGCGGGTGTCCCCGGCGAAGCGGAGCTCGTCGAAGCGCGGGTCGCGAATCAGTTGCTTCTGGTCGTCGGTGAACCCGACGAGACCGTGGTCGGCGGTGCCGATCAGCGCCACTCCCGGCGGAAGCTGTGCGGCAAGACCTTCCCACACACCAACGACGACCTTGATTGCCTCGGCGAACTCGCTGGATTCGAGTCCGAAGACGTGACCGGCGAAATCGACATGGGGCACATAGGTGAAGATGAAACGCCGCGGCTCGGAGGCGAGTTGGACCGTTGCCGTCACCAGGTCCTCTTCGTCCCAGGCACCCTCGAATCTGGCTCCCCGATAGAGAACCCGGGAAAGTGGGGAACCCGAGAAGTCACCTGGCTGGACCGTGATCGGTTCGACGCCGGCAGCGCGGAGCCGCTCCCAGAGGTTTGGTGACGGGAGCACCGAGGAGTAGCCGTAGGGCACGGGCTCTCCCGTGGTCGTTACCCATTTCAGGCTGTTGACGACCTTGCCCACATCGGGCATCCAGGTGAGATGGGCCACCTGGCCGTGTTTCGATGGTGGCAAACCAGTGGCGATGGTGGCCAGAGAGACGCTCGTCGTCGATGGAAACGGTGCTTGGAGAGTCCCACTCATCGATGCGGCAAGCGTTCGCGCACCGGGGTCACCAAGTTGGGTAATCCCAAGCCCATCGAAGAGCACCAGGACGTATGTGTCAGCCTCCGGAATCGAAGCCGCCAGATCAGATGCCAGTCCGCGGAACGTCGACTGGCCGGTGAGCTTCAGCTCTATTTCCGCCATGAGATTGACCAGCCCGGCGCCGTCATAGGAGGGGACTACCAACATCGATGGCAGGGTAGATGATGTTACTAGATTGACCCGTCGGCGATTGGCGAACCCTGACTTCGACCGGCCCCGGGCCATGCGTATACTCGCCCCCTGTCCTTCCCTCGACAGTAGGTGCACCCAGAGTGAATACGCTGACGTTTCAACGGCCAGAAACGCTGCTCGCGGCGTCCCCGTGCTTGACCTACCACGTCGGAAAGCACTAGGGCATGAGCCCCTACTTCGAGAGCTATCTGACTGTGGGCGCCTTTGCCGCACTTGGTGTTGTCCTGGTTCTCGGGATCCTGGGTGTCGCCTCGATTCTCCGGCCTGACAACCCCACCAAGGCCAAAAAACTCACCTATGAGTGTGGGGTCGATGCTGTGGGGTCCGGATGGAGTCAGAGCTACATTCGGTATTACGTTTTCGGCCTCCTCTTCGTCATCTTCGATGTCGAGGCGGTATTCATCTTCCCCTGGGCGATCATCCTCGAGGACCTGGGGGTGTTTGGCCTCGTGGAGATGCTTGTTTTCATCGGCATCCTGTTGCTCGGGTTGGTCTATGCCATCCGCAAGGGAGTATTGCAGTGGGAGTAGCCCAGAAATTCGGAGTTCCCAAGCCTGTTTCCTGGCTGCTCAATTGGTCGCGCAAATACTCGCTCTGGATGTTCCAGTTCGGTCTTGCCTGCTGTGCCATTGAGATGATGGCCGCTTCCGGCCCACGTTATGACTTCATGCGTTTCGGGATCATCCCCCTCCCGGCTTCACCCCGGCAATCGGACCTGATGGTGGTGGCGGGCACTGTCACCGACAAGATGGCTCCATCGATCCGTCGTCTCTACGACCAGATGCCAGAGCCCAAATACGTCATCTCCATGGGTTCCTGTGCCAACTGTGGTGGCCCCTACTGGGATTCGTACTCAGTCACCAAAGGCGTCGACCAACTCTTGCCTGTCGACGTGTACGTCCCGGGCTGCCCTCCCCGGCCGGAGGCGCTGATGGAAGGAATTGTCCTCCTGCAGCAGATCATCCAAAACGAGAACATCAAAGAAAAGTGGAACAAGCGTGACCTCGAGCCCGTCTGACCCTGAACTTGCGGTCCACCCGCTTCAGGAATTCGCCGACACCGCTGCCGAGGCGGTTGGCGGCGAGGCGGAGATCCAATTCGACACCATCAAGTTGCGTGTTCCTGCCGACCAATGGGTCGACGCGCTCACCAAGGCTCGAGACAACCTGGATTTGGTTTTCTTCTCATGGCTCTCCGCCATCGATTGGGCCAACGATGTCGAGGTCGGAGACACTCTCAACGAGGAAACCGAGGAGCGGATTGAGCTTCTCTGCACGGTGTGCGACCTGACAGAAGGGCGTCGCATCACGTTTTCGACCGACCTCCCGAATGAAAAGCCTTCGGTGGCGAGCCTCGTCGAGGTCTACGTGGGCGCCAACTGGCATGAGAGGGAAGCCGCCGAGATGTTCGGCATCGAGTTCGAGGGTCATCCCGATCCGGGTCCCCTCTATTTGCCGGATGCGTTCCTGGGCAACCCTCTCAAGAAGAGCTATCCCCTGTTGAGTCGCGAAGTGAAACCGTGGCCCGGCACCGTCGATGTCGAGGACATGCCAGAGAAACCATCGACGGAAAACCCGGAAGCGTGATGGTCACAGATAGCGACCTGACCAAGCATCTGAGCGAGGCGCAGGTCTCGGTCGAGCTTCAGACCGAGGACATGACCCTCAACATCGGTCCTCAGCACCCTTCGACCCATGGAGTGCTTCGACTGGTCGCTCGTGTCAACGGCGAGCGGTGTTTCGACGTCAGGCCGGTGATCGGATACATGCACCGCGGGTATGAGAAGCTGTCTGAGGTACGCACATATCTGCAGATCACGGCTCTCATCAACCGAATCGATTGGGTCTCCGGATACGCCAACGAGATCCCGTTCATCGTCGCGGCCGAGAAGTTGATGGATGTCGAGGTGCCTGAGCGTGCCCAGTACATCCGGCTCATTCTCACGGAGATGGCCCGTGTCTCCTCCCACCTCATATTCATGGCTTCGTACCCCCTCGAGCTTGGTGCAGCTACACCTCTGTTCTTTGCCCTACGTGACCGAGAACGTGTTCTCGACCTTCTCGAGGGTGTCACCGGTGGGCGGTTCCACCCCAACTTCAACCGCATCGGTGGGGTCAAGCCAAACGCCGGCGCAGGACCGACGACCAAGAAGACACCTCAAGATCTTCCCGCAGGCTTTCTGGCCGAGACTCGTGATGCCATGAGCGTGGTCTTGCATACCTGTGAAGAGATCGAAGACCTGGTCGGGGGGAACGAGATCTTCCGGGCTCGCACCAAGGGTCTCGGTGTCCTCCCCCCAGAAGTAGGCGCCGCCTTTGGTGTCTCGGGGCCGAATCTCAGGGCATCAGGTGTGAAATTCGACCTGCGCAAAGTCGAGAGCTATCTGCCCTATGACAAGTTCGATTTTGATGTGGTAGTCGGTGAGAACGGCGACTGTTGGGACCGCTGGTGGGTACGCCTTCAGGAGATCCGGGAGTCCGCCAAGATCATCCAGCAGGCCGTCGATGGGATCCCGCCCTCCGGGCCGCTTCAGGCCAAAGTTCCCAAACTCATCAAGGTTCCCAAAGGTGAGACCTACGTGCGAGCTGAGAACCCCAAGGGGGAAATGGGTTATTACATGGTGTCGGATGGCGGTACGGGGCCGTACAGACTCAAGATCAGATCTGCCAGCTTCTCCAATATTTCGATGTTGTCCTGGATCCTCGAGGGTGTCCTGGTGCCCGACATCATCGCCATCATGGGAAGCCTCGATTTCGTACTTGGGGATGTGGATCGGTGATCGAATCCATCACCAACCTGTTTTCGAATTTCTGGGTTTCCCTCGCAGGCAAACTGCTGCTGGTGGCAACGATGGTGCCTGTGATCGGGATGCTGTTGGGATTCGCCGAGATGAAGCTCTCGGCCAAGATGCAGTCCCGCGTTGGCCCCTATTTTGCAGGGGGCCGCTGGGGGTGGGCCCAGCTCATCGCCGACGGTGTCAAGTTCTTTCAAAAGGAAGATTTGATTCCCGAGGATGCCGACAGACCTGTTTTCAAGGCGGCCCCAATTCTCGTAATGGTCGGGACAGTTTCGCTCTTCTTGGTGATCCCTTTCGGGCCTGGCCTCATTTTCGAGGATCTCTCGGTTGGCATCTTCTACGCCCTGGCCATCTCCTCGGTCGGTACCATCGGCGTTCTGATGGCGGGGTGGTCCTCGGCAAACAAGTACTCGCTCATGGGTGGTTTGCGGGCCGCAGGCCAGCTCATCGCCTATGAGCTTCCCCTGGTCCTGGCGGTCGTCGGGTCGGTGATCATGGCCGGGACAATGAGCATGAGCGGGATCGTCGAGGCTCAGATCAGTGCCGGTTTCCCATTTGTTCTGGTCCAGTTCGTCGGTTTCGGGATTTTCATGATTGCCGCGTTGGCCGAACTCGCCAGAATCCCCTTCGACATGCCCATCGCCGAGTCCGAGCTGGTGATGGGGTATGTGACCGAGTACTCGGGTTTTCGATTCCTGTTCTTCTTCCTTGCCGAATTCGCCAACATGTTCACGTTGTCGGCCATTGCGGCCACGCTCTTCCTCGGCGGCTACTGGCTTCCTTTCGTGGCTGAGTCCACCCTGGAGTTCACCGGTCCCTTGATCCTCATCGGCAAGGTGTTCCTGCTGACTTTCACGATGATCTGGTTCCGGTGGACCTTCCCCCGCCTCCGCGAGGACCAACTGCAAACTCTTGCGTGGAAGTTGCTGATCCCGTTGGCTCTGGCGAACATCGCCGTCACAGCGACTCTGAAAGTGGTGTTCTGATGACAACCAACGCCCACCGCACCATCCCCGGCTCCGGGTTGATCAAGGGTCTCCGAGTGACCATTACCACGATGTTCAAGACGATCTTCATTCCGAAGAAGTACCTGGCCACGGTCAACTATCCCATCGTCAAGGAGACACCGGTGGCCAGGGCGAGAGGAGTCATCGCCCTCGATCAGGATGCCTGCACTGTCTGCATGGTCTGCTCCAGAGCGTGCCCCGACTGGTGTATCTACATCGAGGGTCACAAAGAGGAGCAGCCTCCCTCGAAGCCGGGCGGACGTATCAGAGCCAGGGCAGAGCTTGACCGATTCGACATTGACTATGCCCTATGCATGTATTGCGGAATCTGCGTAGAGGTCTGTCCGTTCGATGCTCTGTTCTGGACACCCGAGTACGAATACTCCGAGTCGAAGATGGGCAACATGCTGCATGACATGGATCGTCTCCAGGACTGGATGACGACCGTTCCCGAACCCCCTGCGCTCGAGAAATGACCTTTGTCGACTGGATCTCCGCCCCTGTGAACTGGGTCTTCACCATTATCGGCCTTGTCGTGATCTTCTCGGGTTTCCGTGTCGTCACCTCTAGGAACATCGTTCATGCTGCCCTGTATCTGGTTGGTGCCCTCGGTGGAACGGCCGGTCTCTTCCTGATGCTGTCGGCAGAGTTTGTTGCTTGGGTGTTGGTCCTCGTTTACATCGGCGCAGTGATCGTCCTCTTTCTGTTCGGGATCATGATCACACGAGCCCCTACGGGACTCGATGAAAGTCTCAACTCCGATCACACGGCCCTGCCCGCCTTACTGGCGTCCGGTTTCTTCTTGATGATGTCGTGGGCATCAATCGACGCGTTCGGGACACAGGTGATCGACTCGACGGGGGAGCCGGTTCCGACGGAGATCATCGGGGAGTCATTGTTCGGTCGATTTGTGATCCCGTTCGAGGTCGTCTCGTTTGTCCTGCTGGCAGCGCTCATTGGCGGGATCACACTGGCCCGACGCGACCTGTCACCGGCTGAAGAAGAGGAAAGGTCCGCCGTCTGATGCTTCTGAGCCAGTTTCTCGTCCTCGCAGCGGCGCTGTTTGCCTTTGGCATCTACGGCCTGTTGGTGCGGCGCAACATCGTGCTGATCCTGCTCTCGGTGGAGTTGATGCTCAATGCGGTCAACATCAACCTGATCGCCTTCGAGTCCATATGGGTCAGCCCGGAGGCGATAGGGCAAATTTTCGCCATTTTTGTGATCACGGTGGCCGCGGCGGAGGTCGGTATCGGCCTGGCCATCGTTTTGATGATCTTCAGAAACCGTAAGTCCGCCAACGTCGATGATCTGAATCTGATGCGGTGGTAGGCAACTCGAATTGCCGGCCGGCCTTGCCTTCGGCGACCTCTCGGCCTCGAACCGGGAACGGCGTTCCCGCGCTCACAGCCTCGAGCAGACAGACGCCGGTCGGCCAGGGCTGCCGCTCCGCTGAGAGGTTCTCGAGATGTTGACCCGGCTAGCCATTATCGCTCAAGAAGGCGAGCACAACGAGATCCTCGCCGGTGACGGCGGATGGTGGGCCGACACCGCCGGGATCATGCTGATCCTGCCGTTTGTGGCGTTCCTTCTCATCCTGGCGTTCGGGAAGAAGTTGAAGCACAAGGGCGGTGAGATTGCCGTAGCAGCTCTGGCCATCAACCTCGTCTGGGCCACGGTCCTGCTCTTGATGAACGCCAGCGGTGGGGTTCTCGACCAGACCACATTCGAGATAGGGCGCATCGGCAGTGGTCTCGTGTTCGAGTTGGGCTGGGTTGTCGACGGCCTTTCGATCCTGATGTTCTTCCTGGTCAACTTTGTCGGTCTGATCGTCTTCGTCTATGCCCTCGGCTATATGAAGGGCGACGTCCGGGTCGACTGGTTCTTCGCTGCTTTCTCTTTGTTTGCAGGGGCGATGTTGGTTCTTGTTGGTGCTCCCAACCTGATTCAGCTGATCATCGGGTGGGAGGGGGTCGGCTTGGCCTCCTATCTCCTGATCGGTTTCTACTGGGAAGACATCGCCAACGTCAAGGCGGGCAACAAGGCGTTTCTCACCAACAAGGTTGCCGACGTCGGGCTCATCCTTGGTGCCATCCTGGTGGGTGTCTCCATCGGCAGTTGGGACTTCGGAGCCATCGATTTCGCTGCCTTTGAAGGTGCCCCCGAACTTGCCGCCGTGGCCAGCGTGGGCGGTCTACTCTTCTTCTTCGGTGCGATGGGCAAGAGCGCCCAGTTTCCGTTCCATATTTGGCTGCCCGACGCGATGGCCGGCCCCACTCCAGTCTCAGCCCTAATGCATGCAGCCACCATGGTCACAGCCGGGATCTACCTGATGGCCCGTATGTTCCCCCTCTTCGAATACATGGCCTCGAACGTGCGGATCGTGATGATCGTCATCGGGACGGCTACGTTGTTCGGAGTCGGGCTGCTTGCCATCGTCGCCGATGACATCAAGAAAGTCCTCGCCTATTCGACGGTCAGCCAGCTCGGTTACATGATGACGGCCATTGCCGCAGGGGGGTACACCGCCGGGATGTTTCACCTCTTCACCCATGCCTCCTTCAAGGCTCTGCTGTTCCTGTGCGCCGGCTCGGTCATCCATTCGGTTCACTCCAACAACATGAGTGACATGGGTGGGCTGCGGAAGTTCATGCCCACCACCTTCTGGACGTGGGTCGTTGGTGCTCTGGCCCTATCCGGCATCGGTCTGTCAGGTTTCTGGTCCAAAGACGAGATCCTCGCCACGATGGGTGAGCGGGGCCTCGACATCGTCCTTTGGATCTCCATCACAGGCGCGTTTGTAACCGCCTTCTACATGGCGAGGGCCACGTTCCTGACCTTCTTCGGGACCTATAAGGGCGATGGCAAGCCACACGAATCATCGAGGATCCTGACTGTTCCTCTTGTCATACTGGCTGTGCCTGCTGTTTTCGCCGGATTCCTCAATATTCCTGGCCTCTCTCTGCCAAGACTAGGTAATTACACCGAGTGGCTGGCAGTTCGCCTCGTGCCCATGGGCGATCCCCATGCCGAGGCGATCAACTTCGGTCTGGCCGCTATCGGGTTGGGGGCGGCGATCCTCGGAGTGGTGATCGGCTGGCTCATCTATTACCCGGACGCCGAGACACAGCTGGAACGTGATTCTTTTGAGATTCCGGTTCTTTTCCCGCTGTTGCGAAAGAAGTACTACATCGACGACCTCGCCCTCGGAATCGTTGCAATAATCAAAGGTCCACTTGCTCGTTTTGTCGACTGGACCAACACCTACATCCTCGATCTCATCGTCAATGGCGTCGCCGGTCTGGTGAAGGGTGTCGGTGTGTTTGTCTACGACACCATTGACCAGCGCGGAGTAGATGGCGTGTTCAACGGTTTGTCGGCAGCGGTCGACGGTGCCGGATCGGTTGTCCGAAAGTGGCAATCCGGTCGGGTGCAGCAGTACGCGGCTGCCTTTGTGGCGGGCGCATTGATCCTCGTGGTCCTATTCGTGTTTGTGTTGATCTAGGAGAGGCTGAGAGCAATGGAATGGTTTGGAACCTGGGGTCTGACGTTGACCGTCTTCCTGCCCCTCCTTGGCGCCCTTCTGCTTGGGTTGATATCCAAGGAGAACGAGAACGCCCTGAAGAGAACGGGCCTGGCGGCGACGGCTCTGGCGTTCATCGCCTCGCTGGTCCTGATCGGCCAGTTCGACTTCTCCAGTAGTTCGTACAACACGTACCAATTCGAGGTCAGTGAGACCTGGATCGGGGCAATCAACGCCAACTACCACGTAGGCATCGACGGGATAAGCCTTCCTCTCCTGGTCCTGTCCACCTTCGTGATGGTCCTCGGCGTCATCTACTCATGGAACCACTGGGAAGAGCCCAAGAACCCCAAGGCCTTCCTGATCCTGATGATGATCCTGGCAACCGGCATGAACGGGACCTTTGTGGCTCTGGACCTGGTGCTGTTCTTCATCTTCTTTGAGATCGTCCTTCTCCCGATGTATTTCATGATCGGTATCTGGGGGGACAAGACGCCGAGAAAGGTTCCCGGCTTCGCCAAGGAGTTGGAGACCAGGCTCTACGCCGCGATCAAGTTCTTCCTGTTCACGCTTTTTGGATCGGCCTTCATGCTTCTGGGGTTCCTGGCCCTCTACTTCGAGTCCGGCAAGTTTGGTGAACGCACCTTCGACATTTCCCGCTTGACCGAATTGGGCACAAGCGGCGCCTTCACCGGCACATTCGCCTTTCTCGTTTTCGGCGCGATGTTCCTGGGCTTCGCCATCAAGGTGCCGATGTTTCCGTTCCACACCTGGCTTCCCGACGCCCACACCGCTGCCCCAACTGTGGCTTCGGTGCTGCTGGCGGCCATCCTCTTGAAGATGGGCGCATACGGTGTCATCCGGATCTCACTGCCGATCCTCCCGGATGAAGCGGTGACCTGGGCGCCGTTCATCGCCATTCTGGCGGTGATCGGGATCATCTACGGCTCGCTGGCGTGTCTTGCCCAACATGACTTGAAACGTCTGATCGCCTTTTCTTCGGTAGGTCACATGGGCTTTGTCATGTTGGGAATCTCCACGATGACCGACATCGGCATCAACGCAGCGATCATCGGCATGGTTGCCCACGGTCTGATCACCGGTCTCCTCTTTTTTATAGCCGGATCCATGCAACACCGGTATCACACAAGGGAGATGGCACGACTCGGCGGCAACATCAAGCTGATGCCGGTAATGGGTGGGATTTTCGCCTTCACCGCCATGGCATCGCTCGGGCTGCCCGGTCTCGCCGGTTTCTGGGGTGAGTTCATGTCCCTCGTTGGCGCCTACAACCCCCTCGCGGGTCTTCCGCTGGGCCTGTTCCGCTCGGCGATGGTCATCGGAGCGATAGGCACCGTACTCACCGCCGGCTACATGCTGTGGATGCTCCAGAGGGTGAATCTCGGCGAGCCCAGCGACGAGTGGGAGGGCCAGGAGTTCCATGACGTCGATCGATTCGAGCTTGCCGCCTGGGTGCCCATGATCGTCCTGATCGCGGTTATCGGGTTCTTCCCGAAGATCGTCTTCAACTCGACCACCGATGTTGTGACGTCGTTGGTGGACATGGCGTTCAGCCCTGATACGACGGCGTCAATCACGTCGCAGATAGGGGGATAGGAAGCGCACTTGACGTTCCAGATCGACTACCTCGCGCTCTCTCCGGAGCTGATCGTGGTGGCCACCATGGTGACGGTGCTGACCCTTGATCTGATACTGCCGCGGGCCAAGAAGTACTGGACCGCGACAGTTGCGGTTGCCGGAACGGCGCTCGCTCTGGTACCGCTTGCAGTCCTTGCTCTCGACGGTGAGGTTCGCTCGATGTTCGATGGGTCCTATGTGGTCGACGAGTTCGCCCTCGTTCTCAAGAGTCTGTTTCTGGTAGCCGCGTACATCGTTTTCCTGATGTCGCACAACTACATCGAGTCGGACCGCTACTACCAGGGCGAGTACTACTTCCTTCTGCTGGCTTCGGTGCTCGGCACGCTGGTGATGGCCTCGTCGCGGGACCTGATCACCCTCTTCATAGGGATCGAACTGGTGACCGGACCGCTCTACATGCTCTCCGGCTGGAGAAAGGGCGACGTCAAGTCGAATGAGGCATCGATGAAGTACTTCATCGTCGGTATCCTCTCCACAGCCATCCTTCTCTACGGCATGTCTTTCCTCTATGGCTTGACCGGCGAGATCACCTTCTCCGGACTGGCTGAGGCCACTGCCGGTATGGCCGACGAACCGGCGCTGATCATGGCGGTTCTCTTCATGATCGTCGGATTTGGATTCAAGGTCTCAGCGGTGCCTTTTCACTTCTGGGCTCCGGACACATACGAGGGTGCCCCGACTCCTATTACTGCGTACCTGTCGGTGAACTCGAAGGCTGCAGGTTTCGTCGCGATGTTGCTGGTGATGTACCTGGCGCTTCCCGACGTAGCGGAGGTTTGGGCGCCGGCACTCTGGCTGCTCGCGGCGCTGTCCATGACCATCGCAAACCTTGCTGCTCTCCGGCAGACCAACATCGTCAGGCTGCTGGCCTACTCGTCGGTGGCTCAGGCAGGCTTCATGCTGGTGCCTTTCGCCGCCGCCGGTGTAGCCGGCGCTGATCTGAAGGAAGCCTTCGCGGCGACTGTCATCTATCTCGTGATCTACGCAGTGATGAACCTCGGTGCTTTCGCCGTGGTCATCGCGGGCGCACGGAAGACGCGATCGGGCGAGATATCGGCATGGTCCGGTCTGGCGGGGGTGGATCCGAAGCTCGGCGTTCTGGTTGCCGTCTTCTTTTTCAGTCTCGCCGGCATCCCCCCGCTGGCCGGCTGGTTCGCCAAGTTCGCCATGTTCCGCTCGGTGATGATCGCCGGCGGGACGGCCACGGTGGTCCTCGCCGTGATCGCTGCGGTCAATGCCGTGATTGCCCTTTACTACTACGCCAAGGTGGTCAAGAGTGTCTGGCTGGACGACCCGATCGGTGAGTTCGCCGATGATGTTGAGCCTGTTGGTTCGCTAGGCCTTGCTCTCGGTATCACGGTGGTCCTGACTGTGGTCATTGGATTCTTTCCCGCCTTTGCCACTTTCGCCGGTGAGGCCGCACGGGTGATCGCCAGCGGCGGTTAGGTGTGACAACCGGGGAGGTTGTCCCTGCGCCTGGTGCGCCTGGCCGCCGATTCGAGCAACGGCATTGATCAGCAGACTCCTAGCGCTTCACTTCGCTTCTTCTCAGCGCCCGGTATTCCCGATCAAGAAGTGACCACAACGAGTGGTCAACCCAGTTGCCCCTGATCAGCAACTCCTCACGAAGCACGCCTTCTCGGGTGAATCCGAGCTTGTCGGCCACTCGATCAGAGGCGTCGTTGCCGATCGCAATCCTGAGAACGGTCTTGTGATATCCGAGGGCGGCGAATCCTTCCTCGAGAACCCGATCGACGGCCTCTGTGCAGACTCCCCTGCTTGTCTCATCACTCCGTATCCAATAGCCGATCTCGGAGATCTTCCCCAGTTTGGACACAGTCCAAACTGAGATGTTTCCGATGTGTCGTTCCGGGTCGGTATTCAGTCGGATCGAGTAGTCCCAGGCGCGGTCTTCCTTCCATGCCTGGACCGATTCGCGGATGAAGGCGGTGGTGTCGCCGCTCGTGTAGTCCATACGAGCCCATGGCAACCACTGGTTCAGGTCTCCGAGGGACGCCCGGATGGCGTCGTCGAGAGTTGACGCATCCTTCCTAGTGAACCGCTGGAGGATCAGTCGATCGGTCTCGAGGTGGGCCCTGGGCACCCGGTCAGGATATCGAGGCACGTAGTCTTGACAACCACACATGTGGGACTCCATCAAACTCGTAGATAGTTATCCCGATCATGGCGATCGACCGATGGCGGCTGTTCTGGCTGCTCTCTACGAAGACGATGACGGGAAAGTGAGGGTCGTGCTCACGAAACGCCCGGACTCGATGCCAACTCATGGGGGTCATATCGCTTTTCCCGGTGGTAGCCCGGATCCGGCAGACAACGGGCCGGTCGACACCGCCCTGAGGGAGGCCTACGAGGAGGTTGGTATCGAGCCCTCCCAGGTGGAGGTACTCGGGTTTCTCCCGCCGATCGACACTGTCGAGTTCCCTCTTCTCGTCGTGCCGGTGGTTGGCCGCGTGTCCACGCCGCTGGGTTTGGTGCCGTCAGAGCGGGAGGTAGCAAAGGTCTACACGCCACTCCTTTCCGACCTGGCCGACGCTGACCGTTGGTGGTCGATTCCATGGAACGGCTGGGACGTTTGGTACTACGACCTCGAGGGCGACACGTTGTGGGGTGCCACAGCGCAGATGGTGCGTTTGATGGTCGGCCTCGACGAATAGGTGGATCGGCTTCGGCACATGAGGCCCTAGCAACCACCAGGTGATTCCTCATCTGGTCACGAGCCGCCAAAGCGGCATAGAATCCGCCGCTCGGGGTTATGGGTTCTTCACTCCTGCGGAAACGCTCGATAATTGGTGGTGCCCTCGTGGTTGTACTGGTCACGGGGGTAGCTGTCGCTTTTGCCGCGTCCACATGGGGTGAGGTGAAGCGGGTCACTATCGATCGACCAACGGACCCAGCAGCTGCTTCGGCAGACCCGGCCGACGATGGTGAGCCGGGTCAGAAGACCGAAAAGTCGGCAGGCGAGGCCGAGTTCGGATTGGTAGATCCCGATGACGGTCTCGACGTGTTTCTTCTGGTCGGCTCGGACTCGCGTGATGATCTCGATGACCTCGAGGGGTTTGGCGAGTTCTCGGGGAATCGTGCTGACGTTCTCATTGTCTTGTTGCGCACCCAGACCGAGGCTGCCCTGCTCTCCCTGCCAAGGGATTTGTGGGTCGCCGACCCATGTACCGGTGGTGAGGCCCGGATCAACGGCTTGCTCGAAGGCTGTGGCGAGAAGATGAATGGGCCGACCCTCCTGACCCTTGCCGTCGAGAGTCTGATCGGGGAGACGGTCGACCACTTTGCTTTGGTTGACCTCGCCGGTTTCCAAGGCGCCGTCGACGCAATCGGTGGTTATGAGATCTGTGTCGAACTTCCGGTCCGGGATATCCGAGCAAACCTCGAGCTACCCGCCGGATGCACGATGGCCTCCGGGGAACAGGCTCTCGCATGGCTGCGCTCCCGTCGCACCCAGGAGCTCACAGACGCCGGCTGGAGGACCATGCCCGGCGTGAGCGACCTTGTTCGCAACGACCGCCAAAGGGCATTCCTCATCGACGTGATGGCGAGCCTCGCCGACTTCTCGAGCCCGCAGGCGGTGACGGCGGCCGCCCGGGCCGTAGCCCCGTTTCTCACAGTCGACTCGGATCTCACCCTCATAGAGGCCGTCAGCATTGCATGGACCATGCGGGGCTTGAGCAGCGGATCCCTGATCGAACTCAGCGTGCCCGTCTATAGCTATACGACACAGCAGGGAGCCGCCGTGCTTCTGCCATCGATTCCGGTTGACGAGATCGTTGCCGGTTTCGTCGTTCCAGAGACGGCAGACTCGGCGACTCTGTTGACCGGCTAGGAGGGCATTGGCGAGCAGACGACACCCGGCTGTCGTAATGTCGCCGCCGGAGCCCTGACGCCTTTTCTGCGAGCGAGGACCTGACGTATGACTGACCAAAAACGAGTTTTCTCGGGCATGCAACCCACCGGTGACCCGCATGTAGGGAACGTGATCGGCGCCCTGAGCAACTGGGTTCGCATGCAGGACGAGTACGACACGATCTACTGCGTAGTCGACCTCCACGCGATGACCGCACCGTATGATCCGGCCAACCTCCGCAGGGAACGCGCCGATCTGGCCAAGATGATCCTGGCTGCCGGAGTGGATCCCGAGCGGTCTCTTCTCTACTACCAGTCTGAGGTGCCTCAGCATGTTGAACTGGCTTGGATCCTGAGCACTCTCACCGGTGTCGGGCATCTGGAGAGGATGACTCAGTTCAAAGAGAAGGCCGATATGGGGGGCCAGACCCTGGGGCTTTTGGCGTACCCGGTTCTTCAGGCCGCTGACATTCTGATACATAGGGTTCACGCCGTCCCTGTTGGCAATGATCAAGCTCAGCATTTGGAGCTGACTCGTGACCTGGCGGAGAGGTTCAACAGCCGTTTTGGCCACGTGTTCCCGATCCCCGAGAGGATCACCCCTGAAATCGGGGCGAGGGTCATGTCACTCGCCGACCCGACGTCGAAGATGTCGAAGTCGGACCCGAGCCTGAAGTCACGGATACTGCTTACCGACAGCACCGACCAGATCATGAAGAAGGTGAAGTCGGCTGTGACCGATACCGGAACCGAGGTGGCCTTTGACTGGGAGGACAAGCCGGGCATCTCGAATCTTTTGGAGATTTTCTCGTTCTTCAGCGACAGGTCAATCGATGACCTCGTGTCGGAGTACGGTGCCTCGGGCTACGGGGCTTTCAAGGTCGCTGTCGGCGAGGCTGTGGCCGAGGGCCTCAAACCGATCCGCGATGCATACGAAGGCATGTCCGATGCGGAGGTGGGTGAGGTCATGGCATCGAGTGCGACCAGGGCACGCGAAATGGCCGACGGGACGATGACATTTGTGCGCGAGAGCGTTGGTTTGGCCTAAGGGCCCACTGCCGGCGATAAGCAACAGAAGCATGCGCCACCAATGGGGGGTTGCAGCTACCTATAGATTGCACCTGTGATTGACCGCGAAGTGGCACGTCCTCATATTCCCAAGCCGAAGTTGAGAGGGTGGCTGCATGCGGTGATGTTTCCTCTCGCCGTTGTCGCCGGGATCGTGCTTGTCGCGCGGGCGGAAACCCGCGATGCAGGCATCGCGGCCGTCATATTCGCGACAACTGCTGTCCTCCTGTTCGGTTCCAGCGCCCTACTTCATCGCGGCTCGTGGACTCCCCGCGTCAAGGGACTGCTGCGACGGATGGACCACTCGAATATCTACCTGATCATTGCCGGTACTTACACGCCGTTCGCGGTTCTCTCTCTTCCGCCGAGTAAGGGTCGGAGTTTGCTGCTGATCGTGTGGATCGGCGCGCTGGCCGGCGTGATATTCAGGGTCTTCTGGATCGGCGCACCTCGATGGTTGTACACATCGGTGTACGTGGTCATCGGGTGGGTGGCGATCTTCTTTCTACCTGACTTGATAGCCGGCGCTGGCCTCACCGTGGTCGTGCTGATAGCGGTCGGTGGAGTGTTGTACAGCGTTGGGGCGGTGATCTACGGTCTGAAGCGCCCGAACCCTTCTCCACGCTGGTTCGGATTCCATGAGGTGTTCCACTCCTTGACCATTGCCGCCTTCACCGTGCACTACGTGGCGGTGTCGATCGTCATCTACTCGTAGCGCGACGCTCGTTACGATTTGATTTGCGTCAGATCGACCGAGGCCGTCTGTTCCACGGTCACATACGCCTGGGAATTGGTCTCTCGTATCAGCCGCAAGATGCTCGAGACTCTCTTGCGGGGGACAACACAAAAGGTGATTCTCACCTCACCGTCTCGACCGTCAGCATTGATGACGGTGACGGCTATCCCCTCTTTACGCAGTCTGTCCGCTACAGGGGTGGACTCCACCGGGGCGATGACCCGAACCATCGATTGACCCAGCGCCAGCCACTCTTCCACGATCGAGCCTGTGTATGTGCCTGCGGCAAACCCTGCGGCGAAGGCGACCATTCGTAGAGGGTCATCGAGTCCGTCGAGAACCCTGACCACAACAAGGACCCAGATCAGTGACTCGAAGAAGCCGAGCAGGGTGGCTGGTCCCCGTCGGCCCCGCCCGAGCAGGACGATCCTGACGGTGGACATTCC
>SMXW01000044.1 GCA_004356805.1 Acidobacteriota bacterium | reverse complement strand
TCTTCTCTCGTATCGGTGGAAATAACTCGAGGGTCTGAATCCTTGGAAGAGACATGACGATTGAACTTGGTGAGTTTGGAATCTTCAGACGTGCTGGTGAGACGACTCCCGAGGTTGCCCAGGAGGTCGAGCGGCTCGGATTCGGTGCTCTTTGGCTAGGCGGTTCACCGAGTGGGGACCTAGGGAGCATCGAGAGGCTGCTGGACGCCACGGATTCAATCCCCATAGCCACCGGGATCGTCAACATGTGGCATGACGCTGCCAGCACTGTCGCCAACTCTTATCACCGTGTGAGTGAACGCCATCCTGGACGGTTCCTGCTCGGTGTCGGCATCGGGCACCCGGAAGCGACCTCTGAGTATCGCCATCCACTCGCCACTATTCTCGAGTATCTGGACCAACTTGATGCCGCGGGCGTGCCAAGAGAGAACCTGGTGCTTGCCGCTTTGGGCCCCAAGGTTTTGGCTGCCGCAGCCGAGCACACCAGAGGCGCCCACCCGTATCTAACGACGCCTCGCCACACCCGGTTGGCTCGGGGGGTCATCGGTGAGAGCCCGCTACTGGCTCCGGAGCAAACCGTGGTCGTCGAATCCGACCAGGAGCGGGCTCGTGAGATCGGTAGGGCGATGGTCAGTCGATATCTCAGACTGGTGAACTATCGCAACAACCTGCTGAGGGAGGGGTGGACCGAACCTGACCTGAGCGACGGTGGGAGCGACCAACTCGTCGATGAGCTCGTCCTGGCCGGCACTCCGCAGGAGATCGTCGAAGGCTTACGCCGTCATCTCTCCGCCGGGGCTGACCACGTTTCGATCCAGACCCTGGGACCGGACCCGGTGTTCGGATATCGAGCACTCGCGGAGGTCCTCTTCAGCCCCAGCCCTCAATAGAGGGCGGCCTTTCCCGCGCACATGTCGGCACTTGTGCATCTGTTTTGCTCGTGTTGTTGCAGGCGGTTCAGCTATGAACCTTCGGATACCTCATAGATCTCATCTGCCACCAGTCCGTGGGCTTCACGGTCAACTCTCATCGCAGTGTCGGTGTCGGGAGCGTCTACAAGACAGAAAATCTTGCCTGCCTTCTCATCCACCTAGTAACGCTTGTAGTCCACTCCATACTCGCCCTGAGTTGCCACATCGGCCTGATGAGCTACCGCGACGTCTTCAGCCGATACTCCTCCCTCCATATTGTGAACGTCCATAAATTTTGGCAGAGGTCGCCACCCTTTTTCCTTCGCCTCGTTCTCACGTTGGAACCTGGTGGCGATGTCCAGTCACCGCGCTTCGGCCGCGCATAAGTGCCGTTGTGTGCGGCGTCTAGCAGTCCGAGGTGCCCTCGGGGTGCCTCGGAAACCCCCCAAACTATGCACCAGCATGCGATCCTCCCGACCTCGCAGGAACCATCCCCCGTATGCTGAGCAAATGAACATTGAAGACTTCGTCGTCGACAGCGTTTACCGGCTCACGGTTCGAATACGCGGCGAAGACGAGGAAACGGTTACCGGCAGGGTGGTCGGTTACTCGTCGGCTTGGTTCCAAAGCCCGGAGAGTGTTCTCGAAATGTCGCTCCTCGTGTTGGACACCGCTGGCGAGTTGAGAGCGTTGAAGTCGTACAGCCTCGACCAAATTCAGGGAGCCGAAATCATTTAAGACGACCAATCGTCTCTGGCTCGACGGCTAGGGGTCCCACGGGTTGTCAGGCTCTCATTCCGAGGACGGCATCAGCGTGGACGGCGAGTAGATGGCGGCCGGGCTTGGCAGTGAAGGACTAGGCCCGTTCGGTACGGATGGCGACTGCGATCTCTCGCTGTGCTTTCATCGAATGCAAACATCTCTCATGAACCACCAGATCCATGATCCACGCTGAACACCCGTTCGCAGACCTTCCCGAAGATCGTGACCCGGTCCGGCGTTTCCGTGGGCGTCTCGCCAACCCGGTGACGATCTTCACGTCGGGCGAAGGAGATCGACGCACAGGGCTGACCGTTTCGTCGTTGTTCGTGGCCGAAGGTGAACCGGGTCGGCTTCATGCAGTTGTCGGACCTAACACCGATCTCTGGGACGTTGCAGCCGAAACAGAACGGTTCGTGGTCCATGTCTGCGGCGTGGACCACGCCAGTTTGGCAGAGGTCTTCGCTGGGCTTCGTCCCAGCCCCGGAGGATTGTTCGCCACCACTAGCACGACACCGTCGAAATGGGGTCCGGTAGTCGACGAACTCCCTGACCGCTTGTTCTGCTCACTGGAATCCCGCGTGGAGAGTGGAAACTCGGGCGTGTTCGTCGGTGTCGTCGACGGCGCCGAACTCTCCGACATCGAGGACCCCCTCGTCCACTTCCGGGGCACATACCGAGGTCTGACTAGCCGCCCATAAGTGCCAGCTACAAACACCGGCCCATCAGTCATATCTACAACTCACCTGATTCATCAATGCGGGACAGGGATACTGGCACAGCCGTGTTACCAGCCGCTCACAATGCCGAGCCGGTTCGATCGGGCCAGACCCCGACCGGTGGAGCTCCTTCAGGCCGTTGGAGGTGCTTGAAGACTTTCCGGTCGGCGTAGCGTTTGAGGATGCGGACGATCTCGCCCATGGTCTTTCCTTCAGCGAGTCGACGAGCCACGTGGTCGCGGGTGGTCTGGTCGTGGTGCATCCGGGTGAGCACGATGTGGTAGAGCGCCGAGTTAGCTTGGCGGTTCCCGTCTCGGTTCAACCGATGCCGGATGATCTTCCCCGAGCTGGCCGGTATCGGGGCTACCCCACGGAGATGAGCCCAGGCGGCTTCTGTGCGGATCCGTTTCCGGGTTGTCGCCGGCAGCGACCAACGGCTTGGCGGTGTCGAACCCGACCCGTAGACCTGTAACAGCCCGCATGAGACCCTTTGTGGGGGTCGATTCCGATCATCACCGACATCACCCACCTCCTCGAAATAGGGGTCGGTGGATCTGACGCTGGGCACTCCTGATATAGACATTGGTGCCACGCCTGTTTCGAGCCACACCGCCAGCAGAGATCCCAACAGGCTCGGCAGCTCGTTTCAAAGCCAACCCGAAGGTGGCAGGCACCTCGAGAGCCAGACCCACCAGGGATCGATCCCTGAAACGCTACGGAACAAACATCCGCAACACCCCCATAGACCTATCAGGAATTATGCGCCCGTTGCATACGTCGAAGCCGCCCCGTTGAGAGGCTTTTTTCGCGGCTTGCTTGATTCCACTGGACAACGGGGTTGCTGAGACGTATATGTGGGAGGGCAGAGCCTGTGGAGCGAGACGAGAGCTGGGTGCCTTCCCAGCTGAGAAACCGACTGCAGGAGTCGGTGACCGTTATACCGGTCGGGTAATACCGGCGGGAACACGTTCGACAGGCTCTGTGTTTCGTTATGTTCCGGTATTGGCGTCGTCGTGGCCGCAAGAGCCGCTATTTGGGTGGTCCGGCGGCGACTCGGTCGAAGGATTCGTCGTAGCTGCCTCGTTGCCAGTCGATGAGTTCAATTCACCAGGTCGCACCCGCCTGTCTGTCAGGCCTCGACTTTTCTCCGTCGTCGGGTTGGGTTACGTCGGCCTAAGGACCGTCCCTTGGAGTATGGACGGGAAACCAGGGAGAGCGGGCGACGAGGCTCAGTCGCTGCGGCACAGACCGCGCAATACCGTGTGGGCGTGGGTTCGGACCACGCCTTCGAAGTCGACACTCATGTCGGAGAACTCTGGGCGTGCGAGCACCTCGGCGACCGCTGGCGGAGGATCGGAGACCGGCCAGATCCCGGCGACGAAAACGTAGAAGAAGGTCATGAACACCCCCGCGTCGTCAAGCGAGAGGTCCGGCAAGGCCATGTGTACCGCTTGGGTCGGTGTCTCGAGGAGGGTGCTGAATTGCCGTTTGAACGCTGCGATCAGTTCGACCCCGACGTTGCGTTCGAGCACCGATGAGAGCGATGACAACAGCGCGCAGCCGCGGGGCCGCGTGCTCATTGTGGTTGCGAACACTTCGGCCACCGCCCTGATGTCGCCTGACCCGGCGAGCGGAGCCAGGCGCGTCGTGACCTCCCCGAGCCAGGCCTCGGCCTCGTCGAGGGTCAGCGCCAACAATATGGCCTCGCGGCTCTCAAAGTAACGGTAGATGTTGGCCTTGGAGACGCCCGAAGCGCGGGCGATCCCCGACAGGCTCGTGGACTCGACGCCCTTGTCATCAAGCAACATGACTGCGGCAGAGAGGATCGCATTACGCCGCTCTCGCTTTTGCTCGGGCCGCCGCGCCCGAGACCAACTCGAGTCTTCCGGCTCCGGAGTCGGCTCCGAAACGTGCGTTGTCTGCGTTGTCTTTTTCATCTCCAATGTCCGGCTCACGACCAAATCCTAATGGCGGGCCTCTTGACAAACAACCATCGGTCGGTTATTAACCAACTACCGGTCACCAAATAAGAGCCCGCCGGTCCCTTCTCAGAGGACGAACATCATCAGCACCCAAAACTGGACCCAAGACGACATCCCCAGCCAGAGCGGCCGCCTGGCGATCATCACCGGAGCCAACAGCGGCATTGGCCTGGAGACAGCACGCGAGCTCGCCCGTCAAGGAGCAAAGGTGGTGCTCGCCTCTCGCAGCGAAGCCCGCGCGACGACGGCCATACAGGAGATCCTCGCGGAGCTGCCACAGGCCCGGCTCGAGTTCATGCAGCTCGATCTAGCGGATCTCGAGCAGGTCCGCGAGTTCGCGGTCGCTGTCCACGAGCGTTTCGACCACGTCGACCTGCTGATCAACAACGCCGGTGTAATGGTCCCGCCCGCGGGCAAGACGATACAAGGCTACGAGCTGCAGTTCGGGATCAACCATCTGGGCCACTTCGCGCTAACCGGGCATCTGCTCGACCTGCTCATGGCCACGCAAGGCGCGCGGATCGTCAACGTGTCGAGCGGGGCCCACCGCCAGGGCAAGATGAATTTCGACGATCTCGACTTCGAGACCCAGGGCTACAAACCGTTCGCGGCATACGCTCAGAGCAAGCTCGCCAACCTGCTGTTCACCTTCGAGCTCATGCGTTGGCTCGAGCAGCGTGGGGCAAAAGTGATCGTCGTCGCCGCGCACCCCGGCTGGACCCAGACCAACCTTCAGCAGCACAGACGGTGGATGCAATTGCTCAATCCCCTGTTTGCAATGCAGCCGATCGGCGGGGCGCTCCCCACCCTGCGTGCGGCGACGGCCCCCGACGTCGAGTCCGGCGACTACTACGGGCCCAAGGGATTTTACGAGATGCGCGGGGCACCCGAGAAGGTCGAAGCCACCAAGGCGGCCAAGAACGAGGCAGACGCGGCCCAACTGTGGAGCGTTTCCGAGGAGCGGACGGGCGTCCGCTACCAGCTCATCCCCACCTCTCAAACCCGTAAATCGAACCCTGAGCCCACACAACAGCCCTGACCAGAAACACGCCAGAACCAATCCAAGCCGAACATAACGGAGGCGACTTCAGAGGATCGTTGCAACACCTTCGACGAGAGTTGGAGTGTCTCTATTGGAGGTGTGTGTTGCGACGGTTGTCGGAGCGGGAGAAGTCTGAGATCTGGGATCGGTTTGAGGGGGGTGTAGCGGCGGGCTCCCGCTACCTTCCCCAGAGCCGCCTTCCAGGTGTCTTACCAATGGAGGTCTGTCATCCAGCGAGTACTTGCCATCACAGTCGTTCTGGCTCTGATAGCCACCGCATGTTCATCTGAGGCCGGCAACGACACCACCACCACCACGTCGAGCACTACGACAACCTCTTCCACCAGCACGACGACCAGACCGACCACGACCACTACGGCGGAGATGGAGGTCTTCGGAACGGAAAGCGATCCCGAGCTGGAGGAGCTGATCCGGGATTTCTACGAACTGCCTGAAGGAAGCGAGGCGACTGTCCCCGAGAAGGCCATGGCGTCGATTGGCATGTTCGACGAGGAGAGCCGGGTCGCCGTCATCGAGGCCGGTGAGGACGTAACGCTGGCCGTCGCCGATCCGATCTGGCGAGTTGTGGGCGGATGGTGGCCATCGCTGGGGATACAGCCATCACTGGGAAAGTACCCCAAGATCGTGGCTGTTATCGGATCTGATGCCCGTCCCGGGCACGACCCTCTGCGCGCTCAGGCCGACTCCATTCACTTCGTAGGCCTGGACGGAACCGGTGCGGCGTCAATACTGGGCCTCCCGCGGGACTCATGGGTTCCGGTTCCAGGTTTCGGCAACCAAAAGGCCACCACCTCACTCGTCAAGGGCGGGCCGGAAGTGATGATGCAAACCTTCTCAGATCTCACCCAGCTCGAATTCGACGGATACCTGCTCACCGGATTTGAGGGCTTCACGGGCCTGATCGGAGTGCTTGGTGGGCTGGACATCGATGTGCCCCTCGACCTGAACGACCGGTGGGCCAAGGCCTACATCGACGCGGGCCGCCAGATTCTGAGCGCCGCCGACGCTCTTGCATTCGCCCGTGTCCGCAAGACCATCCGTGGCGGAGACTTCACCCGCAAGAAGCACGGCGGACTGGCCCTGATAGCTGCTGCCGCGATGGTCGGGGCGATGGGAATCACTGCCGTGCCGCTGTTGATGGAACAATCGAGGGACCTGTACTACACCGACATGTCGGCCGAGGAGATGATCCTTCTCGCCGCGGCCATCATCTCGGTCGACCCTGCCCAGATCACAAACGTGGTAGCGGCCGGCCATGTCGACACCACGAGCGGAGGGGCGAGCATCGTCCGTCTCGAGGAGGAGGCCTACGAGACCTTCGAGGATCTGGCGGACGGCCGACTGGGCAACTAGGCGGGATGCCTCGGACGGCCTGTGACGATGTTGACTGGGCTGGTAGGTCTTCGAAACCCGCCCCAGTAGGCGCTTACTCCGGGTGTGTCAGCGCGACCTTGCCCATCTGCTCGCTCGAGTCCAGGTACCTCAGTGCGTCGGGCAGGTCGGTGAAGTCGAAGATCTTGCCAACAGGGGACTCCGCCTTACCCAGGCGAATCCAATTGAGGGCACGGGCGAACTGAGCGTGGTTGCCCATGGACGAACCGATGAGCTCGAGCTGACGGAAGAAAAGGTAAGGAATCGTGAGTTCCATCTTCGCTCCGCTGGTGGAACCGCAGATTGCGATCCGTCCGCCGGGTTTGGCGCCGCTCATCGATTGGCGCAGGGTCGCCGGTCCAACGTTGTCCACGACCAGGTCGGCACCTCCGAGGCTCCGCATCTCCTTGCCGAACTCAGCCGACGAGTCAAAGCCCGCGGTGGCTCCACGTTGGACCGCCCAGTCGATCTTTTCCTGAGAGCGGGAGGTCACATAGACCCTGGCGCCGAGAGCCAAGGAGAGCGACATAGCCGCGGCAGACACTCCCCCTCCGACGCCAACAACAAGAACTGTTTCACCCGTTTTCAATCTCGCTTTTTCCAACATTCGCAGGGCCGTCACGCTGGCAAGGCCGAATGATCCGGCGACCTCCCATGGGAGATCCTTGGGCTTGCGGACGGCGTTGATCGTCGGCACCAGCAGCTTCTCGGTGAAGGTTCCCGGATGGTGCTCCCCGAGGATTCCAAAGGAGTCGCAGTAGACGATGTCGTCTTTGCGGCAGTAGTCGCAGACGCCACAGGACATCGACGGGTCGACGATGATCTCGTCTCCGATTTCGAAACCTGCAACTCCTTCCCCGACGGCGTCGACCACTCCTGCGGCATCGGCCCCACCAGTGTGGGGTAGATGTTTGGGGGCGGGCAGCCCCATCGCCACCCAAATGTCCAGGTGGTTGAGTCCGGAGTTCTTGATCTTGATCCTCACCTCACCGGCTCCGGGCTCGGGCTCTTCGACATCGTTGAGAGCGTAGGAGTCGATCCCCTTGGTATCGGATAGCTGCCAGGCCTTCATGCCTGCGAGGGTAGCGTTGGGCGAAGACGCTCCGAGGAGAGAGATTGGCGATCGAGATCCCGACGGACCGGGACGTTCACACCACTTCACTCAAGGTCAGGTTCTATGAGCTTGATCCCTACGACCACGTCAATCACACCAACTACTTCTCCTACTTCGAGACTGCTCGCATCGAGTATCTGACGGACAAGGGCTGGGGTCTCATGGTTCTCAAAGAGCAGGGCATGCAGCTCGTGGTGGTTGAGATAAATGCCCGATTCCTTGCTGCAGCCGGTTATGGCGAGGAACTCACCATTCATACTTGGGTGGAGCAGGCCGGGCGAGTGAAGTCGACCTGGCAGCAGCGAATGGTGCGTGGTGACGAGGAGGTCGCCCGTCTCAAAGTCCTGTTCGCCGTCACCGACTTCGAGGGCAAGCCTCGTCGCATGCCCGACGAGTTCGCCAGTCTGTTCTCCTAGCCACACGCAAACTCTCACCGGGGCTTCACGGGTTCCTAACAACTGGGTTGGAGACTTGAGTCCAAGTTGCCAGAAACAGGAGAAAGAAACATGCGTAGCAAAATCATCACGGCACTCGTAGCCGGAGGCCTTCTTGTCGGGGCCGGATTCGCCACATCCGTCATATCAGCGCCGGGCACCGCCTCCGCTCAGGAGGAGAGCACCGACACGGATCAAGAGAGAAAGGGCCCGTTTCATCGCGGATTCCAACTCCTCTCCGGGGTTCTCGAGGACCTGGTCGGAGAGAACACCATCAGCCAGGACGACGCCGATGCCGTGCTCAACGCCGTCGAGGAGAAGGCCGCGGAACTGAGGGCCGAGCACCAGGCGACGCGAGAGCTGATCAAGGGCTTTCTCGAGGACGACGTGATCACCGAAGACGAAGCCTCCCAGCTTCCCGACGACCATCCGATCTTCAGTGAGAGGTTTGATGAGGCCTGGGAAGACGGTGAGCTGACATTGGAGGAGCTCCGCCGGGCGAGGCACGGTCACCGTGGTCACAGGGCCGATGCCAAGACAGAGAACTCCGATGCCCAGACAGACAACATAAGCGCCTGAGAGGAGCCTACTCCCTCACAACTTCGCTCAGGTAGAGAAAGACCCCCTCTCCTCCCAGGGGGTCTTCTCGCGTCAGTTCAGAAACTCGGCAACCCACTCATCTGCAGGGTTGGCGAGGATTTCGTTGACACGGCCGGTCTGGACGATCGACCCCTCGCGCATGATCGCCAGACGGTCGGCCAGGGCCGACGCTTCGTCCCGGTCGTGAGTAACAATGACAGCGGTGACGCCGCGCTCGTCAAGGACTCGGCGTGTGTCGAGAATGAGCCGCTGACGGAGGTTGCGGTCGAGAGCTCCGAGGGGCTCGTCCAACATCACGAGTCGCGGCTGGGGCGCCAGTGTTCGCGCCAATGCGACTCGCTGCTTCTCACCGCCGGACAGGGAGTCGATTGGGCGGCTCTCGAAGCCACCGAGGTCTACCCACACGAGAGCCTTGGCCACTTCCTCGACGATGTTGTCGTGTCCGGCCATCTTCAATCCGAATGCCACATTCCCACCAACGTCCATGTGAGGGAAGAGGGCATAACCCTGGAACATCAAACCGAACCGACGCAGGTGACTCGGTACGCCGATGATCGATTGGCCGTCCCAAGTGATGTCGCCGGACTGAATCTCGAGCAGACCTGCCACCGCACGCAACAAGGTGGTCTTGCCCGATCCCGAGGGCCCGAGGACGGCCACGATCTCGCCGTCGGCGACGTTCAGCGATGTCCCTTTCAGCACCGGTGCGTCACCGAGTGTGACGTCGATTGTGTCTACCCCGAGCATCAGAACCTGCCGATGTCGCCAACCTGGGCACGATCGATCCACATGACGATTCCTGCCGTGAGGACGGCGAGGACAACCGCCATCGCCATCGCCATGCCGAATGATGTCTCGCCGGGACGACCAAGCAGTCGGAAGATCATGGTTGGGATCGTCTGCGTGTTTGGCCTGGCGACAAAAGACGTGGCACCGAACTCGCCAAGGGAGACGACGAAGGCGAACGCGGCCCCAACGAGGGCAGCCCTGCTGACGATCGGAAGGTCGATCTCTCTCCAAACTCGGGAGGGCGAGGCGCCCAGGACGGACGCCGCCTCTCGTGTTTCGGCGGGTATCGATCGCAGCGTTGGAAGGGTCGAGCGGACCACGAAGGGCACGGCCACCAGGGCGTGTGCAATGGGTATCAGCCACAACGATGCTCGAAGATCGACCGGCCAGCCGAGAGCGACAATGAAGCCGAACCCAATGGTCACGGCCGACGTTCCCAAAGGCAGCATCAGAGTTAGGTCGAACCATCTCGAGAGCGATCCCCGGCGCCCGGTGATCACAGCTGCCGCCATCACGCCAACCACGGTGGCGATGCCCATGGCGATAAAAGCGAAAAGAAGACTGTTCCCTACGGCGGAAATCGGACGTCCGACAACGGGGTCTGATTCGAACAGGCGTCGATAGAACTCACCGGAAAATGACCGGGTGACGAGCGCAAGCAAAGGAATGGAAAGTGCGCCGATGGTTGCCAAAACGGACAGTGCCACCAGTGCTCGGGCGGCCCCGCTTGGAGCTCGGCGGTTCGAGGTTCTCTCCAGCGTCCACGTGACCGCTTTTCTCTCCTGATACCTCGAGTAGGCGTATAAGGCGCCGGTGACCCCGACCAACTGGACTATTGCCAAAGCGGCAGCGAGCGGCAGGTCGAACAGCGTGACCGCCTGTCGATAGATCTCAACCTCGAGGGTCGCATACTCAAAGCCTCCGAGGATCAGAACAACGCCGAACGATGTGAATGTGAAGAGGAAGACGATCGACGCGGCGGCGGCAACCGCCGGCTTCAGGAGTGGCAGAGTTACCCGACGAAAAACCTCCCAACTTGTTGCTCCGAGGACGCGAGCAGCCTCCTCGAGATGGGGATCGATTCGAGACCAAAGGGTCGACACCGTCCTGACGACGACAGCGGTATTGAAGAAAACATGAGCGGCGAGGATTGCCCAGATCGAGTCGCCAAACCCGAGTGAGACAAAAGCGGTGCCCACTACAACGGTCGGGAGCACGAATGGCACTGTGATCAGGGCGGTGGCCAACCGCCTGCCTCGGAACTCATATGTGGAGACAGCCCACGTGAGAGGTGCGGCGGCTAGAAGGGTCAGAATTGTCGAGAGCGTGGCCTGCCACAATGTGAACCCAGCGATCCTGAGCAGCCGCGCATCCAGACCACTGGCACCTATGTTGAGCTCCGCCAGGCCAAGCCCGAGGATGCGGGCAACCGGGTAGATGAAGAAGTATCCAATGAAGACCGCGGGGAGGGCAGCGACCGCCACCCACCCCCAGCGGATCCGCCCCATCAGCCCTCCATCACTACGATCCATTCATTGATCCACCTGTCCCGATTCTCGGCGATGTGGCTGGCGGAGAAACGCGCCGGGTCTTCGGGGACGATCGCGTAGTCGACGAATTCCTGGGGAAGCTCAGCGTCCTGGTTTGCGGGGAAGACAAACCAGGCGAGGGGGATTCTCTCCTGGAACTCGACCGATAGCATGAAATCGACCAATTTGGCGGCGACTTCGGGGTAATCGGTCCCGGCAAGGATCCCGGCGTATTCCACCTGCCGGTAGCAGCCGGCCTCGATCACTCCTGTCGGGGCGGTGTCGGTTGGCTCGGCTGCAAATATCACTTCCGCCGGGGGGGATGACGCGTAAGACACCACCATGGAGCTCTGGCCCCCGTAGCGGGAGAAATCGCCGTAATAGGCTGAGTTCCAGTCGGTGGCGACATTGACTCCGGCTTCTCTCAGGTCGGCCCAATAGTCGAGCCAGCCCTCCTCACCGAACTCATAGATGGTTGCCAGGACGAAGGCGAGGCCCGGCGACGACGTTGCCGGGTGCTCCACAGTGAGGTGGCTCGCATACAGGTTGGCCCTCAGATCGTCCAGGTCGTCAGGGACCACCAGCTTGGTCGATTCAAACCACGACTTGTCGTAGTTGATGCACACATCTCCGAAGTCGATCGGGGTGACTCGGTGCTTCCGGTCGACCAAACCCGGGGCAACTCGGTTGATGTCCTTGGCTTTGTGGATCAAGAAGATCTCCTCGTCGAGAGCGCGGGACAGAAACGTATCGTCGACACCGAACAGAACGTCAGCCAGAGGGTTGTCCTTGGTGAGAATGGCCTGGTTGACCAGCAAGCCGGCGTCTCCTGCGGCGATGACTTTCACCTCCACCCCCGTTTCCTGGGTAAAGGAGGCGAAGGTGGCGCTGGTCACTCCTCCGGCGAAGGAATCGTGAGCCATGAGTGTGATGGTTTGTGGGCTTTCCTCGGAGGCACCACCAGAGCAGGCAGCGAGGACCAACGCCAGGGCCATGACGGCACCGGCAGTCGTTTGGTTACGGCTCATCGTCTCCTTCTTCGTCGGGAGCGATGAGGGCTGAGTTTTCCCTGCGCCGGCATTACCCGGGTCAGGTTCGGTCGGTCGGAGCCTTTTGAGGCCCCCTCTCAGCCCGGTGTTACCGAGCTCCCGTCTTGGAGACTTTACCCCAACCCTTTATCAAGGTCTACCTGGTGTAAACCTTCAGAGAACGGTCATTTGACCGGGGAAATGGCGATGACGATGTTGTGGCCGCCGAAGGCGAAGGAGTTGGAGAGTGTTGGGCCCGGCTCCCATGGTCGGGGTTCCCGGACAATGTCATTCAGTGTGATATCGGGGTCTTGCTCATTCAGGCCTACGTTGGGAGGCAGCTCCTTACGACGGATCGCTTCGACGACAACGGCCGCTTCGATCGACCCGGATGCGCCAAGGCCATGGCCGGTCGTTCCCTTGATCGACGAGACCGCTGGCTGGTTCTCACCAAAGACGCGGGCGATCACGGCACTTTCGGTGCGGTCGTTGAGTTCGGTGCCGGTGCCGTGGGCGTTGATGTAGGAGATATCCGATGGGTCCAGACCGGCGTCCTCCAGGGCCAGGCGAACAGCCCGTTCGGCACCCTCACCCTCAGGATGGGGTGCGGTGATGTGATAGGCGTCCGCAGTAGAAGCCGCCCCCATGATCTCGGCAATCGGAATAGCTCCCCTTGCCTCGGCAGCCTCTGCTGCCTCGAGAATGAGGATCGCCGCTCCCTCACCCATGACAAACCCATCACGTTCGACATCGAATGGCCGAGCGAAGCCCGAGGGCGACAAGGCCCGGGCAGCCTTGAACCCTTCGCGGGCTGATCTGATCGCTGCTGCCTCCGCCCCACCGACCACCGCGGCGTCCGCGTATCCCCACTGAATCTGTCGCAGACCGTCGAGCACAGATTGACTGCCGGCAGCACATGCGACCACTGGCGTTGTGACCTGGCCTCCGAAGCCGTACTTGATCGAGATTGCTGCCGCAGCGGCGTTCGCCATCATCATCGGAATCGAGAATGGCGAGGGTCGTGGTTCGTCCTCATTGGAGTCGTCGTAGAGCCGGTGAAGCGATTGGAGTCCACCAATCCCGGTGCCGATGATCACCGAGATTCGATGAGGGTCGGCCGTCAGCGGTCCCGATTGGCCCAAGGCCTCATCCGCCGCCACAAGAGCGAACTGCGTGAACTTGTCCAGACGTCTGGCCTCTCTTCGTGGGATCCAAGGCTCCGGGTCCCAGTTGTCGATCAACCGAGGAGCAAGCCCTGGTGGTTGCTGAATCCCCTTCCACAAGTCGTCCATGCCGATACCCGGAGCGCCCACCGCGCCAACACCGGTTACGACGACGCGTCGCCTATCCATATGTCCTGTCCATATGTCGTGATTCTGCCTTATTCACTCGGGAAACACAGATCGTTGCAGCTTTCGCATTCCCCGAATCCACCGGTCGTAGTCGTTGGCCCTGTTCTGGAAGAAGCGTTCGACGTCCGGATGGGGGAGAATGAGAAAGCGCTCATCTGCCAGTCCATCGACAACAGCATCGGCCACGGCTTCAGGCTCTATCAGATGGGGGCCAAGGAGATCCTCGAATTCTGATGCCGATTGAACGAACGGTGTGTTCACACCCATCGGGCACAGGCAACTCACCTTGATTCCGGCGTCGCCGTAGGTGATGGACAACCATTCTGCGAAAGCAACCGCGGCGTGTTTCGTCACCGAGTACTGCGCAGCCTTGAGATTGGTGAGCAGTCCGGCCGCCGATGCGGTGGAGAGAAAGTAACCCTCGCCCCGCGCCACCCATCCGGGGATCAGATGCTTGGCGGCATGCACATGAGACATGAGGTTGACCTTCCACATGCGGTCCCACTCTGAGGGGTCGGTTTGTTCGTCGCCGGCGAAGCCGATGCCGGCATTGGCGCAGAAGAGATCGATCGGTCCAAACCGACCCTCTGTCTCCTCGATGAGCTTCCGGTTGGCGTCAGGATCCGAGACATCGGTGTGCTTTCCTACGGCACCTATGCCTTTCGCCACCCTTTCGACGGCTGTCTTGTTGAGGTCGGCGAGAACCAACCCGGCCGGAGACTCCTCGGCGAATCGGCGGGCCAGAGCTTCTCCAATCCCGCTACCTGCCCCCGTGACGATGATGACTTTGTCCTCTAGATCCACGGTGACCTAGAGCCGGGCTTCTGCCAGAAGCGTATTCCCGCCCTTGATCGTGGGAATCAGACCGTTGGCTTGCGGTAGGAGATGCTCCCCGTAGAAGCGTGCGGTGACGACCTTGTCGGCCAGGAACTCATCATCGTGCTCGGCTGGGCCCGTCTTCGCGGCCAGGGCAGACCTCGCCATCAACCAGCCACCTATTACCGTTCCGAACTGACGGAGATACGGGGTGGCACCCGCCAGAGCCTCATCAATCTCCCCGGCTGCCAAGCGCTCGCCCAGCCAGGTCGAGGTGTCTACGAGTCCCTGGATGGCAGTGGTGAGTTCATCCTTGAAGACACCCAGGTCCTCGTGGTCGTTCATCTCCTCGAGAACGTCAGCCATCTCGGTGATGAATCTTGCTATCACTGCACCGTTCTTCAGCGGTAGCTTGCGGAGCACCAGGTCCATCGCCTGAATCCCGTTGGTGCCCTCGTAGATGGGAGCGATGCGAGCATCTCGCAAGTACTGAGCGGCACCGGTCTCCTCGACGTAGCCCATGCCTCCGTGAACCTGAATGCCGAGCGACGCCATCTCCACACCGATATCGGTGCACCACGCTTTGACTATCGGAGTGAGCACGGCGAGCCGGTTCTCCGCTTGCTGCTTTCGCTCATCCGAATCGGTGTGAAGCGAATAGTCGGCCTCCTGGGCGGTGATGTAAAGGAGACAGCGGGATGCCTCGGTGAACGCCTTCATCGTGAGCAACATGCGTCGCACGTCCGGATGCTCGACGATGGCCACGCTCTCTTTGGAAGTGGCGCCTATCGGCCGACCCTGGAGACGCTCATGAGCGAAGGAAAGAGCTTGCTGGTACGACCGTTCTGAGATCGAAAGGCCTTCCATCCCGACTCCGATACGGGCGGCGTTCATCATCGTGAACATATTTCGCATCCCCGTCATCTCCTCACCGACCAGGTAGCCAACCGCCCCGTCGCCGGCGTCACCAAAGGAGATCACGCAGGTGGGGGAGGCGTGGATCCCGAGCTTGTGTTCGATCGAGACGATGGTGTAGTCGTTGCGTTGACCCGGTTCACCGTTCTCGTCGAGGATGAACTTGGGCACAAGGAACATGGTGATGCCCCGGGTTCCTTCCGGAGCATCTGGGGTGCGAGCGAGCACGAGGTGGAGGATGTTGTCGGTCAGGTCCTGGTCGCCCCAAGTGATGAAGATCTTGGTGCCGAAGATCCGGTAAGTGCCGTCGTCCTGCTTCACGGCCTTGGATCGGATGGCGCCAACGTCTGAACCAGCTTCGGGCTCTGTGAGGTTCATCGTCCCCGTCCACTCACCGCTCACAAGTTTCTCCAGATAGGTCTGCTGTAGCTCGTCGGACCCGTGGGTGACCAGCGCATGCACCGCTCCGTGTGTGAGCATCGGGCACAGGGCGAAAGCGAGGTTCGCCGACTTGTACATCTCGTCGATGGCGACGCCCACGGTGTGAGGAAGGCCCCCTCCGCCCCAATCGGCGGGCATGTGAGATGACGCCCACCCGGATTCAACGTACTTCTTGTATGCGTCCTTGAAGCCCTCGGGCGTCGTCACGTCTCCGCTCTCGCTGAGAACGGAGCCCTGCTCATCGCCGACCCTGTTCAGGGGGGCCATCACTTCGGATACGAATCGAGCAGCCTCGTCGAGGATGGTGGAGACTGTCGCGGGGTCGGCGTGCTGATAGCCGTTCAGCTTGGCAAGCTGCTCGAGATCGGCGACGTGGTTCAGCGTGAAGTTGATGTCATCGAGGCGGGGCTTGAAGCCTGACATGGCCTTGATGGTACCTCCTGCCATCGGGCTAAACCTTGCGTGGGCATCCGTACACGCTCAACCGGAATGGGACAAAAACTGTCCAAAAGGTGACGGTCGGAATGGCGTAGGGCTGCCGGAGGTTCAACCTCATTGTCGATGGCAACCACCAAATCGGGATCAAAGCCGAAGCCAGGGTCGAAGAAGGCACGGGCCACAGAGCGGAAGAGAAAAGCGCAGCGAAAGAAGCTGTTGGTTCGCGGCGCCCTGTTTGTCGGGGTTGCCCTGTTTGTCGGCGTGTTCGTCCTGGCCTCCTCAGAAGGCGACCAGGCGGTCGGAACCACCGAGACAGATTCGTGGGACCTCCCCGCTCTGGCCGACGACGGTCGAGTGACGCTGGCCCAATTCGAAGGCAAGCCCACGGTTGCAGCCTTCTTTGCCAACTGGTGCACGGTGTGTCGGCGGGAATTGCCCGCCTTTGCCCAACTCTCCCTCGCCCTTGGTGACGATGTCAATTTTGTCGGAATCAACACAATGAACAATGGCAGTGGTCTTTCGTTTGCCCAGGAGATGGGTATTGGTCACTGGCCCCTTGCCCGCGATATCGGAATGGGAGACGGCCGTCAGCTGGCCACCAACTTCGGAGCCCGGGGTTCGCCAACCACGGTCATATATGACGAGAACGGAGCCGTCGTCGATGTGACATTGGGGAGGCTGACAGCCGAACAGCTCGCTGGGAGGCTCAATCAGTTCTTTGGAGTGGCTCCCTAGCCCAGAATCTGATCGACGAGGCCGGGCAGAACGTCTCCGATTACGGCTTCGATCTTCACCGCGGCGAGGTGGTCGATGTCTGTATCGCCTTTGTTGATGACCACGATGGGTTTCAGCTGATTTGCCGCCCGTATGACAACGTCGGCTGCAGGCCACACCGACACTGTCGACCCCACGACCAGAATTGCATCGGAGATGGCCAGAAAAACATTGGCCTTGCGGACCTGGTCCTCGGGGAGCATCTCGCCAAACATGATGGTGTCTGTCTTGATCATCCCGGCGCAGACCGGACAGTGGGGGTCCTCGTCTCCTGCTTCAACCCATTCGAGCACGGTTTCGGTCGGCCATCTGCTGTCGCACGACATGCAGTGGGCGTTGCGGACATTGCCGTGCAGCTCAGCCACAAAGTCGTCTTCGAGCCCTGACTTGTGGTGGAGACCGTCGACATTCTGCGTGACGACGCCGGCGAGGCGCCCACGCTCTCGTAGCCGAGTGATTGCCTGGTGACCACGGTTGGGCTTGACCGTTGATCGCGCACCCCAGAGCTCGCCATCGATGTTCATCCGCCATCCCCGGACGCGGAGGTCCCTGTTCTCGCGGTAGCGGCCGATGTTGAAGTCATCGGGATCGACCCTTGTCCATAGGCCATCTGGACCGCGGAAGTCTGGGATCCCGGATTCGGTGCTGAGACCGGCGCCGCTGAAGACAAGGATCTGCTCCGCCGGCTGGAGGACACGTCCCGCCTGGAGCATGAGTTCAGACATAACCGCAGTGTTTAGCGGACCGTCTGGGTTTGAGTATCGATGACGCACCGTTCTCTAGGCTCAGGGTCATGAGTGACGACCCCCGGCCAGTCAGCCCCGATACGGCTTCCGTCAGTCTTGGTCACGAGGCGGATGACCATCTCGGGTCACTGAAGCCGCCCATCTACGAGACATCGACCTTCGTCTTCAAGACCGCGGAAGAGGGCAAGCGTTTCTTCGAAGTGGCACTCGGTCTCGACGAGGCCAGGGAGGGCGAGGAGTTCGGTTACATCTACAGCCGGCTCGACAACCCGAATCTTCGGGTGGCAGAGGCCCGTCTCGCCGTTTGGGAGGGCGCCGACGACGCCCTCGTCTTCAACAGCGGGATGGCGGCGATCAACACGGTGTTCCTGACCTATTTGAGACCGGGCGACCTGATCCTCTATTCGATCCCGGCCTACGGAGGAACTGCCAAGATTCTCGAGAGTCTGTTCACCGAACTTGGAGTCACCACGAGGACATTCCGCTCGGACGCAGACGAGCGGGACCTCGGCGAGCTGATCGGGGATGCCCCGCTTGCCATGGTGTACGTGGAGACTCCCGCCAACCCGACCAACGAAATATTCGACATAGCCTTGGCGGGCCGAGTGGCTCATGCCCACGGCGCCCGGTTGGTCGTAGACAACACTTTCTTGAGCCCGGTGTGGCAGAGGCCGCTCGACCATGACGCCGACCTGGTGGTCCATTCGGCAACCAAATACCTCGGGGGGCACAGTGATATCACGGCCGGAGCCGTCTGTGGCGGGGCAGAGGACATCGACGAACTGCGTCATCTCCGTTATCGACTGGGGACGACGGCAAGCCCTGCTACGGCGTGGATGCTGACCCGAAGCCTGGAAACCCTCCGGATCCGAGTGGAGAAACAGACCGAAAACGCAATAAGAATCGCGGCCTTTCTCAACGACCATTCCAAGGTGTCGAGCGTCAACCATCTCAGTCTTCTCGAGACCGACGAGCACAGGAAACGAATTTACGAGAGTCAGTGTCTCGGCCCGGGAGCAATGATCTCGTTCGAGGTAGTCGGTGGGGAGGAGGAAGCCTTTCGTTTCCTCAATGCGATGAAGGTCGTCCATCTGGCGGTCTCACTCGGTGGAACGGAGTCGCTCGCCTCGCATCCGTGGACGATGAGCCAAGCCACGATGGCACCCGAGACGAAGAGGCTGATTGGGGTGACACCCGGTCTCATTCGGTTCTCCGTCGGCGTCGAGGATTCGGAGGACCTGATCCATGACCTCGAGCAGGCCCTGAGTCACGTTTGACCCTCATGGGTCGATCAGCCCATATTCGACCACACTCCGCACGGAGATAATGTCACGGTGAGCACGCGCTGGGTGGCGCGAGATGAGGGAGATTGGCAATGAAGAAGGCGTGGTCTTCGTTGTGGCGTTCGCGTTGGTTCTGGTTGCGGGGGCAGCCTTTGCCTTCATGGCCACACCTGGTGATGACACCGCAGCCGGCAACGAGACGATCGAGAAACCATCCACACCCACCACTTTGGAGCACGAGGAGGAAGAACCTTCGGCCCAGGTCGAGGTGAAGGAAGAGCCTCAGCAAGAAGAGGCAAAGCACGAGGAAGACCCTCCCAAGGAGGAGGAGAACTACGAAGAAGAGGTCAAGGAGGAAGAGGACACCACTCCTCCTGATCTCGTGATCCTGTTCCCTGAGGACGGGCAGCACTTCGATCACAAGGAGATTGCATTCGAAGGCAAGACCGAGCCACACGCCAGGGTTTTCGCAGGCGAATACGAAGCCGACGTTGACGAAGAGGGCAACTGGCGAATCGTTCTCTTCCTGAGCAAGGGTGGCAACACAGCCACCATCAAGGCAATCGACGAGGCCGGCAACACCTCGACCGCCCAGGTTCAGGCCTTTTACGACGCTACGGAAGAGGAGCCGAAGGAAGAGGAAGAGCCCAAGGGCGAGCACGACTTCACGGCCTACCAGAAGTACGGCTCCTGTGCCGAGGACCTCGCGTTCGACAAGTGGTACGGAACCGGAACCCCCGGAACCGAGATCTGGATCGGAAACGACTGGGGATCGGCCACCACCACGATCGGTGATAGCGGCGAGTGGCTCCTCAAGGTCACCTTCCCCGGGATGCCCTGTGGCACTCACAGTGTGGTTCTGGAGACCAACGATGGCGATCGAAAGACCTACGAGTTCACCCGGGTCTGTGATGAGGGTGGAGACGAGGTCGACGGCGAAGAAGACAAGTAACAGGTGCTCCTCCCATCGGAGCGCGAAGGGCGGTCCCTTGCCGGACCGCCCTCGCCAATTCGCGTTCCTGATGCATGGCGTGTCGTATTTGATCTTTTGACCGTGCAGAACTCGCCGAGTCGGGTTGACCTAGCATCGGCCTATCGACACCAAGCCTGTCACCTCTGAGATATGGGATGACTTCCTCGAGGTGATGGGACCCCGCGGCGGTGATGCCGGGTGCTTCTGCATGTACTACCGCCAGAAGAGCTCCGAATTCGATCAGAACAAGGGCGATCAGAACAAGGCCTTGATCAAGGAGATCGTTGACTCTGGTCCTGCCCCCGGTCTGATCGGATATCGCGGAGGCGAGCCCGTCGGATGGGTCCAGGTCGGACCCAGGGACTGGTACGGAAGACTGGCACGTTCCCGGGTCACCAAGCCTCTCGATGACCGCGAGGCATGGGCGATCACCTGCTTTGTGATACCCAAAGAGCATCGTCGGGCTGGTATCGCCAGTGATCTCCTCGAGGCAGCAGTCGAGTACGCCAGAGACCAGGGAGCCGGGGTGGTGGAGGGTTACCCGGTGGATCCGAGAAAGGACCAAGTGCCTGACTTCTGGTCATGGATGGGGTTCGCTTCGATGTTCGAGGCCTGCGGGTTTGAGGAAGTGGCACGCAGGAGCGAAACCCGTCCGTTCATGCGACGGGAGTTGGGCTAGTCCTCGTCGACGTGACGGGGTGGCAGTCCCATCCGCTCGTTCAGAGCTTCCTCGCGGTCCCGAACGATCCTCTCGGCGATGGCTTCGGCTGCGTGAGTCAGCCACATCGCTGTGTGCGAACCGTCGGAGTAGTCGGCTTCGCCGAACGCGTCGACGCGGTCTTGTTCCAGGAGCCTCGCTGCCTGATCGAACTCACCCTGCGATTCAGGGCGGTACACCGCATATGTGCGACCGCCGTTGGCTTCGACAATGGAGAACACAGGAACATCGGACGGCCCGTCGGCGACGTAGATCATGTTCTGAAACGGGACCCGGCGGTCCTCGTGGGCGATCTTTGCGTTGACATCGATGGACGGGTTCTTATTGGTCCCCTTGTTGATCTCGAATAGGGCTCGCGTCTTCGACGTGTTGTCGATTGTGTAGATCAAATGGCGGATCTCACCTTTGGGAGAGAAGAGCCGGTCCTGCATCGACACAAATCCGGGCGGAGCCACCAGCTCGGTGTACTCACATGCCCAGACGTGCTCGACCTGTGGTGCTACCGCTGAGCCGAGGATCATCTCCCGCAAGCCTGTCGAAACCACGTAGTGCTCGACCCGGATCTGATGTTCGGCGAAGCGTGGCTCGGCTTCGACTGTTTTTCTGATCAGCTCCAGGAAGTCCGGCATTCCGGTGTAGAACTCGATCTCCGAACCCAGTTCCCGCAAAAGGGCATTACTGAGACCAGGCATGAGCCCTTCCCGGACATATGTCAGGATGTGGTTCAGGTAGAGGTGGTCCTTCTGGATCAGCCGAGACCCATGGCTGCGGTAGAACTCCTCGAGCCCGTCGACTTCGCGCCAGAATTCGGCCTCGTCCATGTCGTAGTGCCGAAACAGTGGGCCTTGCATGTTCCCCGGGATCAGGGTCTTGTCGAAGTCCCAGATCATCGCGATGACGTTTTGGGGGAAGAGTTGACGGCTCATGGCCGCCATGAGGCTATCCAGTTATCCACGGACCTCAATGGGCGAGGTCAGTTCGATGTGTGAGCCATAGTGAACAGCTCCGAGCGGGCGGCTGCCGCCTGATCACGCCACGCCTGATCTCTGACGTGTGAACGGCCCAGACCCATGACCACATCCCGTTCGAGAGCAATGGCAGCTCGAAGCTCATCCAGATCGGTCCGGGCGGAGGCCAGATCGACCACATGGTGAGCATCACGGGCCACATCGTCGTAGCGAAGAAAGGCCCCGAGAAGACGACGAAATAGTTGTTCGAAACGTTCGCTCAGCATGGTCTGAGGGTAGCGGTCACAGACATAAACGCCACGTGTGTGGAGCTTGGTGAAGGCCTATCGCCGCCCTCATCTCGTACTCGTTGTTTGGCCCCAAACGGCAGCTGTCCATGGTCGGCCAATGATTGGCCTACCCGGGGAGGAACGACAAACGCACCCGTCGCACCGGGTTGTCCACGTTGGTGTCGACAAGCACCACCGACTGCCACGTGCCGAGGATCATCCGACCCTCGTGAACCGGAACGACGATCGAGGGCGAGATGAAGGCGGGAAGGACGTGATCTCGTCCGTGACCGGGTGTGCCGTGCTCATGCCTCCAACGTCCGGCTTCGGCAGGCAGCAGGTCGTCAATCGCCTGGAGGACATCGGAATCACTGCCTGCACCAGTTTCGAGTATTGCCACACCGGCAGTTGCGTGTGGCACGAAAACCGAGACCAGTCCGTCACCCTTGTCGGCGCAGAAACCTGCGACTTCTGAAGTGAGATCTACGGTTGTCGGCTGGTGTCCAGTGGAGATGTTGAGTTCGATGGATTCCATGGTGGGTCCCGTGGGACTCGAACCCACAACCAACGGGTTAAAAGCCCGGTGCTCTGCCAGTTGAGCTAGGGACCCTGGACAGCAGAGTACCGCCGGCGGCTCGATTGCCCGTAGTCGGATCTGCCGACTGCCACGTACAGAC
>SMXW01000001.1 GCA_004356805.1 Acidobacteriota bacterium | reverse complement strand
TGGGGTTACTTCTCACTCCATTGGCTGCAACGGCACGGCTACGTGTAGCGAGTCGGCCGGCGGGTGGTCAGGGGTGTGATTTCGGTCGTGGCCCCGTTGGGGCCACCATCAAGATCATGAGATCGCTGATCGAGCGGATTGACGAGATCATCATCCCGTATCTTCGGCGGTGGGGCGTCCCGGCCCTGCGAATCTCACTGGCGACCGTGTTCATCTGGTTTGGCGCGTTGAAGATCCTTGGCGTCTCGCCTGTCGTTGATCTTGTCGCTTCAACCGTTTATTGGGTCGATCCCGACTGGTTCGTCCCGGCTCTGGGAATCGTTGAAGTGCTGGTCGGCCTGGGGCTTGCCATGAACCGGTGGATCAGGGCGGTGCTCCTGGTATTGGCCCTTCAGATGGCCGGCACTTTCCTGGTGTTCCTTGTGCTACCCGATCTCACTTTTCAGGACGGCAACCCGCTCAAGCTGACGGTAGAAGGCGAGTTCATTCTCAAGAACCTGGTGCTTCTGGCCGCAGCCATGGTGGTGGGCGCCCATCTCGGCGAATCGGAGACGGGGACATCTGGCCCCTAGCTAGGTCGGAGGTCGACCAGTGCCGTGAGTCTTGGGTGTAGTTGTAGTCCTGGTGGCGGATATCAGCTTGCGCGAAGACACGGTATCTCCCTTTTTGGCTCCTTCCGCGCGGCCAAATGTCACATGCGACGCGTCATTCATTAGGTGCGTCTTTCTCGGCGCTGGGCCTCGGCCACGGCGATGGCGGTCATGTTGACCACGTCGTTTACCGAGGCGTCACGCTGGAGGACGTGAACTGTCTTGGAGAGTCCGCTGAGGATCGGACCGATCACTTCGGCACCAGCAAGTCGGTTCAAAAGCTTGTAGGAAGCGTTGGCGGCGGTCAGGTTCGGGAACACCAGCACGTTGGCAGCCCGGGAAAGTGGCCCACTGGGCCGTCTCTGCTCGAGCAACTCGCTAACGACAGCCGAGTCGGCCTGCATCTCCCCATCGACAGGGACGTCCGGTCGTGCTCTCTTGAACAGCTCCAACGCCTTGCGCACCCTGGCAGGCTCTTCTCCTCCGGCGGACCCGAAGTCCGAGTAACTGATGAAAGCGACGCGTGGGTCACGATGGAAGTCCTTCTCCGCTGTCTCGGTCGCGGCTATTGCGATCTCCGCCAGTTGTTCGGCAGTTGGCTCGATGTTCACAGCACAGTCAGCGAAGAAGTAGGGCGCCGTTCCAACAACGACCATGTAAACAGACGAGACGATCGACCGTCCTTCTTCGACTTTGAGAACCTGGAGGGCGGGCCTGATCGTCTCCGGATAGTAGGTGGTGAGGCCACCGAGGACGGCGTCGGCCGCCCCCTCTCGCACCATGAGACACGCATACATGTTCGGATCGGCCACCAGCCGCTCAGCTTCATGAAGTGACAGACCTCTTCCACGTCGCAGTTCCTCGAGCACCGCGGCATACCGCAAACGGTCTGAATCCTCTGAGACCGGATCGACGACCTCCATCCCGTCGATGGAGATGCCGGCGTCCGCAGCGAGAAACTCGATCTTCTCCCGGTCACCCAAGAGAATCGGGCTGCCTATTCCCTCATCGGCAACACGTCTCGCGGCCCGAATGATTCTCAGGTCGTGGGCGTGCGGATAGGCCACCCGTTTGGGCTGTTCCATTGCCCGGGTGGTAATGGAAGTGATCAATCCATAAGACGCCTGGAACCTGGCATGCAGTTGGGCGCGGTAGGCGTCGAAGTCGGTGATCGGGGCCCGGGCAAGTCCCTCGTCAACCGCAGCCTTGGCCACAGCGGGAGCAATCGTCCAAAGGACTCTCGGATCGAAAGGCTTGGGGATGAGGTACTCGGACCCGAAGGAAAGCCGATCCATGTCATAGGCACTCAGCACCGAATCCGGGACGGGTTCTCGGGCGAGATCGGCCAGACCCCTGGCGGCGGCGACTTTCATCCCCTCCGAAACACCCCTGGCCCTTACGTCGAGAGCGCCCCGAAAAATGGAGGGGAAGCCGAGAACATTGTTGACCTGATTCGGATAGTCGCTTCGACCGGTGGCCATGACGACATCATCTCGAGCTGCCTTGGCATCGGGGTACGAGATTTCGGGATCGGGGTTGGCGAGGGCGAACACGATGGGCCGGTCAGCCATGGACCGAACCATTTCCTTGGTGACTATCCCGGCGACAGAAACGCCCACGAAGGCGTCTGCGCCCATCATGGCATCGTGGAGAGTCCTGGCTCCAGTCTCCACCGCGAACTCGCGTTTGATGTCGTTGAGGTCGTCCCTCCCATCGTGGATCACACCCCGGGAATCGGTCATGACGATGCTGGCTGGATCCACACCGAGTTCGATGAAAAAACGGGCAGTAGCCACACCTGCTGCTCCGGCTCCGGAGAACACGACGCTCGTTTCGGCAATGTCGCGGCCGGTCAACTCGAGTGCGTTGAGGAAGGCAGCCCCGCTGATGATGGCCGTGCCGTGCTGGTCGTCATGGAATACAGGGATGTCGAGACGCTCACGGAGGGTCTCCTCGATGTAGAAGCACTCCGGTGCCTTGATGTCTTCGAGGTTGATTCCACCGACCGTGGGGGCGAGCAGTTCACAGAAACGGATCACGTCTTCGGGGTCGGGGGCATCGATCTCGAGGTCAAAGACATCGATATCGGCAAACCGTTTGAAGAGCACCGCTTTTCCCTCCATCACCGGCTTGCCGGCCAGAGGACCGATGTTTCCCAAGCCCAAAACGGCAGTGCCATTGGAAACAACGGCGACGAGGTTGCCCCGGTTTGTATATCGAAACACCGAGTCAGGGTCGTCAGCTATTGCCAGACAGGGTTCAGCGACCCCGGGCGTGTAGGCAAGACTGAGGTCGGACTGGGTGGCGGTGGGCTTGGTGGAGCGAATCTCCAACTTCCCGGGACGAGGCTTTTCGTGGTACTCGAGTGCCTCGGAGAAGTGCGGTTTATTGGCCATGCTTCGCACCCTATCGGCCCTTGCCCCCCCTTTCCGAAACTGGCAACCGACGGCGCCTATGACGGTCGGCGGAAGCTTTGCCCATTCAGAAGTCGACCTTGGCCCAGTGTCCTGCGAGAATCTACTGGCACATGCTCGAAACAGATCTGCCCATTTTTCACGACAACGGATACAAGGTCATGGGTGGCTGGCGCGTTGGTCAAACCCCCGAAGATGCCACCACACGCTCCGGTCTCCTCGTACCCGTCGGGACAAAGGACGGAAACGACGCGCTTGCCCTCGTGGACGTCCTCACCGGCCAGCGCTTCTGGGCTGTCCCTACTGGCGCCTGGCGATTCATCTGGCCTCCAAGTGGCAAGCCTGTTATCGCGGTCCGGGTATCTCAGATCATCGCCGAAGAGGAGCTCGAACACGTTGGCGACGAGGGCCAGTATCTCTAGTGGTATGTCGCCGAAACAGCGGCGCAAGATGCAGTGATTAATCACGCCGCATCCCAGAAAACTGGGGACAATCATCAAGCCCCCCGACAGGCTTCCATCTGATGGCTCAAGAACAACCTTCCCGTCGAGGCCGACGCCTCACAGCAACAGTCACCGACCTCGATATCGCGATCCAGCGCGCCTTTCTCATTGGTGTTCTCCTGCCCGGTATGACTTCGGCCGAGGAAGAGCGATCCCTCGACGAACTGTCGTTGCTCACGGATACGGCCGGGTCCGACCCGGTCGATCGGGAACTCGTCAAGCGCGAGCGCATCGATCCGGCTACCTACATCGGATCAGGCAAGGCAAGTGAGCTGGCAAACTTGACGACTGCCCTCGATATCGATGTTGTAGTTTTTGACAACCCTCTCACCCCTGCCCAGCAGCGCAACTTGCAGCACACGTTCCACTGCGACGTTGTCGACCGGGAGGCGTTGATCCTCGACATCTTCGCCCAGCACGCAACCTCCAAGGTCGGTGCACTCCAGGTAGAGCTCGCCCTGCTTCGTTACAACCTCCCGCGTCTTCGTGGTCAGGGAAAGGACCTTTCCCAACAGGGTGCCGGCATCGGAACACGGGGCCCCGGTGAAACCAAGTTGGAAACAGACCGTCGACGCATCCTGCAGCGAATTTCGAAACTGGAGAGAGAACTCAAGAAGGCCGCGGGCCATCGCGAGACACAGCGGAAACAACGAAGGAAATCCGACATTCCCCAGGTGGCCATCGTGGGATACACCAATGCCGGCAAGTCCACTCTCCTCAACGCGCTGACCAACGCCAACGCCCTCGTGGAGGATCGCCTTTTTGCCACCCTCGACCCAACCGTCCGTCGACTCGACCTTCCCGACAACCAGGCTGTCCTGCTCGCCGACACCGTTGGGTTTGTGCGACGACTCCCCCATGGCCTCATTGAGTCGTTCCAGTCCACTCTCGCCGAGGCCAGTGAGGCCGACCTCCTGATTCATCTGGTTGACGCCACCGATGACCAGCCGGCCGGTCAGATTGCCGCGGTCCGCGAGGTGCTCGAGGAAATAAATGCGAGCGAGATTCCGGAACTCCTTGTGTTCAACAAAGTCGATGCCCTGTCAGACGTTCAACTCAACCGTGTTGACAACCTCTATCCCGGTGTCGTTCGTATCTCCGCCCTCCAGGGCCAGGGTCTGGAGAAGCTGGTCTCGACTTTGGCCGAGACGGTCGCCCGGCAAATGGTGACTCTCACACTGAGAGTCCCTTACGACCGCGGCGACGTCGTGGCAGCCGCCCATCGCTTGGGCGATGTCATCGAAGAAAAACACGACGACCATGGAACGGTTCTCGATGTTCGGGTTCCGTCCCCTATGACGGACCAGTTCGTCGAGTTCTTCCGCTAACCGACGAGTGTCGCGGCGCCGACGATTCCTGCGTTGTTAACGAACTCGGTTCGTACCACAGGCAAGGAACTGTCGATTTTGCCACGCCAGCGATCCCACTCTCGAGATACCCCACCTCCGACTGCGATCAATTGCGGAGCGAAAACGGTATTCACGTGGGCGAGGTACCGACTGGTCCTCGCACCCCACTCGTCCCACGAGAGCCCCTCCTGCTTCCTCGACCTGGCGGAGAAGTGGTATTCGGCCCGGGCGTGCCCCTCCAATTCCAGACTTCCAAGCTCAACGTTGGGGATCAGCTCTCCGTTCACCAGGAGGCCGCTGCCGATACCGCTACCGAAGGTGAGGACAATCACGAGACCGGAGACACCTCTCGCCACCCCGTAACGCGCCTCGCAGAGGGCAGCTGCGTCGGCGTCGTTGACCAAGACCACCTCCGAGCCAGTCTTCGATCTGAACAATTCGCCGGCGTCTGTGCCAACCCAGGATCTGTCTACGTTGTTGGCCGTCCATACCACGTCGTTGGTTACCACCGCCGGAAAACCGATGCCGATCGGGCCGGTGTAGGCGAGATCCCTGACCAGGCTCGCTACCACATCTCCGATTTGCCCAGGGGTCCCCGGCTGGGGAGTCTGGAGTCTCAGGCGATCACCAACGATGGAACCATCCTCGAGATCCACCACAGCGCCCTTGATGGCGGAAGCACCGATATCGATACCTAGACGTACCTGGCTCAAAGTGCGGCAAGGCTAAGCGGATCCGATGGATGGCGATACCCTCAGGGTGTGAACCAAGTCTCTGACATCGGAATAGTTGGCCTCGGCGTGATGGGAGCCAATCTCGCCCTCAATTTCACTGATGCCGGTAACCGGGTTTCGGTGTACAACCGGACCACCTCGGTGACCGACGACTTCATGGCCGGTCCGGCCGCCAACAAAGGCATAGCTCCCGCGGCCACCCTCGAGGAACTGGTGGGCCAACTCGGCTCACCTCGCGTGGTTCTTGTCATGGTGAAGGCGGGGGCAGCCGTCGACTCGGTGATCGGGGAGCTCGTCCCACTGCTCGAGGACGGGGACATCATCCTCGACGGGGGTAACTCGAAGTTCACCGACACCGCGCTTCGGCATGCCGACCTGGCTGAACAAGGCATCAGATTCATGGGGGTCGGATTCTCCGGTGGTGAGGAGGGGGCCCGCCACGGTCCCTCCATTATGCCTGGCGGCGATCACTCGGCGTGGCTCCAAGTCGAAACCATGCTGAAAGGCATAGCAGCCATTGCCCCCGATGGTGCCCCATGTTGCGAGTGGGTGGGAGAAGGCGGCGCCGGGCACTTCGTCAAGATGGTCCACAACGGCATCGAATACGGTGACATGCAGGTGATCGCCGAGGCCTACGACCTCATGCGTCGTGGTCTGGGGCTAACGCCTCAGGAAATCGGTGACGTGTTCGAGGAATGGAATCAGGGTCGTCTGCAGTCGTATCTGATCGAGATCACAGCCGACATTCTCCGCACCACAGAAAACGGTGAGCCCCTGATCGACAAGATTCTTGACGCGGCCGGCCAGAAGGGGACAGGCAAGTGGACAGTGATCGCCTCAATGGACCTCGCCGAGCCGACCGCCCTCGTAGCCGAGGCTGTATACGCCCGCATCGTCAGTTCCGACCCGGTTAGGCGTGCCCGCTCCGCAAAGATCTATGCCTCCCCGACCACTCAGCTCGAAGACGTCGGTGTCGAGGACGTGGAGGCTGCGCTCTATGCCTCCAAAATCATCTCCTACGCCCAAGGATTCCGGCTTCTCGACGCTGCCTCGACAGAGTACGAGTGGGAGCTGGACCTCGGCTCGGTGGCCTCGCTATGGCGTGCAGGCTGCATCATTCGGGCGGCATTTCTCCAGGACATCACTGCCGGATACCGCTCGACGCCCGACCTTCTCGACCTCACCGAGCAGCCGTTCTTCGCCGATGCCCTACGCTCGGCAGAAGAATCGTGGCGGGCCGTGGTCGGAGGCGCCGTCCAATCGGGAATCCCGGTTCCTGCCTATTCGAGTGCCCTGGCCTACTTCGACGGGATGCGATCGAAGCGTCTCCCGGCCGATCTGATCCAGGCGCAACGTGACCTGTTTGGAGCCCACACGTTCGAGCGGACCGACCACCCCAGAGGCGAGTACTTCCACCACAACTGGGCCGAGCAGAGCGAGTAGGCCGGTAGGGTCGACGTGCCGGCGCCACTGGTGCTCCGTCGGTGCACTAGACCGGAGGGGTGCCGGGGACCTCCATCAGGGGTGTCTGCTCGAAATCGGGGTCGGCGGCATCCGCCGCCTCGACAAGCTCTCGTCGGATCCCCATCAAGAACAGGATCGCATCCAAGAACGGAACCGAGACCGACGTGTCAGCTCCTTCTTTCAGAATCGGTTTGGCGTTGAACGCTATGCCGAGACCGGCAACAGCCAGCATGTCGAGGTCGTTGGCACCATCGCCCACTGCCACAACCTGGCTCAGCGCGATCCCTTCGGCGTCGGCTATCGACCTGAGGAATTCGGCCTTGCGCGGTCCATCCACCAGTTCGCCTGTGAGGCCACCGGTGAGAACACCATCTTCGATCTCGAGAGTGTTGGACAACGAATAGTCAACTCCTAATTCTGTGGCAAGAGTGTCTGCAAACCGGGTGAACCCGGCCGAAACGATGGCGGTCTTCATGCCAAGCCTCTTCACCGTTCGGATGAAGGTCCGAGCGCCAGGGGTAACAGCTATTGCCTCCGACACTCGATCGAGAGCCGGCTCGTCAAGTCCCTCCAGCAGAGATACCCTTTCACGGAGTGAACCCTCGAAGTCGATTTCGCCTGTCATGGCGGCCGCGGTAATCGCAGAGACCTTTCCCTCCACACCGGCCTCTCGGGCCAGGAGGTTGATTATCTCTTCCTGAATCAGGGTGGAGTCGACGTCGAGAACCACCATTCGCCTGGCCCGTCGCTCCAGACCCTCGACCTGTATCGCAACGTCGATTGGCCTCTCCGACGCCGCCTCCACTAGGCCAGCCCTGATCTCGTCGATATCTCCCCCCGAGATTGTCAGCTCATAGCTCATTATCGGGTATCTGGAAAGTCGAAAGATGCGTTCGATGTTGCCTCGGCCTGAGGCGATCGCTGTCGCCACCGCTCCAAAGTCTTCCGGGCCGACACGGACTCCGAGGACCGTCACGATCGAGAGACTCTTGGGGGAGGACGGCGTGGTGTCAACCACCTCGAACTCGATATGAAGACCGGCCTCCCAGCCGAAGAAGAGAAGATCGCGAATCGTCGCTTGCTCTGCGGCCACTCCGACGAGGATGTTCAACGTCAGTCTGCCCCTGACGACGATTTGCTCGATGTCGTAGATCTCCGCGCCACCGGCGCTCAGCACGTCCATCAAACCGGCGGAGATGCCGGGGTGGTCGGGCCCGTTGACCGAGACGAGGATTGTAGAGCGCTCGCTCATCCCGGCGAGGGTAGGACTGGGTGGCCTCCTCCACGAGGTTCGGTCGGAATTCGGGCATATGTTGCCGACAGTTACCATTGGCCGCCTCTCTTTCTCACGCGAGGATCTGCTTTGTCCGACAGCCCATTCCGCCTGCCCCGCCACGTCCTACCCACCCACTACGACATCCGTCTCGAGCCTGACCTCGAGACCCTGAGATTCGACGGATCGGTCGGGATCGACATCGACATCACGACGCCGACCGACACCATCGTCCTCAACACCGCCGATATCGACATCAAGTCGGCAGGTCTGGTATCCGCCTCCGGCTCGATCGCGGTAACCGAGATGTCCTATGACGAGGAGTACGAACGGGTGACGCTCGTGCTCGAAACGACGGCAACGCCTGGCAGCTATCGCCTGGAGATCGAGCACTCGGGGATAATCAATGACCAGCTACGTGGCCTCTACAAATCTGTCTATAGAGATGCCGAAGGCAACGAGCACACAATCGCTGCGTCCCAGTGCCAGACAACGGATGCCCGACGCGTCTTTCCCTGTTGGGACGAACCCGATTTCAAGGCCACCTTTCAAACAACGATGGTGATCGCCAGTGACCTCGCGGTGTACACCAACACAGGCGAACTGAAGAGACAGTCGCTGGACGACGGTCGTATCGAGGTCAGTTTCGCCAACACGATGAAGATGTCGCCCTACTTGCTGGCCTTCATGGTTGGACCCTTCGAAGCGACCGAGCCCGTGGATGTGAGGGGAACTCCCATCCGGATCATTGTCCCCAAAGGCAATGTTCACTTGACCGATGTTGCCTTGAAAAACGCCATCTTCTGTTTTGAGTACCTCACCGACTACTACGGAATTCCTTACCCGGGCGACAAGCTGGATCACATCGCCATCCCCGATTTTGCAGCTGGTGCGATGGAGAATGTCGGGCTCATCACCTACCGCGACGCCTACCTCGTCATCGACGAGGACAAGGCCAGCCAGGCCGAGTTGCAGAACAGCCTGGACGTGGTCGGACACGAAGTCGCCCACCAGTGGTTCGGCAATCTCGTCACCATGGCCTGGTGGGAGGGTGCTTGGCTCAACGAGGCCTTTGCCAGCTTCATGGAGATGAAGGCAACCGATGCCATGCGTCCCGAGTGGAAGCGGTGGCTCGCCTTCGCCAACGGCGAAGTGCCATGGGCGATGAGCACCGACCAGCTGGCGACAACGAGGCCAATCGAGTTTGAGGTGAACGCTCCCAGCGAGGTTGACCAGATGTTCGACTCGATCACTTATGGCAAGGGGAACGCCGTTCTTCACATGATCGAGCAGTTCATCGGTGAAGAGCAGTTCCGCCAGGGTGTCGGCAACTACCTGCGCAAGCACGAGTACGGCAATACCGTCACAGCCGATCTGTGGGAAGGACTCGACGGCGCCTCGGACTGGCCGGTCGGCGAGATCATGGATACCTGGGTTTACCAGCGGGGATTCCCCCAGATCGACGTGAAGAAGGTCACCGGGGGCGTCGAACTCGCCCAGCGGCGGTTCTTTGCCATTCCTGACGAAACCGACTCAACCGTCTGGAAGGTGCCCGTGCAGTTGCGTGGCTCCATGAACGGTGAGGCATTCGAATTGAAGGTTCTTGCCGAGGACGACGAAACCGTGGTCTCCATCGAAGGCGAGATCGACTGGATTGTCGCCAACTCCGGAGGCTTCGGCTTCTACAGAACGAGCTACTCGGAGGATCTCTTCGACGCCCTGCTGGAGAACATTGGTGAATTGGATGACATCGAGCGATACGCCCTGGTTTCCGACACACTCTCTTTTGTCCGAAGCGGCCAAGTAGCTTCCTCACACTTCCTCGACCTCGTCGAAGGTTTCAGCAACGAGACGGAGCAGGCCATCTGGTCGGTTATCACCGGCGGACTAGGGCTGCTCGAGCACCACACCCTGGAAGACGCGGCTCGTCCCGCCTTCCAGGAGTTCGTGAGAAACCTGGTCGTCCCTGCTCTGGAACGGCTCGGCTGGGAGGTGTCCGATTCCGACAGCGATCTTGCCCGCAAGCTTCGGGGCGACCTCATCGCCGCACTCGGCAATCTCGGCGAGGACGCGAGCACGATCAGACGATCGAGGGACATCGTGGCTCGAATGCTGAAGGGCGCCGATCTCGATCCGGAGATGGCAACGTCTGCGCTCGCGGTCTATGCACGCCAAGGTGGACCCGACGAGTACGAAACCTTGTGGAAGACGTATCAGTCGTCGACCACCCCCCTCGACCAGCTTCGCTATCTCCGCTCGGTGGCGGGCGTCAGCTCCGAGGAACAGGCCCTCTCAACGCTAGACAAGGTCCTCGAAGGTGATATCCGGACCCAGGACGGGTTCTGGGTGTTTGCCAGGCTTTTGATGGGCAAGTCCGGCCCGGCCGTCTGGGCCAGCGCCCGGACCCGTTGGGACGAGGTGTTGGAGGTGATGCCAGGGATGACTCGCCTACGGGTGGTGGAAGGAATCTCGGCGCTATCCGAGCCCGAGGTGGCGGCGGATCTGAAGGCCTTCTTTGCTGAGCACCCGATCCCAGAAGCCACCCGGGCAGTGGAGCAGAACCTCGAGAAACTCGAAGCCAACGTCCAACTTCGCCAGCGCGAAACCCCGGTGGTCACCGCCTACTTCACCTAAACACGCGTTCTAATGCATGGCGCGTCGCATTTGATCTTTTGGCCGTCCAGTATGAGAAAAGACCCCCTTCTGGGAGCCTTTTCATCCGAACTTGGGATTTATGTCAGCTACTTGAGCTCCACAGAACCACCGACGGCCTCGATGGCCTCCTTGGCCTTCTCGGCAGTCTCCTTGTCGACGCCCTCCAAAACATTCGAGGGAGCAGCGTCGACCAGATCCTTGGCCTCCTTCAGGCCCAGGCTCGTGAGTCCACGCACCTCTTTGATGACCTGGATCTTGGCCGACCCGGCAGCGGTGAGAACGACATCGAACTCGTCCTTCTCCTCGGCACCAGAATCCGCATCACCATCTCCACCGGCTGCCGGGGCGACTGCCACCGCCGTAGGCGCGGAGGCGGTCACATCGAACTTCTCCTCGAAGGCATCGAGAAAGTCCTTGAGCTCGAGCATGGTCATCTCCTCAAACGTGCTGAGCAATTCGTCAGTCTTCTTCTTGGTCATTGCTATTCCTCCTCGGCCTTGTCGGCCGCGGTCTCGGCGGGCTCTTCGGCAGGAAGGCTGGCATCGGTGGAGCCACCCTCAGGCAGAAATTCGCCCGACTCTTTCTTGTCCATTAACTGAGAGAACATCGAGGCGGCGTCCCG
>SMXW01000043.1 GCA_004356805.1 Acidobacteriota bacterium | reverse complement strand
CTGGACCCCCTCGGACACCAGGTATTTTCCGGCGGGCGTGTCGACTCCAATCGATCCGGCAGGGCTGATGTGGTCTGTCGTCACGGAGTCGCCGAGTTTCGCTAGCACGCGGGCCCCGCGAATCGGCGTGATCGGCGTTACGTCCGCTGACAGGTCGGCGAAGAAAGGCGGCTCCCGGATGTAGGTGGAAGCCTCGTTCCACTGGTAAAGGTCGGAGTCCGTAGTGGTGATGCCGCGCCACTCTTCAGACCCGGTGAACACGTCTGAGTACTTCTCCACGAACTGACCCCGGTTGACGCTGGAGCCGACGAGGCTGGAGATCTCCTCCTGGGTTGGCCAGATGTCGCGCAGGTACACGTCGTTGCCCTCACGGTCCTCGCCAAGCGGTTCATTGATCGGATCCCAGTTGACCGTTCCCGCGATGGCATATGCGACGACGAGTGGGGGTGAGGCCAGGTAGCTGGCCTTGACATCTGGCGAGATTCGCCCCTCGAAGTTTCGATTGCCTGAGAGGACCGCAACGCCCACGAGGTCCCTGGCGTTTATCGCTTTCGAGATCGGTTCCGGCAGAGGACCCGAGTTGCCAATGCACGTCGTGCAGCCATATCCGACGACCCCGAAACCCAGGGCTTCGAGATGGCCCATGAGGCCGGACTCCATCAGGTACTCCGTGACAACCTGAGAGCCGGGCGCCATCGAGCTCTTGACCCACGGTTTGCGTTGCAGACCAAGCTCCTCAGCCTTCTTGGCAACCAACCCGGCGCCGATCATCACATCGGGGTTGGAGGTGTTGGTGCACGAAGTGATTGCGGCGATCACGACGTCACCGTCGCCTAGTTGGAATGTCTGGCCGTCATAATCGATCTTGACGCGCCCTTCGCCGACCCCACTGGTCTTCCCGAAAGTGCCGACCAGATCGGTGTGCCACTGCTCTTTCATAGACGAGAGGGCAATTCGGTCCTGGGGTCGTATCGGGCCTGCGAGCGATGGCTCGACTGTGGCCATGTCGAGCTCGAGACTGGCGCTGTAGGTGATCTGGCGGGAGTCCTCGCGCCACATCCCCTGGGTCTTGTAGTAAGTCTCGACGGTGTCGATCAGCTTGTCGTCGCGCCCAGTCAACCTGAGATAGTTGAGCGTCTGGTCGTCAACCGGGAAGAAGCCGACGGTCGCCCCGTACTCAGGGGACATGTTGGCGATGGTTGCCCTGTCGGCGACTGGCATGTCAGCCAGTCCGGACCCGTAGAACTCGACGAACTTGCCGACCACGCCGAACTCGCGGAGCATCTCAGTGACCCGGAGCACGAGGTCGGTGGCGGTTGACCCTTCAGCCAGCTTGCCAGTCAGACGAAACCCGACCACTTCGGGGAGGAGCATGTAGATGGGTTGGCCGACCATGGCCGCCTCGGCCTCGATGCCTCCGACGCCCCAGCCGACTACCCCGAGGCCGTTGATCATCGTTGTGTGAGAATCGGTACCGACGAGGCTGTCCGGATAGAGGTGTTCGCCGTCGTCCCAGACGACCTTGGCCAGGTACTCGAGGTTCACCTGGTGGACGATGCCGGTTGCCGGAGGGACCACGCGAAAATTTGCGAAGGCTGCTTGGCCCCATTTGAGGAACGCATAGCGTTCCTGGTTTCGCTCAAACTCCTTCTGTGAGTTGATGAGCAGAGCGTCGGGACGGGCAAAGGCATCTACCTGAACCGAATGGTCGATCACGAGATCCGCCGGGATGAGCGGATTCACCTGCTGGGCCGATCCTTCATCGCCGGTCATCCGCACAATGGCGTCCCGCATTGCTGCCAGGTCCACTACGGCAGGTACCCCGGTGAAGTCCTGGAGGACGATGCGGCCCGGAATGAACGGGATCTCTTGTTCCTGGACACTGGTGGCGTCGTAGGCTGCGATCCGGCGGACGTCGTCCTCGGTGACGGTATGCCCGTCCAGGTTTCGTAGTGCCGACTCCAGGAGAACCTTGATGGAGTAGGGGAGGTTTTCGACGCCGTGAAGAGCGTCGAGACGAGCGATCTCGCGGCTTCCCAACGCAGTGTCGAGCTTGGCGCGGGATCCGAATGGATCGATAGACATATCAGCCTCTCGGATAAGAAATTTGTTGGCCGTTATTGAGCCTAACGATCATGTCCTGGTCCGCCATTCCGGCCTACGGCCGAAAGATTCTCCAGTTTTTCGATAGGAGAAAGGGCGCGCAGGGACGGTGGACTAACCGATGCTGATAGGGACTTGGGTGACGCACTCCTCGTCGAGCGTCTTGTGGGGGATGACAATCGGGTCGCACTCGAAGGAGAAAGCGCCGAACAGCCCACCGACGATTCCTTGATCAAGGGAGCAGATCACCTCGGGATGGTTGGTGGCGGTCTCGCCGAACGGACAATGCGAGGTCAACAGACGCTCACCCGATACGTCAGGATCGACTAAGAATCCGAGGCCGGTCATCGCGCTGGCCACCGCCCGAACCGCAGCGTCATACCCGGGATCCTCAGGAACTCCGATCTCGGCGGCCAATTGCTTTCCATAGGCCCTTCCGACCTTCTCGGCTACCGCTGACACGTTCTCCGGCTCCAGCTCCTCGAGGACCTGGAACAACATCTCGACGAGCATCTCGAAACGTCTAGGAGCGAAGTGCACCGTCACTTCCTTGGTGGTCACCTCGTAGGACTTAGCGGGCCTCCCCGCACCGGGACGCCCCCGTGGCTGCCGGTGACTCACCTTGAGGTACCCGTCAGTGGCAAGCCGGTCGAGATGGTGTCGGGCGACGTTGGGGTGCAGCTCGAAAAGCTCGGCAATATTGGAGGTGGTAAGGGGTTCGGGCGATTCGCGGACGGCTATGTAGATGGCCCGGCGAGTCGGGTCGCCCAGCGCCTGGGTCAGGTCCGATATCCGGCTATCGAGCGTTTTCGTGTCCATATGGGTTACCACCCAACTAAAACTATAGTTTCCCCTGTTTCCAACCGCTGTAGTAACAGGGGAACGCATCTTGTCCGACAACCAGATCTTTGACGCTGTTGCGTCCATAGAGTCGCCCCTCCTGGTCGGACGCACCCTTGGTGAACTGGGACTGGTCAAGGCGGTTGAGAAGAAACTGGGCGGCAAAGTAAAGGTCGAGTTGCTGCTACCGATTCCGAGTCCGGCGGCCGTGCTCAACGAACGACTTCAGGAGGCTATTGCGCCGTACGCCCGGGGTGTCGACGTCGATATCGAGACCATGGACGAGAATGCTGCTGCGGAGTGGATTTCGGCCCTGAGGGACTCAGCCGGACCCGCGATGGGGGAATCCGGCTCGTCCACCAGGACAATCGCCATTTCCTCGGGTAAAGGCGGTGTCGGTAAGTCGTCTGTATCCACCAACCTGGCAATTTCCCTCCATCGCGCCGGTAGAAGTGTGGGGATCGTCGACGGGGACATTTGGGGTTTCTCGATCCCGACGATGTTCGGGGTCGACCAACCTCCGCTGATGATCGGAGAGTCGATCATCCCGCCGGTCACCCACGGTGTGAAAGTCATGTCGATGGACTTCTTCGTCGGCGATGACAAGGCAGTTATCTGGCGTGGCCCAATGCTTCACAAAGCCATCGAACAGTTCCTCAAGGATGTCTTCTGGGACAACCTCGACTTTCTCATCATTGACATGCCACCGGGTACGGGCGACATCGCCATTTCAATGTCGCAGTTCCTTCCCCGAGCTCAAGTCCTGCTGGTGACGACGCCCCAACCCACCGCGCAGAGGGTGGCGCGACGCGCTGCCCTCATGGCTAAAGAGGTTGACCAGGAGGTGATAGGCGTCGTGGAGAACATGTCATGGTTTACCGGCGACGACGACAAGCGGTACGAGTTGTTCGGTTCTGGTGGCGGGGCTGCCCTGGCAGAAGAACTTGGTGTGGACCTGATGGCTCAGATTCCACTCCTGCCTGCAATGGGCAGGGGTGCCGACCACGGATACCCGGTTTTCATGGCAGCACCGGGATCCGATGCAGACCTCGCCTTCGACGCGTTGGCTGCAGCCGTCATCGAGAAGCGTCCCCGCGTCAGGACGAACCCGGCACTGGTGATCAAATAGAAGTCGTCGGTTTCAGACCGCGGGCAGAGTCCCCGTCACCATCCGAATCGCCCAGACCGCCAACAGCGCTGCTGCCGTCCCAAACAAGACTACGTTCAACGTCTTCGGAGACATGGGGCTGACACGGCCAGACCTGCGGAGCATGAACCAGACCCACCCCCCGAGTAGCTGGGCCGCTATCAGCGGGATCAACGGGTGATAGGTGATAGCGGTCCCGATGTCGCCTCGGACCAAGTGGGAGGCGGCTCGAGTCATCCCACATCCCGGGCAGGCCGTGCCGGTGCACAAGGCAAAGGGACAGAAGGTTGGGCCGTCGTCGGACGGCGTGAACAGAGCAAGGAGGGCGACCCCGATAAACGGGGCCGCAATAATGAGGCGGTCTCGCCGAAGTGCGGTGATCACTGGGTCAAGGATATGCGGTCTCACCGGATTGTGGCGGTAGGTCATCGACCCAGAAGGGGAGTGGCTTCACAGACTGCGGAGTCCAGCTCCGAACAGTGAAGCCATTTCATCGACCTGGTCAGAGGTCATTATCAGTGGCGGGGATACCTGAAGAGCGCCTCCACCGACCGCGCGCGTGAGAACCCCGGCCGACCGGCAGACCTCGGCGGCCCGATACGGCATCGTTTCGTCGTCGCCCACTTCGAGTTGGATCGCCGCGAGGGCTCCGACTCCGCGACGGATCTTCGCCACGACTTCCAGTTCCTCCAGAGGGAGTAGAGCGTTGTATATCTCGTCTTCGAGGTCCTTGGCCCGCTGAATGAGGCCTTCGCGTTGAATGATGTCCATGACCGTGAGACCGGCGGCGCAGGCAGCGGTGTGACCTGAATACGTGTAGCCGTGTCGGAAGACCAGCCCCGGAGTATTGAAGAAGGGCTCGGCGATGTGAGGTGCCACCACCACCCCACCAAGGGGGGCGTAGCCACATGTGACACCCTTGGCGAAAGTGATCAGGTCAGGCTCGAGGTCGTAGAGGTTGGCTGCGAACCAATCGCCGACGCGTCCGAACCCGGTGATGACTTCATCCGAGATGTAAAGCGCACCGGCGGCCCGAATTGTTTCTCGGACACTGCTCAGATATTCGGGACTGACCGGACGAATTCCCCCCGCCCCGATAACGGCTTCTACGAAAATTCCGGCGACGCGATCGGCTCCGGCGTGATCGATCGCCTTCTCAACGGCTTCGGAATCGTCATAAGGGACAAGTACCACGTCTGAAACCAGTTCGCCGCCATAACCGAGCCGGTTGGGCTCCATTCCGCCCAAGGCTGTTCCGTACGAGTGCATGCCGTGATATGCCCATTCCCGTGCAATGAACACTGTCCGCTCGGGCTGGCCGATCACGCCGAAGTAGCGGCGAGCCAGTTTGGCTGCGGTGTCGACGGCGTCCGATCCGCCCGAGCCGAAAAAGACCTTGGAATCCGGGTCGGGTGACACCGCGGCTATCTGCGCGGCCAGCTCCATGGGAGGCCGTGTGGCATAGTCGACGAAGGCATGGAAAACGGGCAGCTTGCGCATCTGCTCAGCCATCGCATCGACGATCTCCTCGCGGCCATAGCCGACGTTCATGTACCAGAGCGATGCCGCGGCATCGAGGTAGCGCTTGCCTGTTTCGTCGTAGACGTAGATGCCTTCGCCGCGATCGACGATGAAAGGGTTGTGCTGGGCCTTGCTCATCTCGGCGAATGGATGCCAGAAGGAAGTCATGTGACGAGGCTAGTTGTGAGGACGGGCGATTTCCCCCTCGATCAGAGCCAGATACCGGTCGACTTTCTTGGGGACTTCGGCAGATATAGGTTGGCTTGAGACCAGATCCCATCGATGAGGCACTGCTCATACTTATCTCGGACACGGCCATACCGGGTCCATGCCCACATGAATTGTCTCACTCCGAAGGGCGATTTTCGACGGTCAGGGCGATTGGCCGTTGGTGGTGTTAGGTGTGTCCTGAACGGCTGAGCCAGGTGTGGTTGCCGTTGGGTTGGATGGTTGGTTTCCATGGTGCTTGGTGTTTGACCCGATGGTGGTGACGGCATAGGAGGGCGAGGTTGCAGGTGGTGGTGGGTCCGCCGTCGATTACGGCTACCCGGTGGTCGAGGTCACAGTCGGCCGACGGCAGGCGACATCCGGGAAAGACACATATCGGATGTTGTGTCTGGACTGTCCGTCTCAGAACAGTGTGTGGTCGCCGGTTGGTGATCCCGTTGTGGAGTATTTGTCCGGTGTTGGGGTCGGTTACCGCCCACCGCCCCATTCGACGGCTACGAGAACCCACCGACAGGGTTCCAGACGCTGGTAAGTCCGGTTCGTATCTAGCCTCTCGGCCGATGCTGAAACCGGTCTTACTTCTCGCCGTGGTGACCTTGGTGCTCGCCTCTTGTGACAGCAGTGAAGGGGGCGCAGCCGTCACCAGTCTTGCCGAGTTGTCTATTGGTGGAGAGGAGGTGACGCTGTGTGAGTTGGGTGAGATCGACGGTGATCTCAACTTCTACAACTGGGCCGAATACATAGATCCCGATCTGATCGCCGCGTTTGAAGAGGATTATGGAGTCGACGTTGTCGAGGACTTCTACGTCTCCAATGAGGCGCTACTCGCCAAGATGCAGTCTGGAGCAATCTACGACCTGATTGTCCCGTCGGACTACATGGT
>SMXW01000042.1 GCA_004356805.1 Acidobacteriota bacterium | reverse complement strand
GGAAGATCCTCAGCAAGGATCAGATCCATTTCCTTGGTCAACTCAGCGGCAGACTCCATGTCAGTCGCATCGTCAAAGGCGTCGGCCACGGCGTCGAAGCGCTCGCTCTTGTAACCAGGTATGTTGAACCCGCCGCTGGTCACGGCATCATTACTCGAGTGGAAGAACTCCCACAATAAGGTGCCAGGCAGGGACACATCGTCGACACCACCCCAACCGAGCAAGTACATGTCCCAAGCCGTCGTGGTCTCCTCTGTCTGCGGTGGGAAAACAGCGGAGACAATGGCCTCGAAGTCCGTCGGGTCTACCACTGCCGGTACACCCAGATCGTTCAGCCACTGCTCAATCCAGATGGAGAACGTGGCACGGAACGGGTCATAGCCGAGGGCAGGAGCCATGATCTCTAGTTCCGGAACCTTGGTCCCGTTTGGCATGGTGAGACCGACACCGGGGGTGGTGACCGGATCGAGATTCTCCGGATCGATGATCGGCTCTGAATCCCATGTGTAACCGGCGTCCTTGAGGATCTGGATGGCCGTCAGGAAACGGTCGGCCTCACTCATCGGAGCGCCATCGGCCCATCCTGCCCGTGGCACATCCGCGTTGTAGAACGTGGTCAAACCCGGGTGGACGATGGTGTAGGCAGGGAACACAGCACCACCGAGGACGGCGTCGGCCACCCACTCCTTGTTGATGACAGTCGCCACCGCCTGACGGAAAGCCAAGTCAGACATCGGGGCTTTGCGCATGTTGAACGCCATGTAACGGAAGCCTTCGCCCTGGCTAACCGAGAACCGGAGATCCGGATTGGTGGCCAACTGATTTCGAAGACCACTGCTTATGCCGATCGTGTCGTAGACAAAATCAATCTGACCCGCGGCGAGCTGCTGGTATGCCTCGTCCCTGGTGTCATGCTCGACCCACAGAATCTCTGAGACGAACGGGCCCTCAACGTACTGAGCGACGATGTCACCGCCACCGTTGCCACCGTAGACGGCATCTTCCCCGCGACCACTGTTGGCGATCCGGAACGAGCCATCCGAGTAGAGAGTGTTCTCGGTGCCAATGTCGAAGTATGTGGGGTTGGAAACCGTGGCTGCGAAAGCGCCCGCCTCCCATTTAGCAAAGATCTGCGAACCAACCGATGGCTCCATCGGGGCAGCGACCGCATAGAGAACCGTCATGCCCTCATTGGCAACGCTGTCTTCGATATATGCGTCGATATCCTCCTGAGTGACGTCCTCCTCGGCGATGTCAGTCTCAGGATCTTCATCGGTGAGCGACGCCTCGACGATGACCTTCACGGCATCCTCGTCGGTGATGGTCGCAGCCAGTTCTGCGACAGCAGCGCGGGCTTCTTCGACATGGGGCTGCCAGAAATGGGACGGAACGAAACTGGCGAAGCCAACACCACTCTGCCAGATCGCCAGACCGGGCTTTGTCTCGAACTCGACCCGAATTACGTCGTCCGAGGGAGCGGCGACGCTGAGAATCGCGGGCGGGAAATTGGCTGCATGGTCGCCGCCAAGTTTGAACTCTCGCGTAATCTCAAAATAGAACGCGAGGTCATGGGCAGTGACCGGCACACCGTCCGACCAGGTCATGTCGGTGCGAATGGGCTGTTCCACAACCCAGACGTCACCTTCTTCGACAGCCCTTACAGGCTTCGAGGTGGCAGCAATCCCCGGTACGTAAACGAAACCGGGGTTTGTCAACTTGAACATCGAAGTCTTGGCATTGCCCAGGTAGGCCTGGTTATTAGTCGAGTTCAGCGTGTCGAGCGATGCGAACCAGTTGTCAGTGGTGATGTTGGAGATGAATCCGATACGGAAAGTACCGCCCTCCACAGGATCCGGCCCACCATCATCGCCGACTCCGACGGATTCGGTAGTTGTACTGCCTCTGTCGTCTTCGCCCTCGGTCGTGTCGGTCGTTTCACCACTGGTACACGCCGCGACAACGAGGGCGAACACGGCAAGGAGGGCAAATAACCCCAGCCCAGAGGGCCTTGTTACTTTCACTTTCGCTATCCCTCCTCACTCGGGCCTAACGCACACCTATCCAAGAAGACGGGTGATCGAGGCGGCACAATAAGCAGGTCGTATTTGGTATGCCTACCAGCAATTCGAGTACGCGCTACGTCTCCGGCAGCGGTTCGGGCTCGCCGCCGGCGTCATCGACGATCACATCGTGACGTTTCCTCGACTCCGAAATGATGGCCTGAATGATCCCTGTCATGGGAAGTGCAAGGACAACGCCTATCCCGCCCATCAGATTGGCGCCAATGAAGATGGCCGCCACGGAGACGGCCGGATGAATCTCCATCGTGCGCTTTGTGATGCGAGGCGAGAAAACGTAATTCTCCAACTGTTGATACGCGGTGAAGAAGATGATCACCCAGATCATCGTGGAAGTGCCGTTTGACGAGAGTGCGACGATCGCCGGAAGGATGGCCGCGAGGTAGGTGCCGATCACCGGAATGAACTGGCTGAGCAAACCGACCCAGATGCCCAGCGAGAGGGCAAACGGCACGTCGAGGAGCGTCAGAAACAGGGTCGAAAATGTGGCACTCACGACGGCGAGGAGAAGACGGGAGTAGATGTAACCGCCCATCTTCTCCACAGCGATGTCCCATATGTGAAGAGAGCGGCGCTGCTGATCCTCCGGCATGAACGAGAGGACTGTCCGCTGCAACTGAGGTAGCTCGGCGATCATGTAAAAGGAGAACAAGGCGACCGTGGTGGCAAAAAGAAGGAAGCCGCCGATCGAGGCCGTGAGCCCAACTATTCCGCCAACGAGGACGCCTCCGACGGATTGCAGGCCGCCCGCGATGTCAGCCCCGGCGTTCTCGAGATCGAACTCGGAGAGGTCGAAGCCGAATGTGTCCTCCAGAAAGGAGAGCAACGAATCGATGACACCGGGGATGGCATTGATCAACAGGTTGACCTGGTCGACGAAAAGCGGCGCCAGAGCCCAGAGAAAGCCAATGACCAGGACAAGACCACCGAGGAACACAACCCCGGTGGCAGATCCCCGTCGCCATCCTCTCTTGGCCAAGAAGTGGACCGGAGGCTCCAACGCAACCGCGAGGAAAATGGATACGAAGACCATGAAGAGAATGTCGCTCAACGTGAAAAGGAGCCACAGGACAAAGGCCACCCCCAGAAGGACAAACGCCACACTCAGCGTCCGCCTTCGGAACTGCTGTCGATCGGCGATTTCCTGCATCGTGGCCATGGACCAAGCGTAAGAACCTTCGGAACTTTCTCCGGGGATCTCCGATAACCTCCTTCGACCACCAGGAGATACATGGACAGCTTTGAAATCGCTTGGGTGCCCGACGAGGAACGTGCTCACGCAACCAATACATCCCGATTCATGAGACAACACGGGATCGCCGATTACGACGAGTTGGTGCGTCGATCGACATCAGACCCCGAATGGTTCTGGCCGGCGGTTATCGACTTCATCGGACTTCCCTTCGACAAGCCGTGGTCTGCAGTGCGCGACACCTCACGAGGCCATCCCTGGGCAACCTGGTTCATCGGGGCCACCTTCAACCTGTCCAAGGCCTGCGTCGACCGCTGGGCGGCCGAGGAGCCGACCCGAGTAGCCGTTCGATCGAAGAAGGAATCCGGCGAGACGACCGAGCTGACTTATGGCGAGCTCGAGAACCAGGTGAGTCGCTTGGCCGGCGCGCTGCGCTCTCTCGGCGTCGTCCGAGGCGACGCAGTTGCGGTCTACCTTCCGATGTCCTCGGTTGCAGTCATCTCGCTGTTAGCGGTCGCACGGCTCGGCGCTGTGCTCATCCCGCTTTTCTCAGGATATGGGGCGGATGCCCTGGCCACCCGTCTCGAAGATCCGAGGCCAAAGGTCATGATCTGTGCCAACGGGTTTGAGCGGCGCGGGAAGCTCATCAGGATGAAGGAGATCGCCGACCACTCCATCGACATTGTCGGTGAAATCGACCATACGATCGTTGTCGACTACACGGCGCTATCCGAGACGCCGATCACCGTTGGACGAGACCACTGGTGGCACGACGTCGTACCCGAGGCGGAACTGGTGGAGGCCGCCTTCACCCACTCGGAGGATCCGGTGATGATTGCCTACACCTCAGGAACCACAGGGCCTCCGAAGGGTGCAGTGCATGTGCAGGCGGGGCTCACCGTCAAGATCGCCGCGGAAGGCGCCTTTCAACTGGATGTCCACAAGGACGACGTTCTGATGTGGGTCACCGACATGGGATGGATCATGGGACCGTGGATGGTGATTGCGGGATTGGCCAACGGAGCTGCCATCGCCACATACGACGGAGTGCCCAACCACCCAGGGCCTGACCGCATCTGGAAAGTGGTCTCAGAACTTGGTGTGACCATCCTCGGACTGTCGCCGACACTCGTGCGCTCCCTCCAGCCTCACGGCGCCGAGGAGGCGCATCGCCACGATTTGTCCAAGCTGAAGACCTTCGGCAGCACTGGGGAGCCCTGGAACCCAGAGCCGTGGTGGTGGCTGTTCCGTGACGTCGGGAGAGAGCGGATCCCCATCGTGAACATCTCGGGGGGCACAGAGATCGGTGCGTGCATCCTGTCCGCCAATCTCCTCCAGGGGATCAAGCCGACATCGCTCGGCGGGCCGGCGCTGGGAGTCGACGCTGATGTGTATGACGATGCAGGAACGTCAGTCCGCGGCGAGGTCGGGGAGCTGGTGATGCGGGGATCCTGGCCGGGCATGACCCGCGGATTCTGGGGTGAGCCGGAGAGGTACATCGCAACCTACTGGTCGCGTTTCGACGACACCTGGGTCCACGGCGACTGGGCATCGGTCGATGAAGACGGCTTCTGGTATCTGCATGGTCGCTCCGACGACACCTTGAGCATTGCCGGCAAGAGAGTTGGGCCGACAGAGGTCGAGTCCGTCGCCGTATCGTTGGACGAGGTCGTCATGGCGGCCGCCATCGGGATGCCCGACGATGTCAAGGGCGAGGCGATCGCCCTCTTCCTCGTGCCGGCGCCTGGCGTAATCCCAGATGACGCGCTGACCGCAAAGGTCAAGGCCAAGACGGACGAAGCTCTTGGCAAGGCTTTCCGCCCCAAAACAGTGCAGTGGGTGAATGACCTGCCGCGAACACGGTCACAGAAGATCATGCGTCGGGTCATCAAGGCGGTAGCGCTCGGCAATGACCCCGGAGATCTGACCAGTTTGGAGAACCCGGAGAGTTTGAGCGGGCTGCGCCCTCTGTAGCCATCTCTCCGCCTGTGGCGGTCCTAACCCGCTCCGCAGGGAAAGAGACTAAACCGGTGGCGCAGGGTCGTACTGGATGTCCCGTTTCACTTGTCGGGCACGCGGCTCGGACTGAAGTCGTGCAACCAGATGCAAGGCCATGTCGATGCCAGCCGAGACACCCGAAGCGGTGATGACATCCCCACTGTCGACGAAGCGGTCCTCGGGGCGAACCTCGATCGTGTCGTCCAGACTGGCCAGAAGGTCGATCGCGCTCCAATGTGTCGTCGCCGGGCGTTGGCTGAGCAGACCCGCAGCCGCAAACACGAGCGAGCCGGTGCACACAGATGTCATCAATGTCCCGGCGGCGGCATGCTCG
>SMXW01000041.1 GCA_004356805.1 Acidobacteriota bacterium | reverse complement strand
GTGGTTGTGGCAATGGCCGCCACCGAGGTCTCCAGTCAGCTGGCAACCCAAAAAGTGGACATCCGACTCGTAGACGGTGACCCGGAGTTGATCGTCGTAGATGACGATGCAGGAGTGCCCTCTTCGCCACCACCGCCGGATGGTGATTTTGACGAGGCCCGCATCACCATCAGATTCCCCGGTTACCTCAAGGATCTGGTTGCCGATGCAGCATCCACGTCGGGCGACTCGGTGAACACTTTCGTCATCGACACCCTCAAGTCTCAGACTCAGATCACGAAGAGCGGTGCAACCCGACACCGCGCCACCATCGAACTGTGATCGAGCAGGAATTCAGTGTCGGTCGCAACGCGGAGATAGATATTCACATTCGGACCGGTCGTGTGAAGGTGAAGACCGGAAATGACGGGATCATCAGAGTCGACGTCGACACCAATGACCAGGGGTTCATGGTGGAGCAGCGGGGCAACCTCATCTATGTTTCCTCCGACAAGAACACGAGATGGTCGGCCTGTGGCTCCGCCTACGTGGTGCTCGAAGTCCCCGACGGGACCGATGTAACCGTCGGAACAGCCTCAGCAAGGATCGAGTGCAACGGACCGCTGGGGAGAGTCGAGGTTAAAACCGCTTCCGGTGAGATCGAGATAGCGCGGGCCGAGAGTGCCATAATCAAGACGGCCAGCGGCGATGCGAGCGTCGGAACGGTCACAAATGACCTCAAGATCAACAGCGCATCCGGCGACACCACTATTGGTGAATGTGGCGGAAAGGCCAACTTCTCCTCAGCTTCAGGCGACATTCGCATAGGAGTCAGCACCGGGGCGGTGAATGCTTCAACAGCATCAGGCGATGTCACCATCGAGCGTTTCACGGGAAGACGGGCGATCTTCAAGACCATGACCGGGACCGTCATCGTCGGGGTTCCCGCAGGGACCCGGCTCGACCTGGATGTCACCCTCCTGGCCGGCGACCTGAAGTTACCGAAACCGGCGCCGAACACACCCCGCAGCGAGCGTCAGATGACGATCAAGGCCAAACTGGTAACAGGCGATCTGACGATCGAAAGAGTCGAAGCCTGACCTAGTGGTGACAGACCACTAAGCCTCGGCCGGACGCCCGCCGGCGCGGGGGAGTTTGCGGCCCAGCTTCAGAGACTCGGTGACCTCGTCAGACTCCTCCTCAACCTTTTTGGCGGCGGCTATCTGTTCTCGCTCCTGAGGCAAAACCGGGTTATCCGGATACTTGATACGGAGCGAGCCCATTGCGTCGTGCTCCCACTTGGGGACATCTTTGAAGAGTTCGTCCACCTCATCACGATTAACCGTCTCGTTTTCTAGCAGGGCTTCCACCATTCGCTCCATGGCATCGGAATGTCGCTCCAGGATGCTGCGGGCTTCTTCGTGCGCCGCGGTGATCAGACTCCTGACCGCCGAATCGATGAACGCGGCGACCTCGTCTGAATAATCCTGCTGTCGGGCATAGTCACGCCCCAGAAAAACCTCACCAGCGGGCTTTCCATATTGCATCGGGCCGAGCTCGTCGCTCATGCCGTACTCCATGACCATGCGTCGGGCGATGGTTGTGGCCTTCTCTATGTCGTTGGAGGCACCCGTGCTCGGGTCGGCGAAGATGATCTCCTCGGCGGTGCGTCCACCGAGCAGCATCGCCAATTGATCTACCAGTTCGCTCCGCCGCGACAGGAATTTGTCGTGCGTCGGAAGAGCCAGAGTGTGGCCAAGCGACCGACCTCTGGCGACGATTGTCACTTTGTGAACGGGGTCAGAGTTGGGAAGGGCGTATCCGACAAGAGCGTGCCCCGTCTCGTGGTAGGCGATGATTTTCTTCTCATCATCAGTCATCACCTTGGACTTCCGCTCAGGACCCGAGATGACACGGTCGATGGCCTCTTCAAGCTGGACCATCGTGATTTCCTTCTCATGATGCCTGGCAGCAAGCAACGCCGCCTCGTTGATCAGGTTGGCCAGGTCGGCTCCAGTAAAGCCCGGAGTGCGACGGGCCAGCACTTCGAGATCGATCTCGTCTGCCAGAGGTTTGCCCTTGGAATGGACAGCCAAAATGGCAACTCGACCTTCTATATCGGGGGCGTCGACGGCGATCTGGCGGTCGAACCGGCCGGGGCGGAGTAGCGCCGGATCGAGGATGTCAGGCCGGTTGGTCGCAGCCATGACGATCACACCGCTGTTGCCTTCGAAGCCATCGAGCTCGACGAGCAGCTGGTTGAGCGTCTGCTCCCTCTCGTCGTGACCACCGCCAAGACCCGCGCCTCGATGACGACCTACTGCATCGATTTCGTCAATGAAGACAATCGCGGGAGCGGTCTGCTTGGCCTGTTCGAACAAGTCTCGAACTCGGGCGGCGCCGACACCGACAAACATCTCGACGAATTCTGAGCCCGATATTGCAAAGAATGGGACTCCGGCTTCACCGGCTACAGCCCTGGCGAGGAGAGTTTTTCCGGTGCCCGGAGGCCCGAAAAGAAGAACACCTTTCGGAATCTTCGCCCCCATTTGCCGATAGGGTTCCGGGTTGTCCAGGAAGTCCTTGATCTCCTCCAATTCCTCTTTGGCCTCGGGGAGACCGGCAACATCTTCAAATGTGACTTTGGGCTGGTCCTTGGTGACCAGCTTCGCTTTGGACTTACCGAACTGCATGACGCGATTCCCGCCACCCTGCATCTGCATGAAGATGAAGACCATGAAACCGAGCAGGAAGAGCCATGGGAGGAAGCCGATGAGAATCTCCCAGAAACCGGCAGGCTCAGGGTCGGTAGACCAGGGAGTACCCGATTCCTCGATGATGGCCGTCAACTGGAGCTCGAAGCCGTCGACGTAGTTGGCAATGTGTTCGAATACGCCCTCTTCAGCGGTACTACCGGTCAGGCGGCCCCCGGCTTGGCGAGAGCGCCCGAGAAGAACGACCTTGCTGTACGTGCCATCCTCGACATTCTCCACGAACTCAGAAATGTCGATCTCTTCGGGGGCGGACACCTGATCGAACCACCACGAGAAGAGGATGGCGACGAGGATGATCGACATCCCGTAGATCACCAGTGTTCGGAGAGTGCGGCTCACAAAGACCTCAGATTGAAGAAGGGTTGAGTCTCAATGCTACGCCGGGAAGTCGGATAGTCGAACCCCACCCTCCTATGAATCGTCCCCGATTACGCCCACATAAGGAAGGTTTCGATACTTGCCCGCATAGTCAAGCCCGTATCCGACCACGAATTCGGGGCCGATCTTGAATGCGATGTACTTAACCTCGATGGGAACCCGCTGAATCCCCTCTTTCAGGAGCAGTGTTGCGATCTCCAGAGATTCGGGCCTGCGCACCCGGAGACTCTTCATCAGGTAGTTCAGGGTTAGACCGGAGTCGATGATGTCCTCGACAATGATGACATGGCGTCCCTGGATTTCCTCATCGAGATCCTTGAGGATCCTCACCACACCCGAAGTCTGCGTCGACGCTCCGTATGACGAGACGGCCATGAAGTCGAACTCGCAAGGCAGGTCGATATGACGGGCCAGGTCGGCCATCACCATGAACGCTCCACGGAGCACTCCAACCAGCAAGACCTCCTTGCCGGCATAGTCCTCAGTGATCTGCTTACCGATCTCCCCGAGCTTGTCATCGATCTGCTCGGCTGTGATCAGGGGTTTGATGTCCATCCAGTTACCTCTTTGGCGAAGATAGAAAGGTAGCCGACCGACCCCGGCTCGTACCAGGCGACGGGCAGACGCTTCTCCCCTGGCCTCCAGGCCGGCTCCCCGTCTGCGGTCACAACCCCATCGGACCCGGCCGCCAACTTGGTGTCAGCCGGAAAAATCGCCGACCATGCGCTCAGCGGGGCAACTCTGCATGGGCCGTCGTGGGAGAGGACGTCGAACTCGACGCGGCCGGAACGGTGTCTACCAGGGGTTAGAGAAACGACCCGTACCTCCGCCCACATCTTCGGAGCCTCGACGACGAGCATGGCGCCTCTTCGCTCCACGACGACTCCGGATGAGATGACTTGACGGACAGTCGAACCCCGAGCGACGGACCAAATTCGTTCCAGCGTCTCGGCGGTCACGCCTCCGTGGCCGACAACGTGGGTGAGGAGCGTCTTCAACAACCGGTCGGCCACTGGTCCTGGTGCCGCCAGGACATCCCCGACGGCAACCGCCGCCGAGCCAGTGCTGACATTGAGAGAAATCTGAGCGGCGGCCTCATCCAGGTAAGAGCTGTCCGCTCCCACGGCCGCCGACAGCCGGGTCACCGAGTCCGCAAGACGCGGGTTGAGAGTGGACAGCAAAGGGATTAGCTGAGAGCGAACGATGTTGCGGGTCAATGTGGGATCGTCATTCATGGGGTCATCGACAAATCCCAGAAGGGCGAGAGCCGCGATCTCCCGAGTCTCGTTGCGAGTGATCGTCAGCATCGGTCTGTAGATATTGGGAGAGCGGCGGGAGGGGATGCCCGCGAGGCCCCGTGGCCCGGTTCCTCTGACCAGGTTCATGAGAGTCGTCTCGACGCTGTCGTCACGGGTGTGCCCGGTGAGAAGTCTCTCTCCCTCACTGGTTTTTTCAGCAAAGGCCGAATAGCGGGCACGGCGGGCCTGGCCTTCAGGTGACGGTCCATCCTGAACCGTCACCGTCACTACGTCGAGATCGACCCCGAGTCTTTGTGCGACGTCACATGCCGCCGACTTCATCGTGTCGGAGTGGGGTAGTCCATGGTTGACGTGGAGGGCCCGGGTCTGTGTTCCCAGGTCAGCACACAGGTACAACAAGGTGGCGGAATCTGCGCCACCCGATAAAGCGACCACCAGAGGTCCGTCGGGAACATCGAGCCTGGCCGAGACCGCCTTGACCAACTCGGTCAGGCGACGCGATCCAGCCATTGGCCTGGGTTCTCGATTTCGGCCAGTGTGGGGAGACTGGAGGCCCCGCGAAAGGCAAGGTTGATCGTCTCCCAACTTGCTTCGCGCTCCACGAAGAGAACGAAGCGCTCCCCCGCCTTGTACTGCTTGATCTTCATCTCGAGCCCGGTCAGTCTGAAGAAGGCGGCCGTTCGCTTGTCCTGACGTCGACTCTTGAGAACGCGGCTCATGCGCTCCTGTGAGCGAAGATGTTCGGCCCCAACCCGATCCATGACAACGTGGCCGTGGCCCTCGAGGAGGGACATGAGAGCTTGAACCTTGTCAAGGACAGCGTTTTGCTCCGGGGAAGCAAACAGACCGAACAGCCCGCGCTCGTCAATCAGAGGCCGGCCGGCGGCCTTGCGCTGGCTCAGTTCGTCCATCACACGAATGAGACGTCCCTGTTCAGGTGCTGACTGCTCGACCAGTTCGGTCACCAGGGAAAGAAAGTAGTCCCTCAACCAGGCAACGCCCTGAAACTGCGCTCGGTGGGTGAGTTCATGGAGCGCCACCCAGAAACGAAACTCCGAGGGGCGAAACTGATGAGTTCGCTCGATCTGCATGATGTTCGGACCGACGTAGGCAATAGTGTCGCCGCCTTCACCCGTTGGGAGAACCAGCTCGTATTGGCCGAGGACCTTACGGGAAAGGATGCTGAGAACAGCCCTCGTCTCGGCCTGCATGAGCGTCCCGGCCATCGACGCTGCGCGCTGACCTGCCGGGCCGGACTCGACCATCCGCTCTTCGAGTCGTTTGCGCGCCGGCTCTGTGAGCTTTGCAAAAGTGGCGACATTGCGTTCGATCCACTCTGTGCGGCCGATGACAGTGGTGTCCGGCGACCCCGGCAGTTGGAGACCGGTCGCCTCCGGGACGATTTCCGACACCTGCAAGGTGAGGCGCTGCATCTCCGCGGAGAGAGCAGCGGTGTGATAGGTCTCGGCTAGCGGGTACGTGCCTGCGATTTTCCCGACGAGACGGCCCGTGGTGGGTCGCTGAGAAGTCACTCTTCGACGATTCGATACCGTTTGCGGACAACGTCGGTGAAATACCGGATCGAGGTGAGAAGAATGACCACAGCGACAAGGGCAAGGGTGGTCGGAATCATGTAACGATATGTCCAGTCGGGCACAGCCTCCGGCGGTTTCTCATCCGGGATCGGTACGGCGGGCTCAAGACCGGAGCTCTCCGAAATAATGGTGGGCTCTGTGGTCTCTTCCTCATCCTGGGCGAAAGCAGGGCCCGCTATCAGTACGAAAAGGGCGGCGATTGCAACCAAAACTGCACTGATGCGATCGGATCTCTTCACGGGAGCAGCCTACCGAAGGGCCAGCGTAGTGGCGAGCTACTGAAGATCGGCTGCGGATTCCTCGCGAATTGCGGCCCGGACCCTGTCGACTACGGCGTCCGGCACGTCCTCGTGGAGACGCTCCTTGACCACAGCCTTGAGCCGTCCCTCGAAATCAAACTGAGGCCCACATCCCCTGCAATCGTCGAGATGAGAGCGGATCCTCGCCGAGCTGACCGAGTCGAGCTCAGAGTCGAGGTACAGGTAGAGATTCTCGAGTGCCTCGTCGCAGTCTGTTCTCATGGCCTTTTCGCGTCCTCCGGGAGCAGCCCCCGCTGCTTTGCAAACTCCCACAACCTCTTCTGCATCGCTTTTCTTCCGCGATGAAGACGCGACATAACGGTGCCAATGGGAATGTCGAGGATCTCGGCGATCTCCTTGTACGAGAATCCCTCGAGGTCGGCGAGCAGCACCGGCATCCTGAAGCTCTCGGGGAGTTCCTCAACAGCTTGCTTGATATCGGATTCGACCAGACCGTCGAGAACCCTGTCCTCAGTTGTTCTGGCAGCCTCAGCGGACTCCTCGGATCCGAGCCGCCGGTATAGGTACATGTCTTCGACAGTGCCGAGATCCACCTCCGATGGCCGGCGAGAATCCTTGCGATACTTATTGATGTAAGTGTTGGTGAGGATCCGGTAGAGCCATGCTTTGAGGTTCGTGCCCTCCTGAAACGTGTGATAGGCCCGGTAGGCCTTGAGGTAGGTCTCCTGGACCAGGTCCTCGGCATCGGCCGGGTTGCGGGTCATGCGCATGGCAGCCGAATACAGCTGACGTGTGTACTGCATTGCGTCCCGCTCGAAGTCCACCTGATCGGCCATGGAGCCGAGACGCTAGCTCAGGGTGAAGAAAAGGTGGAGTCGACACTCACGCCCAGTAAGACCTCCCTGTCGGCCCGTCGTGGTCACAGTTTCATGGGACTCAGGTCCCTGGCCCGCTCGAGAGGAGACCCATACCGTTTTGTGTATAAAATCTCAAAATGATGGCACCCCTGCTGGTGCCTGTGACAGGCTCTTGATCCTGGTCGCATAATCGGTGCCGCCGTGTCGATCCTTGCCAGATCGGAGATTGTGTCGCGGTTCACTACTACAACGAGGACTTACCGAGGCATCCGATGCATCAGCACCCGTTCCCTCGGCTGACCTCTACCAAGGATGGGATACCTCTCGACGACCCGTTATTGGGCGGACACCGTGAACATTGCCGCCGGCGAGCGCTACTCGGTGCTGCTCGAGCTGAGTGACCCGGGCGTGTGGGTGTGGCACTGCCACATCCTCACCGATGTCGAGCGTGACGTGAGGATGTTCGCCAATGGTGACCGCGTGGATCGTCGAGGCGGCGTAAGAATTTGCCCCTAATCGGAGCCGGAGAGGGGAGTCGAACCCCTGGCCTTTCGCTTACGAGGCGAATGCTCTACCACTGAGCTACTCCGGCGGATCACTGAACTGTAGGGCTGGTTCCCTTGCTGGGCTAAGTGGCAGCAGTTGTCGTGGATCACCTGCAATTGGGGTGAACTGCTCAGCCCATCGAATGCCTTTCACCTATGCGTTGGCCGTAGGCGCCATACGCAGCGTCAGATGGGTGTGGCCGTCCCACAGTGAGGACGGTAAGCAGAAACACTGACTCGTGGTCGCCTCATAGATCACTATCCAGTCAATCTCATCTGCGGTGTAACGATGAGCCACCCACGCGGACGCACAGCGGATTGCCGCTCGAACTGTTTTGCCGTCACTAGTGGTGTACTTGACTTGAACCTTCTCCGACGACCGTCTTCCTTGCGGATCACGATCAGGTCAAGCGGCTGGTTGTGACCAAACGGATTGGCGACATCGTGGCCCTGGCGGATCAGGTCGGCGATGACCATCGCCTCCCCGATCACCTTTCTGGGTGGTCTTAGCCGGCATATCTCCCCCCTTGCCATCAACGTCGGGAGACCCCCGACGAGAATCAGACGTCGGTGCCGAGGGAGGCGAAGAGATTCGCCAGGACCATCTCCCGTCTCAGGTTGGCCTGAATGTCAACGACCGCATCCAGGACGTCCTCCGCCGACCGAACGGCCTTGCGAGGAGGGACATCGGTGAATGGCGCCAGTTCGAGGTCGCTGTTGCGCACCGGGCCTCCCATCTGCAACGACGCCGAATCGGCATACCAGGAGGCGAGGATCTCCAGACCGCTCACGAGCAGTGACATCTCGACACGACGCCTCGCTCGCTGCGCCTTGTCCTTGGCCAGGTCATCGGGAACCGAATCCTCGACCAGCGGAGCCAACTCTTCGAGGACCACCGAGGCAAGCCGCTGGCCGTCTCCGGGATGGGGGGTGACCTGAGCCGGAATCGACAACCACAACTGACGGAACTGCACCACCTCGGGCTGAGTCATGAGGGCAAGGGCCAGACCGGGGCGGCCACCGGAAACAACAGCAACGCCTGCCGCCTGATCGGAGTCGAGACCCTTTGACTCGAGGGCCTCGGCGATCACCGCCAAAGGTACCCGACCCAGGAGGATGGTCCGGCACCGGGACGCGACGGTCGGTGGAAAGTCGTCTTCCGACTCGGCAACCAAAAGGAACACCACCGATGGCGACGGTTCCTCCAGGGTCTTGAGGAGGGCGTTGGCGGCCGACTCGGTCATCGACCCGGCATCAGGGAATAGAAATACAGTCCGGTCAGCCTCGATGGGGGACATCGAGGCCCGGGTGACGACTTCCCTCGCCTGATCGACCCCAAGGCTCGTAGCGCCCTCTGGCTCCAGAATCGTCAGATCTGGGTGCGTCCCGGCGAGAGCGAGTCGACGGGACCGGTCATCAGAGTCACCACCAAGCAATCCAGCAGCAAAACGCAGAGCAACAAAGGCCTTGCCCACCGAATGAGGACCGACGAAGAGGTAGGCCTGGCCCGGACTCTCCAACTCGGATGCCAACAACCCCGTCACCCTCTCGTGGCCAATCACGTCGTCGAACAGATCGGTCAAAGCACCACCGCGGCAATCAGGTCGACCAGTTTGTCCGCCGGCAAAGACCCATCAAGAACAACGACTTTGTCCGGCTCGCTTTCGGCCAGACCCAGGTAGGCAGCTCGAACCTTCTCCTGGAAGTCGACTCCCTCTTTGCCAATGCGGTCGGCCGCGTGCTGTCTGGCCAAGGCAGTCTCCGGATCGACATCGAGGACGAAGACATGGTCCGGTACCACTCCATCGAGTCCCTTCTCATTGATCGCTCGCACCTCGTCCTCACCCAGGCCGCGCCCGCGTCCCTGGTAGGCAATCGAGGAGTAGTAGGTCCGATCGCTGACAACCCACTTGCCGGCGCTGAGTGCGGGAGCTATCACCTCCCGTGCCAACTCGGCTCGCTGAGCTGCGAACAGGAAGACTTCGGCCCAATCGTCGAGCCTGTCCGAATCGAGCAAGAGACCTCTGACGACCTCCCCCAAGGGCGTCCCGCCGGGCTCGCGGACCATGACGACTTCTCCACCGTCGGTCTCGATACGGGTGGCGAGGGCTACGGCAACCGTGCTCTTGCCGCTCCCGTCGCCACCCTCCAAGGCGATGTACTTGCTCACAAAGGCCACGCTAACCCCTGTCAATGACGCATTATCCAGATTGACATATCCACCAGACATAGGGTCAACTCACCAGCAATGTCCAAGAGTCTCGTAATAGTTGAGTCGCCAACCAAGGCGAAGACGATCGCCGCGTTCCTGGGGCCAGAGGCCACAGTTGAATCGTCCATGGGGCACATCCGCGACCTCCCCCGGTCGGCATCGGAGATCCCGGCCCGGGTCAAAGGAGAGGATTGGGCGCGTCTCGGCGTCAATGTCGAGAAGGATTTCGAACCGCTATACGTCGTTCCCAAGGAGCGAAAAGCCCACGTCAAGAAGCTGAAGGAGCTTCTCGAGGATGCCGACGAACTCTATCTCGCCACAGACGAGGACCGTGAGGGTGAGGCCATCGCCTGGCATCTGGTTGAGGTGCTCAAGCCCAAGATCCCCGTACATCGCATGGTCTTCCACGAGATCACCAAACCTGCCATCGAAGAGGCCTTCGCCAACCCAAGAGACCTCGACAACCGGCTCGTTCAAGCCCAGGAAGCCCGCCGAATCCTCGACCGTCTTTACGGATACGAAGTCTCCCCGGTGCTCTGGAAGAAGATCCAGCCGAAGCTCTCGGCGGGCCGAGTTCAGAGCGTTGCCGTCCGAATCGTCGTCGAAAGGGAACGGGAGAGAATCGCCTTCGTCCCCGCCGCCTACTGGGGGATAGAGGGGTTTTTCGCCAGGAGCGACAACCTGGACAAGTCCTTCGGCGCCAGACTCCATTCCGTCGACGGAAATCGGATCGCATCTGGAAAGGACTTCGACAGCGAGGGCAAGCCAAGGGCAAATGTCACAGTCCTCGATCAGGAAAAGGCGACCGCTCTGGCCACGACCCTGACGGACGCGGACTTCGCCGTGAAATCCGTCGAGTCGAAACCATACACACGGCGGCCCTACCCACCCTTCCGAACATCGACACTCCAGCAGGACGCGGGACGCAAGCTGCGCTTCTCGTCTTCACGGACGATGTCGGTCGCCCAGAATCTCTACGAAAACGGCTACATCACCTATATGCGGACGGACTCGGTTGAGCTAGCCGACTCCGCACTTGCCTCGGCGAGGACGCAGATCACCAAGCTCTACGGCAAGGAGTACCTCTCACCCAAGCCCCGGAAGTACTCGGGCAAGGTCAAAGGAGCCCAGGAGGCGCACGAGGCGATCCGACCCGCAGGGGAGAGCTTCCAGACACCCGAGCAGGTGGGCAGGGACGTCAGGCCGGACGAGGCGGCCCTGTACCGGCTGATCTGGCAGCGGACGATCGCTTCACAGATGGCCGATGCCAAGGGGGTGAGTGTCTCAGTCCGGATCGGAGCCACCGCGACCACAGGTGAGGACGCCCTCTTCTCGGCATCAGGAAGAACCATCACATTCCCCGGGTTTCTCAGGGCTTATGTCCAGGGCTCTGATGATCCCGAAGCGGAACTCGATGACAAAGAGAAGATTCTGCCGCAGATGGACGAGGGTGACACCCTGGCGATGCAGCGTCTCGAGCCCACCGGTCACGAGACCAGACCACCCGCCCGGTACACAGAGGCGTCGCTTGTGCAGAAGCTCGAGGAGCTGGGCGTCGGACGGCCGTCGACTTATGCCTCCATAATGACAACGATCCAGGACCGGGGCTATGTCTTCAAGAAGGGCTCTGCCATGGTGCCCACCTTCACCGCCTTCGGGGTTGTGTCTCTTCTCGAGAGCCACTTTCCGACACTGGTGGACTACGAGTTCACTGCTGCAATGGAGGCCGACCTCGACCGCATAGCCGCAGGCGAGGAGGAGTCGGTGCCCTGGCTCTCGGCCTTCTACTTTGGCGAGAATGGTCTGAAAGAGCAGGTGGCCAACCGGCTCGACGAGATCGATCCCAAAGAAATCGGGACGATTCCCCTCGGTGAAGACGAGGAGGGTGTCCAGGTCTTCGCACGAATCGGCCGGTACGGGCCCTACGTCGAGCGTCTCGACGAGCGGGCGTCGGTGCCAATTGACCTCGCACCCGACGAGCTCACCGTCGAGAAGGCGATGGAACTGATCGAGAACCAGAACGTAGGGGACAAAATCTTCGGCACCGACCCCGACTCCGGTCTCACGGTCTACGGCAAGACCGGCCGATTTGGCCCCTACATACAGCTCGGCGAGCAGGAGGAAGGTGCCAAGTCGAAGCCAAGGCGAGCCTCCCTCTTCAAGTCGATGTCACTCGACGAACTCGGTTTGGACGACGCGCTGAAGCTTCTTTCGATACCCAGATCGGTGGGGACCGACCCGGAGGACGTCGAGATCGTGGCTCTCAACGGGCGCTACGGGCCCTACATCCAGAGGGGTGACGACAGACGCAGTCTCGAGACGGAGGAGCAGTTGTTCACGCTGACTGTCGAGGAAGCATTGAAGATTCTCGCCGAGCCGCCTCGTCGTCGCGGACAGCAACGCTCGGGATCGTTGCTCGAGGTTGGCGAAGATCCGGTCTCGGGCAAAATGGTCACCCTTCGGTCTGGTCGTTACGGCCCATATGTCACCGACGGAGAGGTAAATGCCTCCCTTCGGAAAGGGGACTCACCCGAGAAAATCACGATTGAACGGGCGGCCGAGCTTCTGGCGGCACGACGGGACAGATTGGGCAAGTAGGAGCGCCTACCGAGCGCGACGTGCCGCCACACTGGCCAACACCTCATCGAGGGTGCGCGCATTGAGCACCCGGTTGGCCGTCACCCAGCCTCTCCGGGCATAGCGGACGCCGTAGTCCATCCTCACCAGATCGCGCGTGTGGTGTGAGTCGGTGTCGATCACGACGTCGACTCCAACAGACATTGCCTGTCTGGCCACCTCGGATGTCGCGTCGAGACGGTCCAGGGCGCCGTTGATCTCGAGGGCCACACCGCTGAGGGCGAGCGCTTCCAGCACAACTCCTATGTCGAGTTCGACACCCGGTCTTCTTCCGACGTATCGCCCCGTGAGGTGCCCGATCGCGTTGACGGTGGGGTCCTGCAATGCCGTCAGAATGCGAGCCGTCTGCCGGTCCGAGGACATGTCGAAGTGGGAGTGAATGGAGGCGACGCAATAGTCGAACTCCAGACGGAAATCGGAGTCGTAATCGAGGTCGCCATCCCGACCGATGTTCAACTCACACCCGAACAGGAGTCTGATCTCGGGGTAGCGGGAGTCGAGACCTCGAATTTGATCACGATGGGCCAGCATCTGATCAGGGGTTGACCCGTTGATAGCCAGGTCTTCGCCATGGTCAGTGAACGCCACGTACTCCCAGCCGGCACCGCTGGCCGCTTCAACCATCTCTTCCAGTGAAGATCGCCCATCTCCCGAGCGATCCGAGTGATAGTGAAGGTCACCTTTGATGTCTGATCTCTCGATCAGGTTGGGCAGTCTTTCGTTCGACGCGGCCTCCACCTCGCCACTCCCCTCACGCAGCATTGGTGGCACAGCCTGCATACCCAAAGCCTCGTATATCTCGCCCTCGGTTTCGGAAGCCAGTACTTCTTTGTCCTCGAAAAGACCGTACTCGCTGAGGAGCCAGCCGCGATCGATCGCCTTCTGTCGCAAGGCGATGTTGTGGGCCTTCGACCCTGTGAAATATAGGAGTGCGGAGCCCAGCTGGTCGGGCCTCACCGTGCGAATGTCGACCTGAAGCTCTTCCCGGGTGAGGAATGAGATCTTGGTCTTCCCCGCCCCAACGACCTCGCTCACCTCGGGGTACCCAAGTACCACATCCCCCACCAGACCAGGATTTGTGGTCGCCACCACGATGTCAACATCCCCAACCGTCTCCGAGAAACGACGGATCGACCCACAAGGCACCGCCTCGACCACACCCTCGATCTCAGCAATGCGTTGTGCCAGCGAGTTGGCAAATCCGAGAACCTCGACCAATGGCGTGCGACGGTCCTTGCCGTGCAGTCCCAGCCGATCGATCGCTCTAGCGATCTTCTGCTCAGATTTCTCACCGAGCCCCGGCAGCTCCCGTAGTTGCTCGGCATCCACCGCCTCTTTGAGACTTCCGATGTCCTCGATGCCCAACTGAGACCGGAGCATCTTCAGTGTCTTTGGACCGAGACCGGGAATCTTGGTGAGAGCGACAAATGCCGGCGGATACATCTCCCGTAGGGTCTCCAGTTTGGCGACCGTGCCCGTGGCCTCCAGTTCCAGGATCTTGTCGGCGGTCGAGCTTCCCACCCCTTTTATCTCGGTCAGCTCCGCCTTGGTCAGCCCCGAAAGCTCTCCGTGATGGCCTTCGATGCCTGCGATGGCGTTCTCGTAGGCCCTTACCTTGAATGCCTGCGGTGACCCTTCGTCAAGGGCCGTCAGCTTGGTCAACTCCACGAGCATTCGAATCTGGTCTGATCTCGTGGTCATCGGTGTGGATTATCCCTGATATTGGTCCGCGCGGCCTCATCGACCGAGCCAAAGACGAGGATCGAACTCGGCCCGGGACACTCCCATGATCTCCAGGTCTCCAAAGACCGGGACGTTGACCACCATTGCCGTGATGACCAGCACCGCTCTGACATCCAAGGCGGGGTCAACGGGGCAAGCGCACGAGACGAGTCTTGCCCCGTTCCTGGCCACAACGGCCTGTGCCTCCTTCGCCGGACTCTGCCTTCCGGTTCCCGGATAGGTGGCAACTGCCGCAGCTAGAGCGCCCGCATCGGCTGCAATGTTCGCCTGGACTCGAGCCGAATAAGCCACGCCGAGTGAAGCTGTGGCCACAACGACCACCGAAAGGAGGGCGATGACACCGGCCATGGCAACTGCCATCGCCCCTCTCTCAGAGCTCACCTCTCAACAAGCCTCACCTCTCAACGAGCATCGTGGCCGAGGCCGACAGGTCGACTCCAAAGTCGTCAGGGAACGGCGCCCCCAACCGATGTCGCAGCCGAGCCGAGACTCGAGCCGGTGCGCCAACCACACTGGGCCGCGAAACCGAGATCCGCACCCGGTCCCGAACCGATGGCGCCAGCGCGTTCTGGACGGCTTCGACAGCCTTCGCGGGATCTGGGCTGGTTGCCGCGACCCGAGCCCCGTCCCGAACCGCGCCCAGCAACTCGATCCTGGCCCGGGCAACAGAAACAACCTGGAGACCGCCGACCAGAACCACAAT
>SMXW01000040.1 GCA_004356805.1 Acidobacteriota bacterium | reverse complement strand
TTCGAGCACTTCGGGATTCTCTAGCTCAATCTGGCCGTCATCGGTTTCGATGCGTATGCCTCCGGCGATGTCCTCGGGGTGGATCATCTGATCCGCAACTACGATCACGTTTTCCCCGGCCACCCCGAGCGGAGTGCCGCGGAACAGGGTCCACATGAGGTCGTAATGAGACGTGAAACCGAATGAAAGAGCGTGTCCTGGATGCCAGTGCCTGGCGGCGGGATGCTGCCGGTGGTGGCGATCAACTATCCACTCGTCATCAACGAGGCCAACCACCCCGTCAGGGGTAAGTCTCAAAGCATCGACCGGGACCAGCATGCCGATGTCGTAGCTGCCTTGCCCCGTCATCTCGCCAGTCTGAATTTGCAGAAGCGAGATCTCCCCGATCCGTGTCCACTCCGTCAATGTGCCCACTCCTCCAAACCATTCAAATCCTGGCGTGGTGACGTTGGACAATACGACATGTCGTGGCGGTGGTCGAAGTCGCCTCCGACTGAAAAGGGTCAACTCCCTACCCATCCTCGAGCCAATCAGGCTTGCTTGCGAATCATTGGACAGACGTGATAGAACTATTGGAAACTGGAAGGAATGTGCGCCAACAAGCGCTATCGGAGATCGAATGCCTATCACCCTCGACCCGGACCGTGTAGCCGAACTGACCAAATCCATGGAGGAGTCACTCCGACTCCGCACACGCAAGTCCGGCGAGTACGTCGAAAAGGCCAAAGAATTTCTGCCAGGTGGAGTTGCATCGTCATTTCAGGAGCAAACCCCCCACCCAATCGTCATCGTCGAAGGCCACGGCTCGAAGGTCGTGGACCTCGATGGAAACGAGTACACCGACTTCCACAACGGTTTCGGGGTCATGGTGGTGGGCCATGCCCACCCGTTGATTGCCAAAGCCATCGCGGACGCCGCGTCAAAGGGAACCCATTTCGCGGCGCCCAATCAAGGCGCGGTACGCGTGGCCAAGGAGCTGATCCGACGCTATCGGTTGCCGAAGGTGCGGTTCTCGAATTCGGGAACCGAGGCCACATTGGACGCTATCCGCCTGGCGCGAGCTTTCAGTGGAAAGGAAGCCCTCTTGAAAATCGAGGGCTCCTACCACGGCCATCACGATGCTGTGATGGTCTCAGTGCATCCCGACCCCGCCGAGATCGGCCCGAGGGCTCATCCAGTTTCGGTGCCGCAGTCGGCCGGCATTCCCAAGGCGTTGCTCGATCTGACCTCGGTGGTGCCCTTCAACGACCCCGACGCACTTGAAGCGGCCTTTGTGGCCAATCCGGGGATCGGCACCATGATCATCGAGCCGATAATGCTGAACATCGGAGTAGTCACCCCCAATCCGGGCTATCTGGCGAAGGTACGGGAGATAACGCGGCGGCACGGTGTGGTGTTGATCTTCGATGAGGTCAAGACCGGGGCCACCGTTGCCGCAGGGGGCGCAGTGGAGAGATACGACGTCGTTCCCGACCTGATTGCGTTGGCCAAGGCCACTGGCGGTGGCACACCCGTAGGAGCGACCCTTGGAACCGAGGAGATCATGGCCCAGATCACGGATGGGACCGTGCCACAACTCGGCACTTTCAACGGGAACCCTCTCACGATGGCAGCAGCCGAAGTGACGCTGACTCAAGTACTCGACGAACAGGCGTACCACCGGCTTGACCAGCTCGGTCAACGAATCGTCGACGGATGCCAGCAGGTGTGTGACCGCTACGGGCTGCCGGCGTATGCGATCGGTGTCGCCTCGAAGGGCTGCGTCATGTTCGCGGACGAGCGGGTCGTCGACTACCGGTCTTACGCCCAGCATTTCAATGACGACCTCAACTATCTCGGCTGGCTCTACCACATGGTCAACGACGTCTACATGACACCCGGAGCCGACGAGCAGTGGACCCTCTCCGTGAAGCACAGCGACGGCGAAATCGATCATTTCGTGGATGTATTCGAGGAGTTCGCCAAAGACGTGACCCGTCCTCGCATTGGGTGACCTCAATCGCAGCGGTGGCCGCGCCCAACTCCCGAATCCGAGCAGGGGCTGACCTGGCTACGATCGCCGCCCACGAGAGGGAGCCATGCCACTGCTGACCGAATCGAAAGTCTTCATCCGCCCTGATGGTCCCGACAAGGTGACCGGTAGCGGTCGCTACGTAGCGGATATCACCCTGACCGGGATGCTCACCGCGAAGTTTCTCTACGCGGGGATCTCACATGCGGAGATCATCCGGCTCGACGTATCGGCAGCTCGCCGGGTCCCGGGCGTTCTTGCGGTACTGACCCATGAAGACGTGCCGGAGCGGCGTTTCGGTTCGATCGCCGATCGCACTCTGTTCGCCAAGGATGTCGTGCGATTTGAAGGTGAAGTTGTGGCAGCCGTTGCAGCGATCGACGCCGAAGCCGCGCAAAAGGCCCTCGATGCTGTCGTAGTCGAATACAAGCCACTCCAGGTTGTCACAGACCTGGAAGAGGCGATTGCCGACGGAGCACCGCTCGTCCACGAGGGTTGGGCCGACTATGAGGCGGCCAATGTTGAGCGAAACGGCAATGTCGCCTCATTCACATCGATGACCAGGGGTGACGTCGAGAAGGGGATGGCCCAGGCCGACCACGTGGTTTTCGGCCGCTACGTAGCCGACGCCACGCACGCTGCTCCTATCGAGCCGAGGGGAGTGCTGGCGCAGTGGGAGGGCGACCGGGTGACAATCTGGAGCTCCACCCAGGTTCCGTTCCAGGCCCGCGATGGCGTTTGCGAGACGCTCGATCTTCCCACCAATCGAGTAAGGATCATCGTCCCGCACATGGGCGGAGGTTTCGGAGGCAAATGCGGATTCCATTACGAGGCACACGTGGCTGCTCTGGCCAGGGTCGCCAGGCGACCGGTCCGACTCGTGTTCTCACGGCGGGAGGAGTTCATCGCTCCCGATCGGCGTCGGGAAGGCATGATCATCGAGATCACCACCGGGCTCAAGAGCGACGGGACCCTGACCGCGCGACGGGTGCGGGTGCTGCTCGACAACGGAGCGTATAGCGCCGACTCCTCGTTCTTCCCGCATATGGCGGCGATGCACACTCTCGGGCCGTACAAGATCGACAACATCCACGCCGAAGCCTTCAGTATCTACACAAACCATCAACCGTCCGGTTCGGTACGCGCCCCTACTGCGCCGCAAACCTGTTGGGCCTTGGAGTCGCACACCGATGAGCTGGCGGCCGTCGTCGGGATGGATCCGGTGGCCTTTCGGCAGCAGAATTGCATCGACACCGGCGAGACGGGTGTCGCCGGGCAGGTGTACGACGAGATCGGTCTGCAGGAGTGCATTCGAGAGGCAGTATCCGGCATCGACTATGGCCAGGACCTCGAAGATGACGAGGCCATTGGAGTAGCGGTGGGTTGGTGGCCAAGCTTCCCGGGCGCATCCGGCGCCTTCGTCAAGATCGATCGCGACGGAAAGGGTGTGATCACCACCGGCGCCCAAGAATGCGGAACCGGTTCGGTGATGACGCTGCCCATTCTCGCCGCCGCCGAACTGGGTATGGAACCCGAAGACTTCGAGCTGGTCTACCAGGACACCAGCGTCGCACCCTACGACGAAGGGGCGACGGGCTCGCAGACGATCCTCAACAATGGGCGGGCCACAGTCGAGGCTGCCCGCCAGATCGCCGTCCAACTGAAGAACCTGGCAGCAAAGAAGCTGGAGGCTTCGCCCGATGACATCGTTCTGGCCGACGGCAGGGCGCACGTCGCCGGATCGCCCGAGTCAGCGGTGTCGATCGTCGAACTGGCGGGCGTGGCGGCGGGAGGCGAACTGTTGTTGGGAAAGGGATCAGGCACGCCACCCGAGTATCCATCGGCGGTAGGCGTGGCTTGCGTTGGCGACCAAGGCTTGTCCGGTTGGGCCGGACCCCAGTTCTCGTGTCATGCGGTCAAGATCCGCCTGGATCGGGAGACTGGCGTGGTGCGGGTCCTCGACGTCAGCGCCGCTCACGACTCGGGGGTGATCATCAACCCGATTGGCGCCTCCGGCCAGGTCGAAGGGGGCGTGATGATGGGGATCGGCCAGGCCCTCACCGAGGGAACGGTCTACGACGAAGACGGGGCGCAGAAGAATCCGGCCTTTCTCGACTACAAGCTGCAAACCATGGCTGACGCTCCTCCGATCAGAGTGCACTTCGCCGAGGTCCACACCCCGAATATGGGCCCTCACGGCTCGAAACCCATCGCCGAGGCTCCCAACGTGGCTACGGCCGCCGCGATATCGAACGCCATCACAAAGCTGACCGGCCAACCAGTCCCCCGGCTACCGATGACTGCACAGCGGGTGTGGGAGACAATGCGGGGAGGAGGTGACGGGTGAGCTTCGCTATCGCCGGATCTCTCGACGAGGCCCTGGCCGCGTTGGCCGTCGGAGCCCGCCCCATCGCGGGCGGAACCGATCTGGTGGTTGGCGCCCGACAGGGCAAGGCACCATTACCCGCATCTCTGGTAGCCATTGATCGGCTCGACGAATTGGCCCACATAGAGTCGAGGGATCGCGGCATCCGAATCGGGGCCATGGTCACACATTCCCAATTGATGATCGACCAGATGATCGTGTCCGGGTACACCGCACTCGCCGACGCGGCCGCCCTGGTGGGATCGCCTTCGACTCGGAACATCGGCACGCTCGGCGGCAACGTCATGAACGCTTCTCCGGCCATGGACACGGGAGCGCCCTTGATGGTGTTGGGTGCAGTGGCACAGCTCCGCTCTGCGCGGGGATCGCGGACCGTGGAGCTGTCAGATCTATGGACCGGGCCAGGCCAGACGAGCGCTGAAACCGAAGAGCTGTGTGTGGCCATAGACCTCCCTCCCCGTCCAGCGCGGTCGGGGAGTGCTTACGTGCGTCTGGAGTATCGACGGGCGATGGAGATCGCGATAGTGGGGGCGGCAGCCAGCGTCACGCTGGCTGATGACGGAACGATTCTCGGCGGTGCGGTGGCGCTTTCGGCGGTCGCCCCCACGATCATCGAGGTCGACGACGCCGGAGCACTCATGACAGGCCACCTGCCAGATGCTGCTGCTGCGGCCGTCGCCACTGCGGCCTCTGACGTGGCCCGACCCATCAGCGACCTCAGAGCGAGCGACACGTATCGTCGGCACACCGTCGGAGTCATGGCTGCCAGAGCCGTGGATGCTGCGGCCCGCAGAGCAGCTGGTGAAGAGATCGGCGTTCCCGTCAACCGGGCGATAGGCGTGGGAGCGTCACGATGACCGAGCCGATCACGCTCACCGTCAACGGGTTGGACTACCCCGTCGACGTCGACATGGGACGCAACCTGCTCAGCGTGCTCCGGACCGAGATCGGGCTCACTGGAACCAAAGAAGGTTGCGACGACTCCGAATGCGGCGCGTGCATGGTGTTGCTCGACGATCAGCCGGTGAACTCGTGTTCGTACCTGGCGTTGCAGGCTGAGGGCAAGTCCGTGACAACCATCGAAGGCGTGATGCCCGCCGACGGACTGCACGCCATCCAGCGAAGCCTTCTCGAGGAGGGTGGCGTTCAGTGCGGGTTCTGCACTCCCGGCATAATCATGTCGACGCGCGCCTTGCTCGATGGGAATCCGAGCCCATCCGAGGAGGAGATCCGGATCGGTTTGTCGGGCAACCTCTGTCGATGCACCGGTTACGCCAAGATCCTGGCGGCCGTGATCCGAACGGCGTCTGACAACTGAGGCGTGGTTACCGACTCCAATCGTCGAGCATTGCATGGGGCTGACGGGTGCGCTGCACAGGCTCCAGCCGACGCGAAGCCCGCGGTGTTCTGGTCCAACCGGGACGACACACCGGCGATCACCCCGTCGCCCCGAACCTACGGTGCCGCAACCCACTTCACCGCGACCTGAGGAACGGCCCACGATGAATGTCTTGCCTGGGTTGCTGGCCACACGGGCCTGGGCGTGGGAGCCTGCTGTTTTGGTGCCAGAGTGGTCGGATCTCGTCTTGGGGCAGTCCACCGAACGCACCGAGCTGGAGATGGTGCGGACGAAGCCGTTCCCTTTTCCGCCGGAGCCGACGCGATGGGCCGCTGTCGAGTTGACCCGAGCTGCGATCCGACGAGCCGACCGACGCCGGGGTAAACGAGGGCTCTGGCTTAGCCTGCTCGACCGCTTCGGAGTGGGACTCGACTCGTGACCGCCGATTACCGCAGCCTATCGCTCTGGCACGACACCTACCCTGGCCCGCTCGACCCACGCCCCCCGCTCGCAGGAGACACCCAGGTCGATATCGCCATCGTCGGGGGTGGCTACACCGGTTTGTGGACCGCCTACTACCTGCTGCGGCTGGACCCGTCACTGCGGATAGTGGTGATCGAGAAGGAGATCGTCGGGTTCGGGGCATCGGGACGCAACGGTGGATGGTGCGTTGGCGAGCTCGCCGCCGGACCCGATCGTCACGAGCAGGTCGCCGACAACGATGCTGCTCGCCACTTCCTCGCCGAGTTGTTCGACTCC
>SMXW01000039.1 GCA_004356805.1 Acidobacteriota bacterium | reverse complement strand
GATTTGGGTCAGATCAGAGAAATTTCTTTGATTTCTTTCTGCCGGATCCGCCAGGCCCGGATCACCGGTTCGCCCGAAAGCCCAACCACCAGATACACCCACTCCGGATCGAGGGCAGCAGCCACATCATCCATCGACGGTTCGGCTGATCCATCCGGATGGGAGTGGAACACGCCGGACAACTCCCAACCCTTCGACTCGGCATCGCTCAACGCGGCGAAATGCTCCTGCGGAGGCACCGTATATCCCGTCGGTGAGTCGTCGAGGTTTGCCGTCGGGTAGACGCCAACCAAATTCCCACCCTTGTCAGATGCAATCAGACCGCAGCCCTCGTTGGGAAGGGTCTGAGCACAGTGATCGATGATCAGCCGCCGCAGCGGTTCAGACAGGTGGAGCGTCTCGCTCAACGTTGCCTGCAGGGCGACAGAGCTCGTCGTAGTCGACGAGCGCGGGTGGGCGGTCAGGATCGGAGCAGGCCGGGCAACTCGGGTCCTGCTTGACGGTCACGCTCATGAAGTCCTGTTCTAGAGCGTCGTAGACGAGGAGACGGCCCGAGAGGATGTCGCCGATCCCGAGCAGCACCTTGATTGTCTCCATGGCCTGGATCGAGCCTATGACCCCGGGCAGCACTCCCAGGACACCGGCCTCGGCGCATGATGGGGCGAGCTCGGGTGGCGGTGGCTCGGGATGGAGACACCGATAGCACGGGCCTTGGTATGGCGTGAAGACGGCTGCCTGGCCTTCGAAGCGGAAGATCGAGCCGTGGACAACCGGGACTCGCAGATGGAGCGAGGTGTCGTTGACCAGGTACCGAGTCGGGAAGTTGTCACCTGCATCGACCACCACGTCGTAGTTGGCCATGATCGTCAGGGCGTTTGCAGCCTTGAGACGCTGCCGGTGCGTCTCCACCTTGACGTCGGGGTTGAGGGCCAGGAGGGTTTCACGAGCCGACTCCACTTTCGGCATGCCGACCCGATCGATGTTGTGAAGCACCTGACGTTGCAGGTTGGAGGGGTCGACGACGTCATCATCAACGATGCCGATCGTCCCCACCCCGGCGGCCGCAAGATATAGAGCGGCCGGCGAGCCCAACCCTCCCGCTCCCACCAGCAGGACCCGGGCGCCGAGCAATTTGAGTTGGCCGGTTTCGCCAATTTCGGGTAATCGGACATGACGGGCATATCTGGTCCGCTGATCGGCGGTGAGACCGGTCGGGTCGCCCCAGGGCAGCCCCTCCGCCTTCCATCGGTCAAACCCACCGGCCATTGAGACGACCCGCTCGTAGCCCATCTGCTTCAAAGCCGCGGCAGCCAACGCCGATCGCGAGCCGCCCGAGCAGTAGAGAACCAGTTCGTCTTTCCTGTCGATGACGACAGTGGCGATGTCGCGCTCCAAGACGCCGCGGGCGAGAAACCGGGCTTCGGGAATTGCTCCCTGCTGATGCTCGTCGGCTTCGCGGACGTCTATGACGACTATCTTGTCGAGACGTTTCATGACCTGAGCGGGGGTTATCTCCTCAATCTCGCCCCGGGCCGCCTCGACTATCTCACGGTAGGTCGCCATCAGTAAGCCTGAGCCGGGTCGTCTGCATCCGGATCGATGTGGTATCGATCGAAGGCATCGCGGATTGTTGAGGCCGGGACACGGCCCTGTTTCGCTAGTGCCGAGAGTGCAGCTGCCACGATGTGCCCGGCGTCGATCTCGAAGAACCGACGCAGTGCAAGTCGCGAATCGGAGCGGCCGTAGCCGTCCGTCCCGAGTATCGAGAAATCATCCGGCACCCATCGGGCAATCTGATCTGGGACGAGTGTCATGAAGTCGCTGACGGCAAGGGTAGGTCCACCGGTGTGAGAAAGAAGACGTGTCGCCAAAGGCACCTTTGGCTCGTCGCTTGGGTGAAGCCGGTTCCAACGCTCCACTGCCAGAGCCTCCTCGCGAAGGTTCTTGTATGAGGTTGCCGACCAGAGTTCTGCCCCGACTCCGTAATGCTCGGCCAAGTCGGTGGCAGCTTCCCTGGCAGCCAGATTGGCTGATCCCGAGAACAGGATCTTCAGATCGGCGTCAACCTCGTCCGGGGCAGGTGCCCACCGATAGAGTCCGTCGACGATGCCACGATCCACGCCTTCCGGCTTCTTTGGCTGGGCGTAGATCTCGTTGTAGAGGGTGAGGTAATAGAAGACGTCTTCGGGATCGGCGCCGTACATGCGCTCCAGGCCGTGTTCGATGATGGTGCCCACTTCATAGGCGAATGCGGGGTCGTAGGCCTGACAGACAGGGACGGTGGAGGCCAGGATCAGGCTGTGCCCGTCTTGGTGCTGGAGTCCCTCACCCTGAAGAGTGGTGCGTCCGGCGGTCGCTCCCAGAAGGAAACCCCGCGCTCGAGCATCACTCGCGCTCCAGATCAGGTCGCCGACTCGCTGGAAGCCGAACATCGAGTAGAAGATGAAGAAGGGGACCATTGGGATGCCCCTGGTGGCATACGAAGTGGCGGCCGCGGTCCACGATGCCATTGACCCTGACTCAGTAATGCCCTCCTCGAGGATCTGGCCGTCCTGAGCCTCGCTGTACGAGAGAAGCATGGCGGCGTCGACGGGGTCGTACAGCTGACCTTGGGAGGCATAGATCTTCATCTCGCGGAAAAGCGAGTCCATTCCAAAGGTCCTGGCCTCATCGGGGACGATGGGGACGACATGTGGCCCAAATTCCGCAGACCGCGAGAGATTTCGCAATAGACGCGTGAAGGCCGATGTGGTCGACGCCTCGACCTTGCCCGAGCCGGCGTAGACATCTTCATAAATCTCAGCTCCCGGGAGACTCAACGGGGCGTCTTGGGTGACGACACGATGCGGAATGGACCCGCCGAGCTCCTCGCGGCGGGCGTGCAGGTACTCATGTTCGGGGGTCCCGGGGCCAGGCCGGAAATAAGGTGGCTCTTTGTCGCCGTCGAGGGACTCAACCGGGATCTCTTTCTCGAGATGAAGCGTTGCCCGCAGCTCCAAGAGCTGTTTGTTGGTCAATTCCTTGATGGAGTGGGTCGCGTTACGGCCCTCGACATCCGGACCGAGAGCCCAGCCTTTGATCGTCTTGGCGAGGATGACGGTCGGCTTGCCGTTGTTGAGTTCGGTGGCCACCTTGTAGGCGCCGTAGACCTTGCGGAAGTCGAGCCCGCCCCGACGCAGAGCCCAGATCTCATCATCGGTCCAGTCGCTGACCAATTCTTTGGTGCGGGGGTCTTTGCCGAAGAAGTGGTCGCGGACATACCCGCCATCCTCGACCTTGTACCTCTGGTACTCGCCGTCGACCGTGGAGCCCATGACGTCTACCAGAGCGCCCTCGGTGTCCTGAGCCAGCAGCGAGTCCCATCCACTTCCCCAAATGACCTTGATGACATTCCACCCGGCCCCGCGGAACACGGCCTCCAACTCACTGATGATCGAGCCGTTGCCTCGGACCGGACCGTCGAGTCGCTGCAGGTTGCAGTTGACGACCCAGACGAGATTATCGAGACCCTCTCGAGTAGCCAGCGAGATTGCTCCGAGCGTCTCGGGCTCATCGGTCTCTCCGTCCCCTATGAAACACCAGACCCGGGACTGCGAAGTGTCATCAATCCCCCGATTATGCAGGTACTTGTTGAATCGAGCCTGATAGATGGAGTTGATCGGGCCGAGACCCATTGACACAGTCGGGTACTCCCAGAACTCGGGCATGAGACGCGGGTGCGGATATGAGGAAAGACCGTCGCCGTTGATCTCGAAGCGGAAGTTGTCGAGATGCTTCTCGTCAAACCGGCCCTCGAGATATGCCCTCGCGTATATCCCCGGGGCGGCGTGGCCTTGCATGTAGATGTGGTCACCGCCTCCGGGGGCGTTCCTGCCCCGGAAGAAGTGGTTGAAGCCGATCTCGTAGAGAGTGGCTGAGGACGCAAAGGTGGAGAGATGCCCGCCGATTCCCTTTTCCCGGTGGTTCGCCTTGACCACCATGACTGCGGCGTTCCAGCGGATGAATCTTCGGATCCGACGCTCCAGATGCTCATCGCCGGGGAACTCGGGCTGCTCTTCGGGTGGAATGGTGTTGATGTACGGAGTGGTGACAACTACGGGGACCCCGAGCCCCTTTTTGTGGGCTCGCCCCAACAGCTTGGTGAGGAGAAACCGGGCGCGGACCGGCCCATGCTCTTCGGCCACCGCATCGAGTGACTCGATCCATTCTCTGGTTTCGACCGGGTCGATGTCCGGCAATTGGTCAACGAATTCGCCGCCGATGGCTTCGTCGAGTTTTTCTGCCATGAGCTTAAGGTTAGTTAGGCCGTGATTTCACGTTTCAGCGAAGCCTGGAGCCAGGGGAGGATCGTGGCCAGAAACCGGATCGGCGCATCCAGTTGTGGAGTGTGGCCCGTGTCCTCCATCTGAACCAGTTGCCAATCTGGTCTCAGCGAGCACAGCCACGCGACTGCTGTCGGAGACACGATGTGGTCTTCAAGACCGTGGACTACAAGAGTGGGCGCCTTGATCTCCCGTATCATTGCGACAAACGAAGACGGCCTGCGAAACATCCTGGCGATGGATCTTCCGGTGCTCGGCACCGCCTCCTGTGCCCATGGGAGCTTCATCCTCACGGTGGCAAGCCTGACGAACTCCTCGACGAGCGGCATAGGGACCCGGCTGGGTTTGTGTGTGATCGTTTCGAGACTCAGCTTCACAAGCTCTTGGGGAGAGAGTCGGTTGAGGAAGTACCACGACATCGCCCGGCCAACTCCCGGCGTCGCCTGCAGGGCCAGACGTCTTGCGGTGGGCCAGTGAATCCTCGGATCTGGAAACCTCGGAGGAGTGGCAGGTGCAACGAGTAGGAGAGAGTCGACGGTCTCGGGAGCTCGAGAGGCAACCATTTCAGCAAGGAGACCCCCCATCGAATTGCCGATCAGAGTTGCTGACGGGGCAAACTCGGACATGAAGGAGTGCACGGCGCTGGCGTGAGTATGCAGTTCCCAGTCTCGGGCCGGGGGAGAAAGCCCGAACCCGGGAAGGTCTAAGGCGACGGTTCGACCCAGGTCGGCCAGCCTCGAGCCGACGGCATCCCAATTGGCGACCGATCCTCCAAGACCGTGGATGAGCACTATGACCTTGCCTCTGCCCCCGTAGTCCCGCCAATGAAGAGGCCCGGCAGACGTCTGGATGTAGGCTCCCACGCTCAAAGCGTACTGGTGAATTCGGCTCAATCCGGCGCCGGTAGTGTCGGCGCGAGCGACACCTGACTCCCCATACCCGGGCCCTCGACGGCTTTGCCGAGTTGGTGAGACACGGTGGGACCACAGTCGACATCCTTCCCGAACTCGGTGTTCTGTCCCTCATGCCGTAGCGCTGCTGATTCTTGCCGCCTGGCGACTTCGCGTAGCCATCACCCGCCCTTGATGGTTGAATGGGGTCATGACCTCAACTGATACCAGGAATCGTTTGGGGCGGATCCTCTCGACGGTGGGGTCCGTCTGGATCGCCCTCTACTTCATCGCTCGCTTCGGCGAGTTCGGGGGCACCCCACTTGGCGACATCCTGGAGAGCTTCGGTCGGACCTTTTTCGTACCGATCCTGCTGCTGTTCGCCGGCCGCTCCATTCTGAGACGCAGTCGTCGCACCAGCGTGGAGGACGCCCTGGGGTCAAAGCCGGAGAGCCAGTCGACGCCACCTCCGGCACCGCGTCCGGCGCCAAGCAGACCGGCTCCTCCTCCGCCGGTGATCAAGCCTGCACCGGTCGACCCTGCACCGGTGGACATGGATGAGCTGGCGGAGGCAATCGGATTTGACGCCTCGGAAGAGACACCGAGCTTGCCAGATGTCGAAGTCGAAGGGCCGAAGACCTCGGCGGAGATGATCGCCGACGCCCATCGCCGCAACGAGAACGATGACTGACGGTTAGAGACCCGAGGCAGCCAGTGATCTCGCTTCTCTGACTTCGGCGGCGAAACTCGACCTTCGTTCACCAACCTCGGCGTCGTCTTCTATCAGATCCCGGTTTCTTGCCAGGTCCAAAGCCGATTTGAACAAAACCTGACTGGCGCTTTCCCCGGAGAAGAGTCGCTCCTCGATGCGGTACATCCGGGCCCGGGCAAGACATGCTTTGAGGAACTTCTTCTCGCCGAACGATCCTGTGAGCGCCTCGAGTTCGTCACCAACGATTTGATAGGCATCGAGAAACGGGAGAACGGCCCAGTAGGCGACCGGATCTCCCATCTTTGCGATGACTCCCAGAGCACCCGTCGCCGGCAGAATCGTTGCCCAATTCGGGACGTCGTATGCAATATCGTTCGAGACGTCTCCGAGAAATTGCTCCTTGTCCGGGAAGAAGAACTCGTACTTGAGGAGGTCCCTCAGGGACAGCATTCGCCTTTGGGCCACTTCGGCGTCCCGTTCGCCGTCGTCGATCAGCGAAGTGAGGGCCATCTCGGCGATGGCCCTGTTCAGGAAGAAGTGAACGATGACATTGCGGTAGTAGGAGAGTCGGATCATCTGTTGGTCGTCAAGCCAATAGACAACTCTTCCCACCGCCTCGTGACTGGACACATTCCCGTGTTCCGAAAGGGAGTCGAGGATCGCGGTGACAGTCTCCGAGTCCGAGAGATCAGGCTTATCGGTAAGGGGCAGGTCGCGTGCCGTTATGAAGTCCATCATGCGGGCGCTTTTCTCGGCAAGATCGTCTGCTGTTCGGGCGGCTCCCCTTGCTGCCAGGAGAGCGATGCTGACGACGGCGGTCGGAGTGATGGGGGTCACGCTTGCAATGCGATACATCACCTCGAATGCCAGCTTCTGGAGTCCGATCGACACCTCCTCGCCTTCGTCGATCGAACCCACTACCGACGCGACCGATACGGGCTCGGCCAATCGGATGTGGATGTCGCCATAGCGCCGACGGAGCGAGCGAACCGCGCGGAACAACCATCCGATGGACTCCTTTTCTTTGCCGCGACCCTGAGCTTCTCGGGTGTAGTCGGGCACGTCCTGGATCTGGTCATAAACGATCGAGACTGGGATCAACTGCACGTCGTCGGCTTTCCCGCTCCGCAAAGAGTCGACGACGTAGTGAAGGAGCCCGAACCGGGGCGGTCCCAGCTTTCCGGAACGGGATCTCCCACCTTCCATGTACCACTCCATCGGGAAGCGCTTCTCGATCAGGAAATCGACATAGGCCCGCAGGACGATCTTGTAGAGGTGGTTGTCCCGGAACGATCGCCGGATGAAGAACACCCCTGTCCGACGGAGGAGTGGGCCGACAGGAAAAAAGTCCAGGTTGATGCCACCAGCCGTGTGATTGGGTGGCAGATCGTTCTCCCAGAGCATGAATTGGAAGGTGAGCCGATCCAGATTGGACCGGTGCGATGGGAGGAAGATCACCGGATTCGAACGGCCCAGCTCGGCCACCTTGGCGATCTGGGTCTTGTCGTACTTGATCTCGCCGTATCCCTGCCGGTAGAGAGCATGGATCGCATTGGCCATCAGATCGATGACATAGGGGCTGTGGGTCGCCGCTATCTCCCGCAAATACCGCTCGGCGTCGGTGAGCGCGACGTCGAAGTCGACTTCCGCTTCGCGGGCATGACTTTCCACCTGCTCGACGAAGTCCCTCCGTGACAGAATCGCTTCCGGTACGAACCGGGGAATCTTGTACCGGTTTCCGAGAAGCTTCCGTTCAGCCTGGTCGAGGACTCTCCAAACGCGCCGTGTTACAAAAGCCGCGATGCCGTCGATCTCACCTGAGGACTCATAGTCGGCTGTCAGATCCGACGAGAGGGCTCCCCGTGCCGCAATCAGCTTGAGTCTGCCGGGTCGGAAGGTCCGAATCCAGTGGGCGCGCAGACCTTTCGGATCTCTCGGATCGCCCGGTCTGAAGGCATCCGACCACGTGACCGATCTTTGCCCCTTCTTCTCGGGTGCCATCCAGACGACTCGTACCGGTATGAGAAAGACGTTGTCCTCCGCCGATATCCGGCTTGACAACTCGACCGGATCGCCTCCTCGACCACGTCGGGAGGACGAGACCCGAATGGTCTCCATTTGGGGTCCTGTCTGGCTTCGAATCCACTTCTCGAGCAAACGCACCTCGAGATCGGTAGCCACATCGAGCAGATAGACGACCGGGCCCTTGTCGGGGCCACCAAGCAGGCTGAGATTCGGTTCCTTGTCTCGGGTCACGGCGACACTCTATTTTCCAACAGGTTTCGCTGCCAGAATCACGTTGGTGCGGATAGTTTTGCAACGAGTTTCTTCCGCTCTGGTGCGTGTCGACGGCAGCGTTGTCGGGAGCATCGGGAGCGGGCTGTGTCTTCTCGTCGGCGTGGCACCTGGTGATGGCTACCACGATGTCGATGCGGCAGTCGACAAGATCTCTGGCCTGAGAGTCTTCAACGATGACGAAGGGAAGATGAATCTCTCACTGGTAGATGTCGATGGCCAGGTTCTGGTCGTGAGCCAGTTCACCCTGCTCGGGGATGTGAAACGAGGGCGTCGCCCGTCGTTCACTGACGCTGCCCGGCCTGAACATGCCCGGCCCCTGATCGATCGGATGATTCATTCCTTTCGGGAGCGTGACGTTGTCACGGCCCACGGTGTTTTCGGGGCGACGATGGATGTCGAGCTGACGAACGACGGTCCCGTCACGCTGATTCTTGAAGTGAACGACGGTGTCGTCGGCTGAATGGTGAGGCGGACCAGTGGCTGTTCCACAGGACGGCTCCCATTCCTAGTGACAGCACAAGGAGCTGGCTCGTCGCCTCTATCCCCCAGGCCATCGGCCATTCGAGGGTGGCCCAGAGAATGGCCATGAGGTTGAAAGCGACAATGGTGACTATGGCCGCCGCACCCGCTGACCGGGTGATCAGGACCGTGATCAGAATCACGGCTATCACCGGTGCCAGGACAGTGGGCCAAATTGCGGTCAGGATCCCGGCGGAGATCCCGAGACCCTTCCCTCCCTGGAATTGGTAGTACATGTTGAATACGTTTCCGGTGGTTGCACCGACCCCTGCCAACACCGCGCCAAGGTCACCGGCCAGGGCGGCGCCCGCGATGACTGCGATGGCACCTTTGGCCATCTCCATTGCCAGGACGGCGGCGGCCAGAGGTGGTCCGCCGACTCGGAGTGCGTTGTTTGTTCCCGGGTTCATCGAACCCTCTTTACGAAGATCGACTCCAGCCAGTCTTCCCAGCCACTCGGCCGTGGGTGATGAACCAATCAGGTAGCCGACGATGGTGGCCCCAATGGCTGCCGCAACGCTCAACCTTCAACCTCTGCCTGCCCCGGACCGCAGAACTGCAAGAAGTCACACGAGTTGCACCACGACCCCGGGTTCTCCTCAAAATCTGAAGTGGAAATTCGACCGGTGAGGGCATTGAGTGATTTGCGGGCCTCTGCCACCCATTGTTCATCCGCTGAGTGGGTGACCTCGGTGAGACCCCCACCAAGGTAGGCGAAAGTGACATCGAGGACCTTGGGTTTGGTCAGGCCAAAGTCGACCTCGGTGGCCGCTACCGCATAGGCCTGCAATTGGACGACAAGCGCCGGGTCGGTGCGTGGACGGCCGCTTTTGAAGTCGACCACCTCCCATCTGCTGTCGTCGCAATAGACGGCGTCGATTCTTCCCCGGACGAGGTATCCAGTGTCGAGTTCCAACGAGAACGGTGTCTCGGTCATCGTTGCCGTCTTCTCGGCGAATCTGGATGTCAAATAGGTGTCGAACGCACCGGGCCCGGACGAGCGGTCCCCCTCGACGACGTCATACAGATCGTCCGTCATTTCCTCGAACGGAACCTGGCCTTTCTGGTGGAGCTCGATGCGACGGTGCACCTCCGTCCCCCGACTGGCCGCTGGGTTGAGTCGTCGGGGGAGAGGGTCGATATTGGTCCAGAAGAACCTCTTCGGACATTGCGCGTATGTCACCAGACCGGTGACCGAGACGGTATGTGGATCGTCGACGGTCTCCTCCGGCGCGGGCTCGGCGAGATTGAAGAGTCGTTGGTTGATGTCAGCCACGATCCGCTCATATTCGTCTCCGATGCCGTGGGCTCCGGCGATTTCTGCGATTGCTGCGGGGTCGTCGATTGCGGCACGAAGTCCCGCCTCCCATCCGTCTGGGAAGACGGGGTCGGGGCTGGCTTCTCGCGCAACGGATCGGAGCATGCCAGGCCGCTCACCAAGTTCGGCGTGCCCGGCGCTCCGGCTCACGACGTGATTCTCGACTATCTCGAACAACTCCGACGGCTCCTTGGGCCTCTTGGACGGCTCCGGCAGTCCGTACCAGTGTGCTCCTGAGACGAAGAGACGTCTCTTGGCCCTGGTGACGGCCACGTAGGCGACCCTCCATTCCTGTCTCATGTGCCGCACACGGAGATAGACGGCCCGCTCATCCTTATCGTCTGGCAGGTCATCCATGATCGTGTCGATCCGCATGGAGACCGGGACATGCTCCGCGAAACGGAGGGGGTCCGGATACTGCTGGGAGCGGGTGGGGAAATTGCCTTTGGTCACCGCAGGGATCGCGACGTTCTCCCACTCGAGTCCTTTGGCACGATGCACGGTGACGAGAGTCACCGCGTCCTCGCCCGACAGATGGGCCGCGTCAAGCTCCTCCGCGGGTTCCTCTTCCATCACTGTGAGATAGTCGAGAAAGGCTCCAACCGAAGGTCTGCCTCTGAGAGGACTCCATTCTTCGGCCAGGTCGAGAAGGCGGTAGATGTTGAGTCGTGCAGTGAGTCGCGCGTTTGGCGGCAAAGCCTCGATGTCTTGCCACGCCCGAGTTCGGTCGAGGATCGTTCGACAGGTCTCCACGAGCGTTAGCCCCTGGCTCTCGGTGAGCACGTCCCTGTAGACACGCAGAAAGCGCAGAAGCGCGGAGCGAGCTTCGTCGCGGAGCCCAGAAATGTCGGCAAAGTTCTCGACGGCCTCCATCAGGGTGATGGGAGCGGGCTCTTCGGCATCGTCATGGTCCCCGGCACCGGCGACCCAGCGGGTCAGCGGCGCAAGGTCGGCCATGCCCAACCGATATCGGCTGCCGAAGAGGATCTGGATCAGGGCAGGGGAGTCCTCGGGATATTCCAGGGTGGTTAGCCATGCCCTGAGGTCGGAGACTTCTGCGACAGAAAACAGCCCCCCGATGTTTGCCACTTCGAGCGGAATGTCGTGACGGCTCATCGCGTCGACCACGACAGCGAAGTCCTTGTTCTTTCTGAAGAGGACGGCCATGTCAGACCACCGACTGCCGCTTTGCTGGAGTTCTTCGAAGGTACGGGCGATCCACTCCGCCTCCTCGAGGGCGTCTTCTGCCCAATAAGTGACGACTTCGCCCTCAGAGTCACCATCGACAGCCCGAAGGGCGTCGGCCTCGGCATTGGCTTCGAGCCTGATCTCATTGGCGACATCGAGGATCGCCTGAGTTGATCGTCTGTTGAGAGTGAGTCCCTTCTCACTGGCAGCCTCGCCGTTCGCTTTGGTGAAGTGTTCGGTGAAGAGCTCGAAGTTCTGAGCGGATGCCCCCCGCCACTCGTAGATCGTCTGGTCCTCGTCGCCTACGGCTATGACGGGGAAGCCGGAATCGAAGATGCTCATCAAGAGCACGCGTTGGGCCGGGTTGGTGTCCTGGTATTCGTCGAGTATCACAGCCCGATATCTCTCCTTGATGGTGTCGGCCAGTTCGGGATAGTCGTGGACGACTCGGGTGGAGAGGGTCACCAGATCGGAGTAATCCACCACTCGAAGCCGCAGTTTGTCGGCGGCGAATTGGACGAGTGTTTCGGCCATCTCCCGGCGCGACTCCCAAATCTCGTCGTCGTGGTCCTCGGCGGCATCCAAAACATCGGTGGCTTCGAGCAGATGGTCGCCGAGTCGGTCGCCAAACCGGCGGACTCTGTCAAGGGTTCGGGGCTGAGTGATGTCGAGGGTCTTGTAGGTCCGATGATGGAAGGTCTCGCTCATCAGTTGCCTCGCAAACGTGGGGGCGATGATCTTGGACCGGTTGTCGACGCCGGCGAGTGCGCCGAACTCTGACAAGATTTGTGCGGCAAATCCGTGATAGGTATGAACTTCGATCTGGCGACTGGGGTCGAGGTCTTGCGAGAGAGCCTGACGGACCCGATCCGCCAACTCGGCGGCGGCTTTGTTGGTGAAGGTGATCCCGAGGATCTGTTCCGGCTGAATGTCATGATCCTCGATCAGGTTGGCAATCACCATGGCCACGGTTGTGGTCTTGCCGGTCCCCGCCCCGGCCCTGACCCGGATGGTGGTGAGGCCCAGGTCGAGGATCTCTTGCTGCTCCGAGGAGGGTGTCACTCGGCTCATGGCAGAAAGGCACCGCTCCCTTCCGGCCAGGCCGGACATGACATCCGAAATGCGCACCTCTCACATGCTGCTCCGACGGTGGGCGCCCAATTCTCAGATCGGATGGATGTGGTGACCCGTTCCATTTCCTTTCGCACGTTTTCGAGACCGTCGACATCGAGCGAGCGGGTCGAGACGGACTTTGTACCGGTTCTCGGGTACCAGAATTGCGCCTCCGCCACATGGTCGCCCCCGGCCTCGAGAGCGGTGCTGTAGAAACCAAGTTGAAGAGATTCGGCTGCGTCGTCGATGCTCATCGCAGTGGTCGACGTCTTGTAGTCGACGATTCTCAGGCCTTCTGCGATGGATTCGATCCGGTCGATGACGCCGACCCACGGCACGTCCTCGATGACGGCTTCGACCTTCTTTTCGAGGTCGATGAGAACCCCATCCTTGGCAGGCCATCTCTCATACAGCTTGGTGATGGCCTCGGCGCCCTTGCCAAGCCACGCCCGATTCAACTCTGGAGTGCCGAAGTCAGCATCGACCCATACCTCCTCGAGACACTCGATGGCGTGCTCGATGTCGGCATGGAGAAGCCCCGTCCCGATGATGGATCTCTCTGCCTTCTCCAGTGCCGAATGAATCAGGGAGCCGAATTGTGCGTAGGGAGACGAGGCGTTTCCAAGACGGAGTCGGCGTTCGAGTGCGTACTGGCGGGGGCATCGCTTGTAGCTGTCGGCCTGACTGGGGGAGAGGTGGATCGTGTCGCCGAGGATGGGAGAATCGGGACCGGGCACCGGGACGCCGGGGAACGAGGAAGGATCCCACCATCGGTTATCTGACTGGGCGAGGACGCGAGCCGCCGCGAGACGACGAGCCGCAGGCGCCGTCGGGTCCAAGAGGTCTCGGCGAAGGGCGGTCTCTGCCTCGCTGAGGGTTACCGGGTCTCTGACAACCTCTCTCGGGGGCCCTAGCTGGGCGAGTCCAGCACCTGACGCCGCGATCAGGAAACGAGACGGCCGGTGTTCTCCCTGGTCAACACCGGCGTCGGTCGCAGTCCATACCACTCGGAGACGGGCCCTGGTCATGGCGGTGTAGGCGAGACGCATCTCCTCCTGCAGTTGGAATAGGTGCTGGGCGCCCGGGTCGGCCGTTCGCTCGGGGGAGAGCAATTCGGGTCGGAGCATCCTCCTGCTTCGTCGAAGGTCCGGAAAGACGCCTTCGACGGCATTTGCGATAAAGACGACGTCGAATTCGAGGCCCTTCGCCTGATGCAACGTGGTAAGCGTCACCCGGTCCTCGGAGAGCCTGTGCGAGAGAAGTGGGGTCGCCTCGAAATCCTCTTCCTCGGTCAACTCGAAGAAGCGGGCCAGGCTCAGATCCGAATCGCGGTCGGCCTGTCTCGAAAGCACCTGTGCGAAGGCGGACCAGGCACGACGCCATTCTTTCCGGCTCGGATCGTTGACGAGATCGGCAATCCTCTCCAGGGTTGTCCAGACGTGCCAGAAACCGTTGGCGGCCGTGCCTGTGGTCGCCCAATCGGCATTCCCGACGAGATCGGCGAGTCCAGGCCAATCAGCCAGGTTCTGACGGATGACCTGGGCCCAGGGAGCCCAGGTTCGGCGGCGCTCCCGTAGAAGCTCACGCTCCTGGCCGAGGCCAAGTCCCAGAAGGGGACCCAGAAGAACACGCCGCATCGCCCGGTCGGCATCGGCTGCCTCGAGCGCAGACGTCGTCGGTAGGCTTCCGCCCGAGAGGGCCACGGTGACCAGGTCACGAAACAGACGAACGGCCGGATGATCCACGAGACGGCTATCGGGCGGATCGTGGGGTATTCCTCTCCGGCTCAGGGCGCGGGACAGCTCGTTGATCAGCTCCCTCTTCGATCTGGCCAGGACGGCGATCGACGAGGGTCGAATCCCCTCGACCCTCATGGAATTCTCGACCTCTCGGGCTATCCACTCTGCCTCGGCCGTCTCCTGGTCAAAGATGAATGCCTCTGACCGTCCCTCGTGTGGTGCTGGATCGACCGGTCCCGCGGCCCCTGGAAGTCGCCCCTTCGAGACAACGCGCAACGCCGACTCGAGAATGGCTTCAGGCACTCGGAAGCTCTGCGATAGGACGTAACGCGTCGAGTCCGGATGAGCCGACGAGAAATCGGCGATGTTGCGGAGCTCCGCCCCCCGGAACGAGTAGATCGACTGGTAGGGGTCACCGGTCACCGTGAGATTGCCGCTTGATCGGGCGAGGAGTCTGGCGATTTCCGCCTGCACCGGGCTGGTGTCCTGGTACTCGTCTACCAGGACATATCGGTACTGCTCAGCCAGGTTTTGGCCGGTTTCGGATTTCAGCAAGTCGACCGCCGCCACCAGCAGCACTCCGTAGTCGGTACGGCCTGTCTCGCGTAGATGGGCGAGGTAGCGCTCGTACAACCCGGGGAGCCCGCGCCAATCGGCTCGTTCCCTGGATCGGTCAG
>SMXW01000038.1 GCA_004356805.1 Acidobacteriota bacterium | reverse complement strand
GGATCGAGACGAGGCAACGACCGGGTCATGACCCGGGGGACCTTCGCCAACATTCGAGTTCGCAACCAACTTGCTCCAGACACCGAGGGAGGCTGGACCACCGACTATCTCGATGGCCAGGTCAAGTCGATCTACGAGGCTGCACTGCACTACAAGGAGGCGGGTATCCCACTCGTCGTGCTGGGCGGAGCCGACTACGGAATGGGCTCATCCCGCGACTGGGCCGCAAAGGGCACCTTCCTGCTCGGCGCCAAGGCCGTCCTTGCCAGTTCGTTCGAAAGGATTCACCGCTCCAACCTGGTGATGATGGGGGTCTTGCCCCTGGTCTATCGAGATGGGGAAAGCGCCGATTCCCTTGGGATCGATGGGACCGAAACCTTCGACATCGATGTCCACGATGACCTCGAGCCTCGCCAGACACTGAAAATCAGAGCGGCCAGGGCAGACGGGACTGTGATTGAATTCGAAGCGATCGCGCGAGTCGACACCCCGATCGAAGTTGACTACCTCCGCAACGGGGGCATTCTTCACTACGTCCTACGGAGGATGACGTCTGTCTGAAGAGACACCCGGCCCGCTTCCCCGACCAGGCCTGAAGCTGACAGGTGTGTTCGTCTCGGTCGTCGTGGTCGGGCTTCTGGTTGGTTGGGTGTTTCGCGCTGACGACGGCGCCGTCGCCGAGATCGGCCAGCCGGCTCCCGATTTCACTGTGACGTTGATCGACGGTGGGACGTTCACCCTGTCGGAGCATTTGGAGACCGACGACCGTCCGATCGTCCTCAACCTGTGGGCTTCGTGGTGCATACCATGTCGCACCGAGACTCCTGATATCTCGGCGTTTGCCGAGGCCAATCCTGACGTCAAGGTCATCGGGGTGTCGGTGGAGGACACCGAGAAAGCATCTCGGGCCTTCGCCGACGAGTACGCCCCCTCCTACGACGTCGGCCTCGGAAATGCCGAATTCGAAGCGGCCTACCCGAGACTCGGACTACCGGTCACCTACATAATCGGGGCGAACGGTGTGGTCGTAGAGCTCTTCAACGGCATTGTGACCCAGGAGATCCTCGAGGACATCACGACCCACCACTAAGAACCGCTACCGAACTTCTCCTTGTGAAGTCTGGCGAATTCCAAGTTCGGCCCGGACACCATCTCGGCCCAGACCACGAGTCGCTTACGCGCCGAGAACTTGGGCTCGCAAGTAGTGAGTGTCAGCCATGCACCGGGTCTGTCATCGGTCACCCAGATGTCGGTGGGTTGGACGATCTGTATCTCACGAATCTCATAGATGTGAACCCCGATCGCCGACTCGACCTCGATCCGATCACCGAGCTCGAGAAGATCAAAGTCGTAGAAGGGGCGACCGTATGTGGTTCTGTGACCAGACAGAACTGCGTTGCCGGGCTGGCCAGGCAGCGGTGTGCCTTCCTGATGTCCGGGCCCGCTTTTCAGTGTCTGACGATCAACGCCCTCGAAGATGACCTCGTCGACACCGATCTTGTCAATGCGTATGAAGGCAATGGCATCGCCCGTTTCAGGCTCCTCCTCGGAATAAAACTCGACTAGACCCTGCGTTTCCCCCGGGTCCTCGCCGAGATACACCGCCGGATCGATCTCCTCGACCTCGGGCAACACGTCCTCTGTGTTCTCGAAAGCCTGCTCGAGCTCCTCATGAGCCTCTGCCTGGACAGCGGCGTTGACCACATCGGTCCCAAACAGCTGCCACCCCAAGTAGCCGAATATGAAAACCCCACTCCAGATGAGGGTCCACGCGAGAATTTGGACGTTCCGTCGCACGACGGTCAGGCTAAATGCGATTTCGATCTACGCCAGGCATGGCCTCAGGTTCCCGACCAGTCCGGGTCTCGCTTGTCCAGGAACGCACTGATCCCCTCCACAGCGTCATCAGTCAGGACAATCTCGGTGAAACCGCCTTGCAGCCGGTCTAGGGCAGTGTCGAGATCCGCATCGGCCATGCCCCAGAATGAGTCCTTTCCCAGCATGAGAACCGCCGGACTCGACGAAAGCAGGCCAGCCACCACCTGATCGACTTCGCCATCGAGTTCGGCTCGAGGGACAACCCGACTCACTGCCCCCAGACGCTGGGCTTCAACCGGGTCGATAGTTCTCCCTGTCAGCATCAACTCGAGTGCCACTTTCCTGGGCATTACCCGGGCCAGCAACGCCGATATCACCATCGGCCAGAGTCCGACGCGAATCTCGGTCGTTCCCAGTATCGCGTCGTCGACACATATCGTGATGTCGCAGGCCACGGCCAGGCCAAATCCGCCGGCGAGAGCATCACCGTTGACACGGGCCACCGTTGGTTTGCCACCCCTGATCATCAGCCGAAACAACTCACCAAGGTCTCCACGAGCCTTGTGAAGGCCAATCGGATCGTCGGCAAACCCACCTGACAAATCCCCACCAGCCGAGAACGCTCGGTCTCCGGCACCGGTGTAGACGATCACATCCACTTCCGGATCGTCCACGGCCTGTCTGGTCGCTCCGAGAAGACCCGACATCGTCTCCACCGACATGGGGTTACGCCGTCCAGGGTCGTCAATTGTGATCGTCGCCTTACCTGCCGCAACCTCGTATCGCACCGTCATTCTTCGTCCTCTTAGGAAACTCGGATCCTTCTGATACCGTCGATGCCCCATGCTATGGCTCGCCATCGTTCTCTTCCTTGCTCTTGTGATTGCGATCCTCCGCGGCGGCCGACTAGTCAACCTTGGAGACATCGAACTGAAGGCGTGGTGGCTCCTCCTCGTGTCACTGGGCCTTCAGCTGGGAACTCGATGGCTACCCGACGAAACATGGTCGGAAACGGCCGGAGTCGTCATGGTCCTGGCTTCATTTGCACTCCTGATGGTCCTGGTCATGCTCAATCGGTCGAAGCCGGGCATGTGGATCGCCGGGCTAGGTGTGCTCATGAACTTCACGGTCATCGCCTTCAACGGAGGCATGCCGGTGCTGGCCGGCGCGGCGGAGGTGGCTAGCGGTTTCACCGTCGCGGAGCCTGACATCTCTGGCTCGTTCAAACACGTGCTCCTCGATGAGACTTCGCGACTGGTCTTCTTCGCCGATGTCATTCCGCTCCGTTTGGTGAGTGTCGGCGAGGTAATAAGCCTTGGTGACATCTTCCTCGCACTCGGGCTAGGGGTATTCCTCGAACAGGAGCTCCGCAGACCGCGTCGATGGTTCAAGCATGGGGCCAGCGCTCAGCCAGGGTCGGCCAATCGCCCCACCTAGTGGTGTGTCACTAGGTCCCCACCGGCGTGAAAACACCCCGAACTTCGAGTAGCCGACGCAGTGATGCGACGACATCGGGATCGAATTCGTAGGCAGCACCCGCATGCAAAACCTCGAGGGCCTCGAGCGGTGACCTGCCATCCCTGTGGACCTTCCAGTCATACGCAGCGGAGACCTTGATGATGCGCGAGATGATGGAGACTTCCGGGTCCTCCTGCTCGCCCGGTTTGCGATACGGCTGGTATTGCTGCTGCACGTCCTGAGCAACACGCTCCAAATAGGGCGACTCGGCGATTATCTCCGAACTCCAGCGTGCAATGTCATCGTCGGTGTAACCCATCTTCACGACATTGGGCTCGTTGAGGCTGATTCGGCCAATGTCGTGCATCAGGCCGGCATACTCGACGTCCTCAACTCGAGAAGGCCCGAGGCCCATTTCCATGGCAATCGATGTTGCCAGTTGAGTCGTGCGGTCGGCATGCCCGTCTACGGCGAGCCCGGACACCTCCGGGATGCGTGCCAGTGCACGAATCGTCTGCTTGTAGTTGACCTTTGTCTGCTGGAACCGTCTGAATGCCGAGTGAGCAAAGGAATAAGGAAGAAGAGCTATCGGAAGGGCCCACCAGCCGATCGCAGGATACAGCTCGCCAAACAGCGCTCCGGTGAGAGCGAGGCCGACAAAGACGTTGGCGTCGTGAAGGATGGAACGGGCCAGATAGGTCCTCGAGAGCTGACGGGGCCCGAGGATGAGCACCGCCCTGAGGAGCACTTCAACGGCGAGCCACGTCAGAACAGCCCCGACAAAGGGAACAAGGTCTCCCCACCCACCGGAGAGGTCTGCGAACACGCCGACACGCATACTCGAATACACCACCGCATAGGTCACGTACCCACCGAAACGACGGACCATTACCGGCAACAGGTCACGGTGTTTCTCGCCGCGGGAGTAGCGAACCACCCAAACCGCGGCAAGACCGACCCCGTAGGCGCCCAGCGTCCCGGCAAGATCGACACCCGTTACGCCGGAGAAGACAAATGGGATGGCGGCGGCCACGGCAAGGCCGGTCGTGAATTGGTTTCCGGAGTTCGAAGTGGCAACACCGACGAGGGAACCCAGCACCAGGGCCATCGCAGCAATGAGCAGAGAGATCGGATCGGTTGTCGCCTTGCTTGCCCCGTAAACCCCGACGGCGCCGACCGCCACCGGGAACAGCCACGAAGCGGCCACAATCGTTCGGGGGCTCCAGTTAGCCACGAAGGGTCAACTCCGGCTCCTCGGCGAGACGTCTAGCCATCTCCTCATCATTCACATGTGGGGCACCCCAGGTCCGACCTGTCTTGTGCAGGGCCTTCTCAAAGGCATCGACCACGTCGGGATGGAACTGGGCGCCCGAGTGTTTCCTCAACTCAGCCAGGGCGTACTGCTGGGAAAGGGCCATGCGATAGGAACGCGCCGACGTCATCGCATCGAAGGCATCAGCCACAGCCACGATGCACGATTCGAGACTGGGTGTCTCACCCTTGGTGTGACCGCTCCCCCCGTATCCATTGCCGTCGTAGTGGCTGTGATGACCGGAAGCGATCTCCACCATCGGTTGCAGGAAGTCGACCTCGGCGAGTATCTCTTCGACCAGATGGGCGTGGGATTTCATCTGGGCATACTCCCGGTCGCTGAGCCGCCCCTTCTTTCGGATCAGGTCGGTGGGCACCGCCAGTTTGCCCAAGTCGTGGATGAGAGCAGCCCACTTGACCGTCTCCAGTTGGGTTCCGGTGAAACCGAGCTCCTCACCGATCATCTGGGAAAAGTAGGCCACCCGCTCGGTGTGACCCCTGGTGTACATGTCCTTGGCCTCGAGGGTCTTGACGAAACCGCGGATGGCACTGAGATGGGACTCTCGAAGCTGGGAGAAGGCGTAGAGCGACATGTGCCCGATGGCATAGACGGCGACTATCAGGAGGAGGACGGCGTCACGATCGGCGATCAAGTAGGCGGCACCGATGAGACCACCAAGCAGACCCATGACCACCTGGCCACCAACAAGAACGTTCATCTGGGACCAGGGCTGGAGGTTGTCGTTGCCATAAACGGTTTTCACCGCCTTCCTCACCATCATGTTGTTGACAACCACATAGGCCAAAGATGCCAGGGTGGAAGCCACCACGACCCGGAGCAGCACCTGGGTGGTGACCACTTCCATGTCGGGAAGATTCAGATCGAGCAAAAGCCCTGCCGCCGCACCCGACAAGGCCAGTTGACCAAAGTTGGCCATCGGCTGAAACCAACGACGCTGCCGGAAGTCGTCGGGAGCAAAGGCACCAATCGCAGCCATGAGAGTCATGGCGAAGAGAGCGTCCGAGTCTGCTCGAAGGGCAAAGATGACCCCGGCGGTCATCACCACCATGATTGAGGACGACTGCAGCATCCGGTCATTGACCTCGACCGTGAAAAGCTCCAACAGGACGAACAACGCAGCAAACACCAACCAGAACCGCCAGTCCGGTGGTTCAGAGACAAGATAGGTCACAACGAGGGCGATCAGACCCAACGAGAAATAGGGCACAGCGACTTTGAGCTTTCGCTGCACCGCAGGATGGAGACGTCGGTAACGCCTCCCTACCGGACTTTTACTGAGCAACCTCATTGGACCCCGGATGACATGTTGCCCGAAGTGGGTGGCGAGTCGGCGTCTTTTATCAGCCGATCTTTGTCGAACCTATCTTTGTGGAACCGGTTCGAGTTGATTCAGTCATCATCCAATCCGTGACGTGCCGAGCCAACGGCGATTATCGCCAGGCTGGCAGCCGTCGCGAGTGGCCGGACCAATTTGGCCTTCATAGCCCTTTGCACGCTCACCTTCTCTGTCTTATTTCACCGGCCTTGCATGCCGGTGGAGACAATCCGCTCCGCTAGGTAATAGATGGCGTTTGGTTAACTGTTCCAAAGGCAAATGTCAGACACCGAACTCACCCCGTCTCCCGGC
>SMXW01000037.1 GCA_004356805.1 Acidobacteriota bacterium | reverse complement strand
GCACCTTCGGGTTGGACATAGACCACAACGGGGATGGGTGCATTCAGGAAGGTCTGCACGATGTCCCGCATCGAAGTGTCGAGGCCTCCCGGGGTGTCCATGGTGACGATGAGGACAGCGCCGATCTCACTGGCCTCAGCGACGGCGGCCTCGAGATGGTCGGCCACCACAGGTGTGATCGGGCCGTCGACCTCGGTGACCAGGACTCTTGGTCCCTGAGCGGCGCCCGGAACAGAAAACGAAAAGACCAGCGCTGTCCCAGCGATCAGACTGGCAACGGCCCGTCTACGCCATTTCATAGATCGATTATCCCCCTTTTCTCCGGTTGTCGGCGACCGTGGTGGGTAAACCCTGACCCGCTAGTCGACCACTGGGTCGGCTCCGCGGGCGGCGGCAACGATCCGGCGCAACCCGGGATGGTGCGCCCCCTGCCAGTAGACCTTGTCGCAAGACGAGCAGAGCCGAAAGTCATCGACATGACGGCTGGTCTCGGGTGCCAGTCGATGGGCGATCTCCTTCTTGGTGACGGGAATCAGCGCTCCATTGCAGGCCATACATCTGGTGAAAGGAGTGAAGTGTCGGGCTAGATGGAAGCGGCGGACGACCTCGGTCACCTGTTCCCGGGGGTCGGTGGCCCGGACCCAGTAACCGTGAGTCACCAAGCCGTGCTTGAGAAGGCTGACATCCCGGGTGAGGAGGATGCGCTGCTGGAAGGTCGAGATCCGCACCAGTTCGGGATCGTTCCAATCGTTCTCGTAAGACGTGTCAAGGCCGAGGAGCCGGAGGAACCGAGCCAGCCGACCTAAATGGTTGTCGGCGACGAAACGGACCGTTCGAAGGGGCTCCGGCCGTACCTTGATGATGGGGGTGATATCGAACGACTCGAACACCGGGTAGACGCTGACGCGGTCTCCGTTGGTCACCCGGTAGGAGAAGTCGACGGACCGACCATTGGCAACGATCAGATCGACCTCGGTGTGGGGAATCCCGCAGGCCTCGATCATGTCCTTGACACTTCCAGGGACCTCAAAGCTACGGGTGACCGTGCCCGACCGGAGGTCCCGGGGAAGGAAGTCCGTCAGCTCCGCGTAGAACCTGAAAGCTGCCTGGTGGGTGATCGGTCTCCTCCAATCTTTCGGACGGCGACTCCGTCGACTCTGCAACATACCCATCAGAGTCCCCGGACGACCCGGGCGCACGGGCCAAGTCCCGGTCACGGTAGGATCAAAGTCTGATCGGGAACCGTCACAACCAAGGAGAGTCGATGCAACACCTGCGACCACTCGAACGACGTGTGCTCGGCATGCTCGACGACGGCGTCGACATCGACGAGATCGGTCGCCGGATCCGGAAGAGCCCGGAGCACGTCGAGCGAATCATCGATTGGACCTCGATCCCCCGTTCGAGCTTGCCCGTGCGCCGCTCTCCCAGCGCTGTCGAACGTCGCGTACTCGCGTTGCTCGACGCCGGGGAGACCCATGAAGAAGTCGGCCAACGTTTTCGGAGAAGCGCCGACTACATCCGGCAGGTAGAAGGGTTGGCCCATTACCGGCTTGGTCTCGAGCTGCTTGGTGGGCGCCGGACGAGGCAGGAAGAGAGCTCCGCTTGACCGAGACCCGATTGATGGTGTGGATCGACCAGGATCTGTGCACCGGTGACGGGATCTGCGAGGAGATAGCCCCGGATGTGTTCGAGGGACGCGACGACGGTCTGTGGGTCGTCAAGGAAGTGGATAAGCACTTCGACTCCACCATCGTCTTCGACGCCGGCGAGGGCGAGGGACACGGGCCGGAAGGATCGCGAGGTGTCGCCCGAGTCCCGGACTCGCTCATCGACGATGTCATCGAGTCGGCCGAGGAGTGCCCCGGCGAGTGCATCATGATCGAGCCTTACGACGAGCGGATCATGAGCGAGCGAGGCGTTTGAGCTGGCGGCAGATGACCTGTGAGTGTCGTGTTTGATAAGGATCGCTTTGTTACGGACTGTCTGACTGCGGCGAGGACCGGCCAGGGAGCCCACAGTGCAGTTCGAGACATCGTCGAGCTTGCCGTTTCTACGCCGGAAGCGATAGAAGCGGAGGTTCGCCCCTGGTCTGAGAGTCCGATGATGACGATCTGGCATCGCTCCGACGAACTCACCGTCCTTCATGTCGTATGGCCGCCTAACGCGGATTTGTTTGCCCACGACCACAACATGTGGGCAGTCATCGGCGTTTACCGAGGCCGGGAGGACAACCAGTTCTACCGGCATCTTCCCGATGGTCGCATCGAACCGCATAACGGTAAGACCCTTCTCGAGAACGACGTGGTCGCACTCGGCTCTGAGGTGGTCCATTCGGTGAGGAACCCGACCCGAGATTGGACCGCCACTCTTCACGTATACGGAGGTGAGTTCTTCACCACACCGAGGACCATGTGGAGCAAAGACACGTTCCAACCCGTGCCTCTCGACCCCGAACTCATCAAAGCCAACCTGGAAGCAACGGCAGCCAAGGCACGCCTCGCCGACCGGCCCGGGGAACGACCCTAAACGCCTCACCGACCGCCCATAACTGGCAGCCGTTATGTCCGAGTGAGTGTTGAACCCGAGGTCATCCGTAGCGGGTGCGGAGCCGGTCCTTGGCCCAGTCGCAGATCGCCCAAAGGTCAGCTACCGGTTCGCCGGTGTGAGGGATGGTGGGAAGGTAAGGCGGCGGTCCATACTCAGGGACCACCACCTGATCGGATGTGATCGCTAGGTCCCACCATGCTTCGAAAACCTCGAGGTGATTCGACCAAGACGGGTCGCGGGGATCGGGCACCTGAGGCCCCTGTTCGTGGCCTACCCGGGCATCGACGTGTATCGCCCGGGATGCGACCAGTTTGATAGCAGCATCCTGATCGTGGATCAGCCGTTCCGCCATGACAACCCAGTGGCTCAGGTCCATCGCCGTCTTCAGTTCGGGAAAGGCTTCGAGGATCTCCATTGCCTGCCACGGACTGTGGAGTAGCCGGCTTCGGTGTGTTTCGTGGGCCACCGGGATACCGGTCTCCGCCTCGTATTCAAGGGCCTCTGAATAGAACTCCTTGGCTTGTTCGAGACTCCAGGCGTCTACCCCGCCGTGACAGATGATGTGATGGGGTTGTACCGATGCGGCTCTCTCCATTTCCCGGCGCAGATGCTCGAGATGGCCGGCTACATCTTCTCCGAAAGTGTGAACCATGACCGACAAACCGAGGTCGTGACTGGCACACAGTTCCCGCAACTCTTCGAGTGTGCCGATTTCCGGGTCGAACTGGAAGGCTATGACAGCGACCGAAACGCCATTCCAGCCCGCCTCGGCGATACGCGGAATAGCACTGCGGAAGTCGGCGAAAGGAGCTCCGGCCCCAACCGCTCCCCAAAGGGTTTTGTAGAGGTTCACAGGGTCAGCCTAAAGGAGCCGACTACACCGAATGACCCTGCCCATCCACCCCTCGACCCCCTTCGGATTCCTAGGCGTAGCTCGAGACGTTGGTCGGCAGGTGGAGAGTTCCTCTGCTCTTTTTGGTCTGCACTCGGGCTGATTCCGGGCTGGGCGGCTGCTGTCAGAAAACCATGAGACCCAGAATTTGAGTGATCGTCGCAAGGGTCTTTCCTGGGCCACCGGAGATGAGGTGGGAGTTAGACGAGCTTGCCTAATCCCCCGAGCCCCCGTGAACTTCTACGACGCCAGACGCATGGAGGGAGCCCTTACCAGGCCCACCCCGAAATCGCAGTCGGCGCAGCGGAAGATGCCGCGTGAGGTGTGAGAAGTCGGTGCAGCGGAAGATGCCGCGTGCGTGTGAGAATTCGGGGATTGAGGTCATTGAGTCAAACCAGTTCCCAACGCCAGGTGAATGGTCCGGCCGCGCTGAGCCAGACTCAGAGTGGGAACTGCGCTGACCGCCGATCCATCATGTTTGAATTGTGACAGCCAAGCTCGGCGCCGATTGGCCGTTTCCGCTTCCGTCATCCTCCTACTCGAGGACGAGAAGCGATCCTTCTCCGGACCGATGCCCGCCAGCCCCTGCCGGCCTTAACATTGAGCATGTGAAGCTCTTCGAGAAGATCCCACCACGTCATCTGGGACTCGACGCACTGATTGCGGCCGGAACCTTGACCCTGGGTTTGGTCGGTCGTTTCCAGATCGATACCGACATTGCTGAAGTCTTCTCCCGTGAGTCCGACGGGCTGAATCTCCTCCTGATCGCCCTCATGACCGTCCCGTTGGTGTTGCGAAGGGTCTACCCGACACCCGTCTTCTTTGTCATCCTGGGTGCGTGGGTGGCCGACCGGACCCTCGACTACCCCGACACCCTTGCTTCCATCGGGGTCGCCATCGCCTTTTACACGATTGGTGCGGAACTCTCCCGAAGGAGTTCACTGCGTATAGGCGGGATCAGTGCCCTGTTCATCGTCGGATGGACAGGAATAGGCGTGCTCACGCTCGAGTCGGTGACCCGGGTCAGCCTGATCACGACGATGATCAGCACCGTCACTCCTCTGCTGTTAGGTCGCGAGGTTCACGAGCGACGTCGTCGCGTCGAGGACTTGAGGGAGCGAGTCGAGCGAGCCGAGCACGACCGGGAGGAGAAGGCCCGTCGAGCAGTGGCTGATGAAAGGGCCCGGATCGCCCGTGACCTTCATGACGTCGTCGCCCACCAGATGACAGTGATGACCCTTCAGGCAGAGGGAGCACGACGTGTCGCCGATGGAAGCGACCCCCGGGTGGTCAAAGCGCTAGAAACCATCAGTGATGCCGGTCATAGCGCCCTGACCGAGATGCGCCGGATGGTGGGACTGCTTCGAGCACCTGAAGAGGAGTCCGAAACAGAACCGCTTCCTCGCCTCGCAGATGTCGAACACTTAGTCGAAAAAGTCAGAGCCGCCGGGGTGCCAGTCGATCTGGATGTCGAAGGAGATGTGCGGCGACTGGCGGAAGGAACCGAACTGTCTGCCTATCGAATCGTCCAGGAGTCGCTGACCAACTCTGTTCGACATGGAGGACCGGACGTCACAGCGAAGGTCGCGATCGAGTACAAGGAAGACCACCTCGACGTTCTCATCCTCGACGATGGCCGGGGTGCCTCAGCAGACACCGGAGATGGGATCGGACACGGCATCGTCGGAATGAGAGAGAGAATCGCTGTGCTCGGCGGGGAGTTCAGCGCCGGCCCCAAAAAAGGCGGTGGCTATCAGGTCCATGCCGTCATTCCGATCGAATCATGATCACGGTTCTCATCGCTGACGATCAGGCAATGGTCCGAGCCGGTCTTCGGCTGATTCTCGAAGCCGAAGACGACATCGTTGTCGTCGCCGAGGCCGAGAACGGTGAAGAAGGGGTACGTCTCGCCAGACGGGAGACACCGGATGTGGTCCTGATGGATGTGCGCATGCCGGTCATGGACGGACTAGAAGCAACTCGACAGATCACCGAGCAAGTCGAGGGGACCCGTGTCATCGTCCTGACCACTTTCGACCTCGACGAATACGTCTACGGGTCGCTGCGCAGTGGTGCCAGCGGATTCCTCCTCAAAGACGCAGACGGCGACCAACTGGTCGAAGCCGTAAGGGTGATCGCGGCGGGCGATGCGCTCATCGCTCCGTCAGTCACCAGGAGGCTCATCTCCGAGTTCGCCAATCGGCCCGAGTTGGCCGAGATCAAGGGTCTCGACGACCTAACCGAGCGGGAAGTCGAGGTGCTCGGTCTCGTGGCCAACGGCCTCTCCAACACCGAGATCGGCGAAGCGCTATTCGTCTCCGAGTCAACAGTCAAGACCCATGTTTCACACATCCTCACCAAGCTTCAGTTGCGTGACCGCGTCCAAGCGGTGGTAGCCGCCTACGAGTCAGGCCTCGTCACTCCAGGTAGCTGACCTCCTTCTCAAGTAGGAGAACTCTTCCTTCGGGATCATCCCCGACGACTACGCCGAACCGTTCCTCTGCCTGATGTGCCATGCGGCTTCCTCGCGGATGATTCCAACAGAGACAAGGAAAGGATTTCTCACATGACACTCGCACCAGAGAGAGTTCGAGTAGAAGTAGCCGCCCGAATGAAGGGTGGGGTAAAGGTCTACGGATCAGGCGGGACCGAGGTCCGTGCACTTGACGGCGTAGACATCGGATTCGAGCAGGGACACTTCACCGCCATCATGGGTCCATCCGGATCAGGCAAGTCGACGCTGCTGCACACGCTCGCCGGCCTCGACTCCCTAGATGGCGGCAGCGTTTACATAGGCGACGTAGAGCTGGGGTCATTGAACGACCGCAAGCTCACGATGCTGAGACGGGAGAGGCTCGGATTCATCTTTCAGGCCTTCAACCTCATACCTACGCTCAGCGCCGAGGAGAACATCACTCTTCCCCTCTCCATCGCCGGCGTCAAGCCGGATGCGGAGTGGTTCGGCACAGTCGTCGACATGCTCGCCCTCGAAGACCGACTCCATCATCGGCCGACCGAGTTGTCGGGTGGTGAGCAGCAGAGGGTGGCCGCCGCTCGGGCCCTCGTTTCCCGCCCCGAGATCATCTTCGCTGACGAGCCGTCGGGCAACCTCGACTCGAAGTCGGGAACCGAACTTCTCGAGTTCATGCGCACGGCCGTCCGCGAACTGGGTCAGACCATCGTGATGGTCACCCATGATCCTCTCGCGGCTAGCTACGCCGACCGAGTGGTATTCCTTGCCGATGGCAAGGTCGTCGATCAGATGGACGATCCGACACCAGCGTCGGTCATCGACCGGACGAAGATTCTGGGGGGCTGAGCCATGATTCGCACTGCAATCAAAGGGCTTGCTGCCAACCGGGTGAGGATGACCCTCACTGGACTCTCCATAGTCCTCGGTGTTGCCTTCGTGTCCGGATCGTTCGTGTTCACCGACACGATCAACGCCCGTTTCGAAAGCCTCTTCACCGACGTCTACGCCGGGGTTGATGCCACTGTTCGCCCCGACGAGGCCACCTCCGCACCAGGAGAGGCCTACCTGAATGCAAACCTCCTCACCGAGGTTCGGCAGGTCGAAGGTGTCGAGGTCGCGGTCGGCTCTGTAGGTGGTTTCGCTCAGATGATCGACTCCAAGGGGAAGCCGATCGGCGGACAGGGCCCACCCACACTCGGGTTTTCCTGGGTGGATGAGCCGGCTCTCAACAGTTTCACCATTTCCGAGGACAACGGGCGAGCCCCGACGGCCGCCGGCGAGGTAGCCATCGACGTGGCCACCGCAGAGTCACAGGATCTCGCCGTAGGTGACGAGATCGACATCCAGACGATCGGTGGCATCGACACGTTCATCATCGTTGGCCTCGCTAGCTTCGGAAGCGAGGACAACCTCGCTGGAGCCACTCTTTCGGCCTTCGTGTTGGAACAGGCGCAGGTGCTCTTCGACCTCGAGGGAAAACTCTCGGCTATCGATGTGCTCGCCGTCGACGGAGTCGAAACCGATGCACTCGTGGCCGAGATTTCGACCGTATTGCCCGGCACCGCCGAAGTCGTGACCGGAGAGCAGCAGACCCAGGAGCAGCTCGATCAGGTAACGGAGGGTCTCGGTTTTCTCGGCACAGCTCTCCTGGCGTTTGCCGGGATCGCCGTCTTCGTTGGTGCTTTCGTGATCCAGAACACTTTCCGGATCACGGTTGCTCAGCGGGTTCGGGAACTGGCCTTGTTGCGGGCAATTGGAGCAACCGGGTCGCAGGTGACTGTTCTGGTCCTGATCGAAGCGGCGATCCTGGCTGTTGTAGCTTCGGCGGTTGGGGTCCTGGCCGGAATAGGTGTTGCCGAACTGATCAAGATGGCAATGAACGCGGCCGGATTGGGGATACCCGACGGCCCACTGACCATCGAGGCTCGCACAATCATCGTCTCGATGGCCGTCGGCATCAGCGTAACGCTGTTCGCAGCGCTCCTACCGGCCCGTCGGGCCTCATCGATCCCACCAGTCGCCGCGATGTCAGCAACGGGAGCGAGAACGACCCCCAAGTCTCTTCGCACCCGGGCAATCGTTGGGTCAACACTGACAGCCGCCGGCACAGTGGCCATGACATTCGGGCTGTTGCTCGAGAACGGTGCCTCGCTGCCTCTTGTCGCAGCAGGAGCCGTCGGCCTGTTCATGGGCATGTCCACCCTGGCACCGTTGGCGGCCGGACCGGTCGCTCGACTGCTGTCGGCGCCGATGCGTGGCATCACAGGGAAGCTCGCGAAGGAGAACACGATCCGGCAGCCACGCCGAACCGCGTCGACGGCATCTGCGTTGATGATCGGTGTTGCCCTGGTGGCGTTCACATCGATATTCGCTGCCTCGATCAAGGCATCGGTCACCGACACCCTCGAAGGGTCGTTCCCGGCGGATCTTGCATTCGCCTCGACGAACTTCAGCGTTGGTGTCAGCCCGGTGGCCGTCGAAGAGCTCGCGGCCCAGGAGGAGTTCTCCGTCGTTTCGGCCGTGAGCGCCGGATCCTTCGAGATCGAAGACGTTGAGCTGAAGGTGGTCGGGGTGGACCCGAGCACAGTCTCTCGTGTATATGACCTGGGACCATCAATCGAGCTTTCCGAGCTCGGAGACGACCTACTGGTCCAGGAGGATGTCCTGGTAAGCAATGGTTGGTCTATCGGCGACATGATCACCGTTGACTACCCGGGGTCGGTCAGCGACTCGGTCGAGATCGTCGGGACCTTCACCGACGCCACATTCGCCAACTATGTGATAGCAGAAGAGGTCTTCTTCGAGAACATCGGTGACGACCAAATAGTCATTGCGTTTGCCCGGCTGGACGAAGGTGTGACCCTCGAAGACGGACGGGCTGCTGCAGATGCCGCGCTATCCGAGTTTGCCAACGTCGACGTCAACACCAAGTCGGACCAGATCGCTCAAGCCGAAGCGCAAGTCGATCAGTTGGTGGCTCTCTTCACCGGACTCCTCAGTCTTGCTCTCGTGATCGCACTCCTCGGGATTGCCAACACGCTGGCCCTCTCCATCGTCGAGCGCACTCGGGAGATCGGACTGCTCCGGGCGGTGGGCATGACTCGCCATCAGGTGCGTCAGATGGTCCGCTGGGAGGCCCTGATCATCGCCGTCTTCGGAGCCCTCCTCGGGATACTCATCGGAAGCGCAATCGGGTTTGGCGTGGTGACCTCCCTGGCCGATGACGGACTGGGCAGTTTCGCTCTGCCTGCCGGCCAGCTGGTGATTTGGTTGGTCGTGGCTGCAGTGGCTGGCCTCATCGCTTCCCTTGGTCCGGCCCGGAAGGCAGCGCGCTTGGATGTGCTCAAGGCCATCTCTTACGAGTAGGAAACTTGCGGACTACTCAGGGAGCCTGCCCCTTTTAGGGCGGGCTCTCTGGTTCCGTAATCGCCGGCTCATATTCCCCGCTGGCAAGCCTCACTCAGCCACCGCTACCCCTCGGCTTGGCTAACCGCCTGCGCCCCCGGTGAAGTTCCACGAGGTCAGACGCATGGAGGGAGCCCTTACCAGGCCCGCCCCGAAATCGCAGTCGGCGTAGCGGAGGTCGTCGCCAACGGCGAGCACGTTCCCTGGTCCCCAGGCATTCAAGAACGACTGAGTGAAGCGGAGATTTGTCACCGCGCCGGTAATGGCCCCGTTCTCGATCATGAACGTACCGTTGCGGGTCAGTCCGGTGACCACCTGGGTTTTGGGGTCGAGGATCCGGCAGTAATTGAAGGCGGCAACGTAGACGCCGCGATCGACAGCGGCGATCATCTCGTCGATCGAGTCTGAGCCGGGGTTGACCACGAGGTGTGTCGCCATCGGGCCATGCGAGGCGCTGCCCGACCATCCGTGCCCTGTGGTCTCCACCCCGGCCTTCTTGGCCGACCGTCGATCGTGCACAAGCATCTCAGTCACGCCACCGTCTACGAGGACGTGGTGCAGTTTCGGCGTCCCTTCCACGTCGAACGGACTCGCCAGAGCCGCCTCGCCGAGAGGGTCGTCTACCAGGGTTATCCGCTCATCGAATTGCACAGCGCCCAACTCGGCGAACGACTGGGCCTCGTTGTGTGCCTTGCCGTTGAAGCCGTAGAAGCCCAGGAAGATGGCGATCGTCGCCACCGCTTCGGGTCCGAGAACGACCTCGTACTCATCGGGTGTGAGATCAAAGGCGTTCAGGCCCCGACGTGCCCGGTCCCCGGCTAGGGACCCGGTGGCCACACCGTCGAGACTCTCCATCGCGGTGGAGGTCTGGTGGCCCGACCCAGCGCTTTCCCCTGTCTGGTGGATGCCGTCGATGGTCGCCCGGCTCCCCCGGGAGGAGGCCACGTGGCCAGCCGAGTTGGCGAAACCGGAATCGAACCAGTCGGTGTCGCAGTAGCCCGCGGCCAGGTAGCCGCTTCCGGCCTCGACGAAGTCGGACACGACTTCGGCACGTTGTCCCGGGGTGGCCTCGACGGTCGAGGGAGCGGCGAAGTCGGTTGGGGCGAGGTCCATGGCAGGAGCCACTCCCGGCCAATCGGGATCGACAGGTTGGGTGGCAGCGACGGTGAGGGCGTCGTCGACGAGAGCGGCGAGAGCCTCGTCGTCGGCATGATTCCCGGTGACGGCGGCGACCCGCGCCTCGGAAGCCACTCGGACACGGACATTGACGTAGTCCTCTCCGACGTTCTGATGGATGAATGAGTTGGCGAATCGGGTCAGCTCGGTTCGTCCGATCTGAACGAAGGCCTCGGCCTCCGCCCGATCGCCGACCAACTCGATCACTCGCTCGGCAGCGTTGGTGGCCGGGTTCATCCCTTTACTCCCACCCGCACCTCGGCGAACCGTCCAGGCGACGCCGAGTGCCCCGTGTGTGCCACTTGCATCGGCTGGCCCTTGCCACAATTGGGTGTTCCCCAGTGGACCCATTCGGGTTCGGCGGCGAGCATGTCCAATTGCGCCCAGAAGTTGGGCGTTATGCCCGTGTAGGTGGGGTTCTTCACCATCCGCCCCAGGACCCCGTTTTCGATCTCCCAGCCGATCTGGCACCCGAATTGGAAGTTGAGCCTCCTGTCATCGATGGACCAGGAGCGATTGGTTGACATCAACACACCACGCTGTGTCTCCGCGATCATCTCCTCGAGCGAGGAGTCGCCCGGTGACAGCCCGACGTTGGTCATGCGCACCATCGGCAAGCGGGCATAACCATCGGCACGCACCATCCCACCGGGGGGAATCCCCGCCAGTGCCGCGGAGTCACGACCGGACAACACTCCGACCCAAATGCCCTGATCCACGATCGGCACTCGCTGAGCGGGGGTGCCTTCGTCGTCGAAGCCGAACGTGCCGAGAGCGCCGGGCAAGGTCGCGTCCGCGGTGATGTTCATCAGATCCGACCCGTAGCGGTGCTCGCCGAGCCGCTCGAGCTGTAGGTGGGAGGTCCCGGCAAATGCTGCCTCCCAGCCGAGAATGCGGTCGAGTTCGATGGCGTGACCCACCGACTCGTGAATCTGCAGCGCCAGCTGACTGGACTCGAGGATCAGCGTCATTTCGCCTTGGGGACACTGCGGTGCGGACTTCAGGGCGGCTGCTTCGTCGGCGATTCGCGAAGCGTTGGCCAGGAAATCCCAGCGGCGCACCACTTCGAAGCCCCCCGTCTCGTACTGGCCGAACGACTGCGGGTAGGAACGCACCTGGGTCTCGTCGTCACCTACGACTGTGGCGTCGAAGCCTCCCCCGGTCTCGACGAGGTGCTGATGGATGCGGTGGCCTTGTGAGGACACGAACCACTTGTGGGTGTCCCAACCGCCGAGCGACGCTCTCGCCAGACTTATCTCATCGACCTCCTGTAATGCGCTTGTCACCGCGATGAGCAGGTCGACCTTTTCCGAGAGCGGGACCTCGAATAGTGACTCCTCGTGCGGTGTCTCGTACTCGGCTTCGACAACCGATACGTCCGCCAGTTGGAACGGGTCTCCCGGAACGGCAGCCGAGGCCTCGGCGATTTCGGCAGCTCGATGCCCGGCGGCGCGTAGACCACGGGAGGAGAGGTCATGGGTTCCGAAGAACCCCCACGACGACCCGAGGAGAGCCCGTACTCCGACTCCTGCGGACTCGATGCGATCCAATTGCCGCACGCTCCCGTTGAACACCTCGATGGTCTCGCTGCGTGCTTCGAGGTAGCGGGCGTCGGCATAGACCGCTCCGGCTTCGAGAGCAGCCTCGACCGCTGTGGCAGCGTGATCGAACATGACGGGAAGCTACATGCCTCCCCATGTCTCCGAGCCGCTAACCCGAACTGATCGAGTGGGAACGTCCCAGGAGCAATTGGGGGGTCTCGGGCGGGTATGGGCGCATCGTCAAACCGGTGTCAGGTCAGACGTCATGCGACCTTTTCGGGCTGGGAGACACCGATGCCAGCCACAGGCAATCTCACTGGGAGCGGGCGAGCGCCTGGGGGTGGGTCTCCCGCATCCGGACGGCGACGAGTGTGCCGGAGGCGGCAGTGAGGAAGGCGACTGTCCAGATGGCGGCAGGCGGATCGATGACGTCGGCGATGATGCCGGCGAGAAGAGCACCAACGGCGAACCCGGCGTCGCGCCACATGCGGTAGACGCCGACAGCGGAGGCCCGCCAGCGGGGATGGGCGACATCGCCGACCGCGGCCAGGAGCGTGGGATAGACAAGGGCGGTCCCGACTCCGAGGAGGGCCATCGCCCACGCCCACATGGCGAATTCCTCTCCGCTGGCGATGAGCCCAATGGCCACTGCCTGGACCCACATCCCGGCCACGATGAGACGTTTCCGCCCAACACGGTCGGACCAGGCGCCGGTGACGAGCTGCCCGAGACCCCACACCGCCGGGTAGATGGCTACCAGCACACCGATGCGCCCCACCGAGATGCCGGCCGCGGCGAAGAACAGCGGTAGTAGACCCCAAGCCATGCCGTCGTTGAGATTGTTGACAAGTCCCGCCTGGCTTGCCGCCGATAGAGATGGCTCCGCAATGCTGGTCTGGATGAACACGTCTCGCGTGGAAAGGCCCTCGTCGAGGGCGTCGTCGGCGCCTTGGTGATTGGCTGCCTCGTAGGCGGCGTAGTGACGGGTTTCGCGCACCGCGACGGTCGACAATCCGAGACCGAGCACCGCGTAGGCGATGCCCAGGTAGAACGGTTCGGGTCGCAACCCGGTTCGTGCGGCGATGTATCCAGTGAGCAGTGCCGTCACCGAGACGGCCATATATCCGGCGGCTTCGTTGAGTCCCATCGCCAACCCACGCTGTTTGGGCCCGGCCAGGTCGATCTTCATGATCACCGTGGTTGACCAGGTGAGACCCTGGTTGATCCCGAGTAACACGTTGGCGAACACGACCCAGCCCCAGACCGGCGCCCAGATCAGCAGCAGCGGCACCGGGAGCCCGATGAGCCATCCGGTGACGAGTATCGGCTTGCGGCCGAGCCGATCCGACAAGGTCCCAGCCACGAAGTTGGTGACCGCCTTCACCAACCCGAAAGCCACGATGAAGGTCATCGCCACGGTGATTCCTGTGAGACCGAACTCCTCTTTGGCGAGCAGCGGGAGAACCGTGCGTTCCTGGCCCAACATCCCACCCACCAGGGCGTTGACCACAACCAACAGGGTGAACTGGGCCAGGTTGGCGCGTAGGCCAAGCCGGATTCTGTCCCCGTTTGGTGCCGGCATCTTTAGGGCTGACTGCCGGCAAGGGCGGCGGTCACTTGCCTTGGCCCGCCGGTGACGACTGCCGATGCCTCGACACCGGCCTGCTCGAGGAGACTGGCGGCGGTCATGGCCCGTTGACCATGACCGCAGTGGAGCTGTATGTCGCCTTCGAGCTGAGCCGCTTGTGCCGCGATGTCACCGAGTTCGATGTGGACCGCTCCCGTGACGTGGTCCGTCTGCCATTCGGAGAACTGTCGGACGTCGACGATCGTCCGGTCGGCGCTGACCTCCGCCGCCGGGATGAGGTCGGTCTGCGTTATGGGCCGACCGGCGGCGCGCCAGGCGCTGATCCCACCTGCGAGTCGCCCCTTCGGCGGCTCGAAGCCGACGTTGAGGATCTGCCACACCAGGCCTGTGATGTCCTGGTCATCGTCGACAACGATGATGATGGGGCGGTTCGGGTCAGCGAGCCATCCCAACCAGGTTCCAAATTGGTCACGCAACTCGATCGACACCGAGTTCGGTATGTGACCGGCGGCATACCGTTCGATCGGACGGGCATCGACGACTACGGCACCATCGGCTTGAAGCGTGGCGACTTCCTCCTGTGAGAGTGGACGGAGGACTGGCGGGTTTGCGCCGTAGACCTCTGGCCCGGCGCGATTGAGGTCCCGCAGCCGGCCAAAATAGAGCGGGTAGGACCCAAACCCCCCGAGCAGGGTCGCCACGAAGTCGTCCTCGGTGTCGACGTTCAGGAGCGGGTTCGAGCGCCGCTCCCTCCCGATGGTCGTCGTCCTCTCCCCGGTGGACGCAGTGGAGCAGAACGACCCGGCCCCATGGGTCGGGTACACCGCCAAGTCGTCGGGAAGTACCAGGAGCCGATCCCGGATTGAACGGTACGCCGCCCGTGCGAGCGGTTCCGTCAGGTCAGGTGAGAGCAGGTCGGTGCGGGCGACACCGCCCGCGATGAGCGTCCCGCCCGAGAACAACGCAAGCGGTGAGGCATCATCCAACAAGAGGTATGCGAGGTGTTCCGGGGTGTGCCCAGGAGTCGCGATTGCTCGGAGGGTCATGCCACCGACCTCTATCTCCTCGCCGTCTTCCAGTCGGCGATAATCAAAAGCCAGGTCACTTCCCCCTGGGGCGAGCAGCTCCGCCCCCTCTGCGATGAGCTCGCGGCTGCCGGAGACGAAGTCGGCATGGAGGTGGGTCTCGACGGTGAACCGTAACCGTAGTTTTCGGCGTTCAGCCACCTCGAGGTAGGGCGACGGATCCCGTTCCGGATCGACAACGAGTGCACTGCCGTCGCCGAGGTCGACGACATAACTGCTGTTTCCCAGTCCAACATCGATGATGGGCACGATGTCCATGAAAAGATTCCCTCATATCCAAAGGTGTAGTGGATGACCATACCGAGAACCGACCTCCATAATCAAACGTTCCTTTGAATATGGGTTACGATCTGAGGGATGCAGGAGAAAAGGTGACGACACAGTCGACGATCGGACGGCGTCCCGCCAAGAACGCTCTCTTCGACGGTTTCGCCGCGGTCGCCGGGGCGATGGCCAATGGTCGAAGGGCGGAGATCATCGAACTGCTCGCCCAGGGCGAGAGAAGCGTCGAACACGTCGCCGACGCTATCGACCAGAGCGTCGCCAACACTTCACACCACCTGCGCAGGCTGGCCCGTGCCGGACTGGTCAGCACTCGCCGAGACGGCACACGCATCTACTACCGCCTCACAGACGAACGCGTATACGACCTATGGGTCGCGCTGCGCGATGTCACAACGCGACATCTCGACGACATCGACCAACTCACCGACGCCTATCTCGGAAATCGCACCGAGATCACAACCATTACCCGCAGCGAACTCCAAGAGCGGCTACAACGCGACCAGGCGACCCTCATCGACGTGCGGCCCAGAGCCGAGTACGACGCCGGACACATCCCCGGAGCGATCCCCATCCCGCCCGATCAACTCGACGAACTGCTCCCCTCGCTGCCCGCGGATCGGGAAATCGTCGCCTACTGCCGAGGGCCCTACTGCGTGTACGCCGACCAGGCTGTGCGTTCGCTCCTCGCTAGAGGACGAGCCGCCCGACGGCTCGAAGACGGCTACCCCGAATGGCAACGGAGCGGTGGCCCCGTCGAGAAGAGCCTCCTCACCATCAGCTGATGGTGTGCCTGTGATACCAACCCGGAGCACGCGATATCATCGGGGTGTCGGAGACAGATCAGGTCGATACGAGGAGGATCACAGTGTCTCTACGAATCAACGATGTGGCACCCGATTTCACGGCGGAGACCACTCAGGGCACGATCAGCTTTCACGAGTGGATCGGCGACGGCTGGGCGCTGATGTTCTCTCATCCGAAGGACTTCACGCCCGTCTGCACCACCGAGCTGGGTTTGCTTGCGGGCCTGAAAGCCGAGTTCGACAAGCGTGGCTGTCAGATCATTGGCATCAGCGTCGACGGGGTCAGCGACCACGAGGCCTGGTCCGATGACATCAAAGCGTCCCAAGGCCATGCGGTCACCTACCCACTGATTGGTGACCCGAGCCTCGAGGTCGTGAAGCTCTACGACATGTTGCCGGCCGACGCAGGCGACACGTCTGAGGGGAGGACGCCGGCCGACAACGCGACCGCCCGCTCAGTTTTCATCATCGGACCCGACAAGAGAATCAAGGCGACCCTCACCTATCCCATGAGCACCGGCCGGAACTTCGCCGAGATCCTGAGGCTGCTGGACTCCTGCCAGCTCACCGCCAACGAAAAGGTGGCCACTCCAGCCAACTGGGAACAGGGCGACGACGTGATCATCCTGCCCTCGGTCTCCGACGACGAGGCCACCGAGAAGTACCCCGATGGCTGGGAGTCGCCACTCCCCTACATCCGGGTTGTGCCACAACCGAACTAGGCGCTAGCGAGGGCGTGTCGCGGGCTTCAGCGGTGTGACAAGGGGCATGCTTGGACTTCGGCCGGAAGAAGGAGGAGTCAGCCATGCCGGGGGAGTCATCGATCGGCGAGCCGACGGACGCAGCCTGAAGATGTGGCCATGAGCGAGCGGATCCAATATCGCCCAGACGGGCGTTGCTGGCGGCCTTTAGAGAGATCCACGTCGGACGCGGCGTGGCGGAGCGGGCAGGACGGATTTGGCGCGAAACCGGACTCCGTCTGACCGATGCCCTCATCGCGGCAACTGCGGTCGAAAACAAACTGGGTCTCTTCACCCGCAACCGATCCGATTTTGAGCAGGTTCCCGGCCTAAGACTCCGAAACCTCCGCTGAGGAAACCCACGAAGAACGAGTACGTGTAGGGATGGCAATTTGGCGGGCTGCCTCAGCAGAACCCGCCAGGCCAAGTGTCGCCCACCTAATCAGATCGTGTTGATACCCAGGATCACTATTCCGTAGTTATGTAGGACACCAAACCATCGAGGGGCTGTGCCTGGGTGACCTCGTAGATGGCGATGTGGGGACGATCGTCTCCATCGATTGCCAACGAAACCAACTGGCCGAGTGGAAGACCGGCTTGAACGATCTGCTGGACCTCCCAACCCGACTCTCCACGAACGGCGTACCAGACGCCCTGGGTATCAGAGAACACCACATGGGCACGGCCTTGGCTGTCGAAAGCAAGAGACGAGTTACGCCGGGCATTGGACTCCGAGAACGCGGCGAGTTGCCCGATGGTTTCCGAGATCCATCCATCATCGCCCCTCAATGCGAAAACGATCTCACCTTCGGTACTTCCTGTCTGGTGGAAGAAACTGGCGGCGGGGCGGCCCTCGCCGTCGTATGCGAGTGATGAGTACTTTCCGACGTTGCCCTCTTCGGCAGCCCGCTCCAGATTCCATGACCCATTCTCGAGGTGAGCGAAGACGAGATCCTGGTCGGTGTCGTCGTAATAAGTGATGCTCGGCGATCCCGACTGGTCGAGCGCCAGCGCCACGTTGAACTGGTACGGGATCGGGCCGCTCCCGATCTGGGTTACATCCCAGCCGGCGCCGGTGTTGTTGTAGTACTCGACGCCTTCGGTCCGGCCGAACTGAGCCGGATCGACCCCGGCGGCATGAATCACACCGTCGTCTCCTATGACCACGGTCGCATCCCAGCCGTCGTGGCCGGAGTCGTTGGCGATGTCCTCGACCCAGGCCGAGCCGTCCCAGAACAGTCGCACCAGATCGCCGAGTTCAGGGTCGAGGCTGTCTGCCTGGTGATCGTGGAAAACGATGCTGGGCGTGCCGTCCGGGTCGTAGGCGAGTCCGATCGGGCCATAGAAGTAGCCCTCGCCCAGGACCTGAACCATCCAATCGTCGCTCGACTCGGCAAAAGCCAAGAATCCCTCCCCTACCGCTTCGAAGAGCCATGTCACCCCAGGAGCGCCGGAGGGGTCCAGCGCCACCGCCGGCTTGACTCCGGGCCCGAGTGCGACGGCCTTCCACCCTTCGGCAACCGAGAAAGACAGCTCGGAGGTTTCCCCCTCCGCCGCAGATGTTGTAGTCGAGGCCTGTTCGCCTCCCGGGCTGGCAGTTTCGGCCGGAGACGAAGTTGTGGAGGTCGAAGTCCCGCCGTCATTGCTGGTGCCTCCGCATGCAGCCAGGATCAACGCCAGGGCCAGCGCCCGAATCCCCAGCTTGGACCATCGTCGATATGCCACGTGATCGCTGCAACAACGCCGAAGGCCCCGGTGTTCCGGATTGAGCACGGCGCGGCCGCGGGCAGGGCATCAATCAGAAGACTCCTAATCCCGGGCGGCTTCCATGCAGGTGACCCCGTCGGGTCCCACCGTGGCACCGTGTGGAGTGCCCGGGGAGAGATCGAGCCGGTCCCCCGGCTCCAGGTGGACATCTCCGTCCGGGGAGTGGAAGGTGATCGAACCGCTGATGCAGAACAGCACCTTGTGATACGGATGCCGATGTTCGCTGTACACAAACCCGGCCTGGTTGGACCACGAATGCGGTGTCAGGTGTTCGGCGTCAAAGGCTGCTCTGGCGATGGACTCGGGGTCGCCGCTCACAGATAGTCGGCGATCGTTGACTCGTACTCGGGGAAGTAACGAGAGATCACACTCAGGTCAAACCGTCCCATGATCGACTCCTTGGGCTCCCGATCGAGGAGAAAGCGGAAGGAGGCTTCGATCAACGCTTCGACCGATCTCCCTTCGGCCAGTCGCTCCAGATCGGAGGGAGCAACGGTTACGAGATGCGTCGAGGATCCACCGTCGGTGACGGTCACCCGGTAGGAAGCGCCTTCAGCCACAACGTCGATTTCGACCATCCATCGACCCTACCGACATGTTCGCTGAGCCGGTCGGTCTCCATGACCGAACCAGTCGTCTTGGAGACTCACACCATGTCACGGAGGTCGATCCTTCGGATCTTGCCGGAAATCGTCTTCGGCAGTTCCGTCAAGTAGGTGATCTCTCGGGGGTACTTGTAGGGAGCGGTGATCGCTTTGACGTGATCCTGGATCTCGACGGTGAGCTCGTCTGATGGTTGGTACCCAGGAGCGAGGATGATGAACGCCTTCACGATGTTGCCCCGGTCGGGGTCGGGCTTGGCGACCACAGCTGCTTCGGCGACGGCGGGGTGCTCGATCAGCGCCGACTCAACCTCGAACGGCCCGATCCGGTAGGCGGCGGAGAGAATGACGTCATCGGCCCGGCCGACAAACCAGAGATACCCGTCTTCGTCTCGGTATGCCCGATCGCCCGTGTAGTACCAGCCGTGCTGGAACACCTGGGCGGTCCGTTCCTCATCCCTCCAGTAACCGCGGAACAGCCCAACCGGCCACGGGTCGGTGCCAACCGCGATATTGCCCTCCTCGCCATCGGCGCAGATCACGCCGTCGTCGTCGACCACATCGACATCCACCCCAGGTGCGGGACGGCCCATCGAGCCCGGCTTGACCGGGAGGCTCGGGTGGTTGGCGACCACGCACACGGTCTCGGTCTGGCCGTAGCCGTCGTAGAGCTCGGTCCCGGTGACCGACTTCCAGGTTTCGATGACTTCGGGGTTGAGGGGCTCACCTGCACTGGTGCAGTGCCGCAGCGTCGACCAGTCGTAGGCGGACAGGTCCATCTGGGCGAATGCCCGATATAGCGTCGGCGGTGCACAGAACGAAGTGACGCCCAATTCGCCGATCAGACCCAGCATCCGGTCGAAGTCGGGCTTGCCGACGATGTTCCACATCACGACGGCAGCCCCAACGATCCACTGGCCGAACAGCTTTCCCCATGCCGCCTTTGCCCAGCCGGTATCGGACACGGTCCAATGGATGTCGTCCGGAGTCAGGTCGTGCCAGAACCGAGCGGTGATCTCGTGACCAAGGGCGTAGGAACCGAGGTGCTGGACCATCTTGGGGTGGGCGGTGGTGCCCGAAGTGAAGTAGAGGAGGAGAGGATCGTCGGAGCGTGTCCGTTCCACGGGGCCAGGTTCGGCCGGCATCGCTTCGAGGGCAGCACCAAACGTTGTCCACCCCGGCCGGTCGGCACCGACTACGAATCGGGTCATGAGGGACGGGCATTCGTCGGTTACTTCGTCGAGGTGGCCCGCCCCCGGCCCATCACAGATGGCGGCAACCGCGCCGGCCTGGTTGATGCGATAGGACTGGTCCTTGGGCATGAGTTGAGTGGTGCCGGGCATGGGGATCGCCCCGACCTGAAAACATCCCAACAGCGCCGCGTACCACTCGACGACCCGAGGCAACTGCACGAATACCCGGTCCCCCTTGCCGATGCCGTGGTGACGGAGTAGGTGGGCGGTGCGATGGGCCAAGTCGGCCAGGTCGGCGAACGTGTAGCGACTGACCGCGAGGCCATCGGGTTCGACTGCGATCAAGGCGACTTTGTCGGGGGTCTCGTCCGCCCGAGTCCCGATCACGTCACCCGTGTAGTTGAAGAACTCGGGCACTTCGACCCGAAAATCGGCTCGGGTGGCCTCGTATTCGACCATGTTCGCCATCGCACGCACCTCCGGTTGCCGAGGGTAGCCCCCGACCCGACACCCACCCCCCGGGGAGTAGTGGTGGAGACGGCTGCGATCTGAAGTCATCCAACCTCGGTCGTACCCGGGGTTTCAGCGTGGCTATATGGCAACTTAGGATCCCTCGGCCATCAAAAACCCGAGTGAACCGGGTTGGAGAAACGAAGATCTGGGACGTGTTGCGTGTGATGGATCATGTATCTGTCCCGGATCAGCCTTATGAGGCCGGTCGTCGTGGCTCCGCTTGGCTGAAGGTGAAGCCCACCCACACCCTCGATCTCGTGATACTCGCCGCTGAATGGGGATCGGGGCGCCGGCAGGGATGGCTCTCCAACCTGCATCTGGGTGCCCGGGACGTGCGGGGTGGGTTCGTCATGTTGGGCAAGACTTTCAAGGGCCTCACCGACGAGCTGCTGGAATGGCAGACGGCTCGGTTCCTCGAAATCGAGGACCACAGGGAGGGTCGTGTGGTCCACCTGAAGCCGCAGATTGTTTACGAGATCGCCTTCGACGGGGTGCAGCGCAGCAGCCGATATCCGGGTGGTGTCGCCCTCCGTTTCGCTCGAGTCAAGGGCTTCCGCGATGACAAGAACGCCGATGATGCGGACTCGATCGACACTGTCCGCACCTTCCTTCGAGGCTAAGCCCACCCCCAGCCGTGTGCCAGATCGCTAACCACTCGACGGGCTCGGAGCCGCCCCTGACGGCACCTCGATCCGAGCAGGGCGAGCACCGCAGTGTCTGAGTCTGGCTAGCGCCGTGCGATAGTCCTCGCAGGGGTCAGGTCGGTAGCTATTCCAGGTCGTCGACGTCGATGACCTCTTCGCGCTGACTGCCGGCCGACCCAGGCGCCTCGTACCAGTCCCTACGCAGCGTTTGACCGCTGGTGCCGAATACGGTGAACCTTGCTGAAAGACGTTTGGAAAGCATGCGATAGAGCAAACCGCGCAGCGGTGGAATCAGCAGCAGGAATCCCAGCACGTCGGTGATGAAACCCGGTGAGATCAAGAATGCGCCAGAGACGAGGATGGCAGCACCATCGCTGAGTTCGCGCCCCGGTAGCCGGCCTTGACCAAGCTTGCGCTGGATACGACTGAGTACTGAAAGGCCGGCCCGTCGAACCAGAAACGATCCGACCAACGCCGTGAGAACAGCGAGTCCAAGCGCCCACCCCAGCCCGATCCTTGATTCAACCCAGAAGAATGTTGCCATCTCGGCAACGGCTATAAGGGCAAAAACCGCTAAGAACCGCATGAATTCACACGATACAAGCGTTACAGAACAAGAGCTTCAGCTCTCTCAGCTCTGCAGCTAGTTGGCTAACCGACCCAAAGGGCTAACGGCCCAACCACCTTCCCTTCCGCCCCTTGATCACCCCAACAAGCATGTCGATCCCGGGCATCAATCGAATCCGCGGTGACGAGCGTATATAGCCATTAGTGCGGTTTTTGGGTCGACGAGAACGACAATGTGGCCGATTTCGGCGTCTTCGCACCAGGGCGTGTGGAAGCCGTACGAGGAAACGTTGGCAACGAGGTCCTTCATCAAATACGAGAGACCATCGCCCTGATACTGGACATCTTCTAAGCCGCCGCGATGACAACTGTCATTTCGGTCGGTGGGTGTCAACCGCTGCCGGGGACTTCGCGATTTTGCACGGATCACAACCGCCGAGTGCTATCAGTCCTGTTCAACTATTCAAAGCCTAGAGTGCTCGAACCCGATCGAGGAGCGAGTGGATGGCACGTGACCCGCGTTTCGACGTGCTTTTCGAGCCGGTTGAGATCGGTCCTGTGACAGCGCCCAACCGCTTTTACCAAGTCCCGCATTGCACGGGCATGGGATACCGCCGCCCGAATTCGGTAGCAGCTCTCCGTGGGGTCAAAGCCGAGGGAGGCTGGGGCACTGTCTGTACGGAGTACTGCTCGATTCATCCATCGTCTGACGATGAGCCATATCCGTCTGCATCGATTTGGGACGACGGGGACATCAGGGCGATGTCGCTGACAGTTGACAAGATCCATGAACATGGTGCTCTCGCAGGTATCGAGCTTTGGCACGGTGGTGCCGCATCGGCAAACAACTACACCCGCGAGGTGCCCTTGGGCCCCTACAGCATGCTCGCCGGCGTGTACGACCCTCTGCAGACCAAGGCAATGGACAAGTCGGATATCAAGGATCTCAAGCGGTGGCACCTCGAGGCTGCCCGACGTGCCAAGCGTGCAGGATTCGACATCGTCTATGTCTACGCCGCGCATTGGTACCTCATACACCAGTTCCTGCTGCCTTCGAACCGACGGACCGACGAATACGGAGGATCGGTCGAGAACCGAGCTCGGCTACTCAAAGAGCTCATCATCGAGACCAAGGAAGAGATCGGCGACACTTGTGCCGTTGCCGTCCGGTTTTCGGCAAGCACCGGCGGCGAGGACGATGACCAGAACACGACCGAACCTCGGGAAATGCTCGAGCTTCTCGGAGACCTCCCCGATCTGTGGGATATCACGGTGCACGACTATTCGTACGAGATGGGGACCTCTCGATTCGTGCCCGAAGCGGGTCTCGAGAAGACAATGTCTTGGGTCAAATCGGTGACGGACAAGCCGGTAGTGAGCGTCGGGAGATTCACCAGCCCCGAGACGATGCTGCGTCTCGTTCGCCAAGGTGTCATAGACCTCATCGGTGCGGCTCGTCCCTCCATCGCTGACCCATTCCTACCGATGAAGATCGCCGAAGGCCGTCAGGACGAGATCCGGGAATGCATCGGGTGCAACATCTGCTACACCGGCGACCAAACGGGCACCCCGATCCGCTGCACGCAGAATCCGACAATGGGCGAAGAATGGCGCAAGGGCTGGCACCCCGAGTACATCCCGGAAAAGGGATCGGAATCTTCGGTTCTGATTGTTGGCGGTGGGCCTGCGGGACTCGAAGCGGCACTCGCCCTTGGCCAGCGTGGCTATGAAGTGGCCCTGACCGAGGCTCGCCGTGAACTCGGAGGGCGAGTGACACTCGAGTCGCGTCTACCCGGCCTCGAGGAATGGGTGCGTGTCAGGGATTGGCGTTTGACGATGATTGGGAAGCTGAAGAACGTGGACTACTACCTAGAAAGTGAGATCGACGAAGACCAGATCCTGGAGTACGGGGCGGATCATGTGGTGATTGCAACCGGTGCGAAGTGGAGGCATGACGGCGTCGGGAGATGGCACGCGCAACCCATAAGTGGCTGGGAGAGCACCCGCGTCATCACTCCCGACGACATCCTGGCTGGATTTCAGCCCGAGGGTCCCGTGGTTGTCTACGACGACGACCATTACTACATCGGCGGTGTGATTGCAGAGCTGCTTCGGCGGGACGGACTCGATGTGACCCTGGTGACTCCTGCGAACGAGATCTCAACTTGGACCAGACACACCGAGGAGCAGTACCGCATCCAGCAGCGGATAGTCGAACTCGAGATCCCGATCGAAACTTGCATGGCACTTGCCCGCGTTACGGCTGATCACGCTGTTCTTGGATCCATCTACACCGGTAGGACAAAGGAGATCGAAGCTGCAACTGTGGTGATGATCACGTCACGCGCACCACAAGATGCCCTCTATCACAGCCTCGCCGGCCAGATTGCAATCGACCGTATCGGTGACTGTCTCAATCCCGGAACTATCGCCACGGCTGTGTATTCGGGCCACAAATTCGCTAGGGAACTCGACGCGTCGGTTCCGGTCCCATTCCTCAGAGACAGTCGAGTGGTCTAGAGGGCCGGAGACTCAGACCCGAACACGCTCCTTTCCGGGGTCGTAGAACGACCGGATCGACGGGGTGGCCGTGATCCTCTCGGTCGCCACCTCAATCTCGAAGGTGCCTCCGTCGAGCCACCCTTTGGTCACACCATCAGTATTGGTGAGGTAGCCCATCGCCAGGGACCGACCCTCGACGTAGCTCCACATGCCGGAGCTGGTGCGTCCCACGAGTTCTCCATCTCGATAGATCGGTTCATCGTGGTACAGCAGCCAATCCGGATCCTCGAGTCTGAACTGGATGAGCCGCTTGGAACGAGGCTGCTCCCGCTGGGCGAGCAAAGCGTCTCTGCCAGTGAACGAAGGTTTCTCCCACGCAACCGCGAAGCCGAGGCCTGCCTCCAGGGGTGTGTCCTCGTCGGTGATGTCGTGACCCCAGTGGCGGTATCCGGCTTCGAGCCGAAGCGTGTTCATCGCGTGGAAGCCGGCGTGGCGAAGACCGTGGTCTTCTCCCGCAGCAACAATCACTTCATACAGCGAGGGCGCCTCGCCCCAAGGAACGTAGATCTCCCAGCCAAGCTCACCCACAAAGGTCATGCGAAGAGCAAGAACCAGATGACCCGCCAGCTCGACCTGCTGAGCAGTACCGAAGGGGAAGTCTGCGTTCCCCAGTGCGGCTGACCCAAGCTGTGAGAGCAACTCTCGCGACTTAGGGCCCATCACACCAAACGTTGCGAAGTCGTTGGTGACTTCGACGATGGTGACTTCGTAGTCGCGACATGCCGTCTGGAGCCAGGCGAGGTCCCGAGTCCCCGAGGCTGCCGACGTTACGACCAGGAACTCGTTCTCGCTGATCCTGGTCACCGTGAGATCGGCTTCGATACCGCCCCTGTTGTTGCACCATTGGGTATAGACGGCCCTGCCAGCAGCAACGTCGACCTCGTTGGACGAGACTTCACTGAGTACCTTCACGGCGTCTCGGCCGGTGACACGGAGCTTGACAAACGATGTCTGATCGAAGAACCCAACCGCGTTCCGTACTGCTGCGCACTCGACGCCGGACGCTTCGAACCAGTTCTGCTTGCCATAGCTGTACTCGTACTTTTTCTGTTGACCGTCGAGGGCATACCAATTCGGCCGTTCCCAGCCCGCGACCTCTCCGAACACAGCACCAGCACGGTCGATCTGTTGGTGAATCGGAGACATTCGCTGATTCCGGGCACTCTCGTACTGACGAAACGGCCAATGCATCGCGTAGAGCAGACCGAGACTCTCGGGAATGCGCCTTGCCAGAAACTCACGGTTCGCCTGGTACGGAAAGACACGTCGTATGTCGACAGCCGAAAGATCCATCGGCGGATGCCGGTCTGCGATCCAATCCGCAAGAACCCACCCAACTCCACCTGCCGACTGAACGCCTACGGAGTTGAAGCCCGCGGACACAAAGCAGTTCTTGACCTCCGGCGTTTCCCCGAGGTAGTAGACACCGTCAGGAGTGAAAGCCTCCGGACCGTTGAAGAAGAGTTGCAGCCCACAGTCTTCAAGGACCGGCATTCGGTGGATCGCCCGTTCGAAAATGGGCCCGATGTGGTCCCAATCCTCAGGCAAGGTCCCGAATGAGAAGTCACGGGGGATGCCATCAAGCTTCCACACCTTGCCTCCCGGCTCGAAGAAGCCGGCCATGATCTTGCCTGTTTCCTCTTTGAAATAGGTGTAGCCGCCCGGGTCCCGGACAATTGGCATCCCAGGCAGCATCCCTTCGATCGGCTCGGTGATGATGTAAAAGTGCTCACAGGCCTGCAGGGGCACATTGACCCCTATCGTGTCGGCGAGCTGCCGGGTCCAGATGCCTGACGCCAGCACAACCGTCTCAGCCTCGATGGTGCCTAGTTCGGTCTCCGCTCCGACGATCGTCCCG